>NZ_JBFAIV010000046.1:0-51692 GCF_040654875.1 Streptomyces sp. NPDC050610 | reverse complement strand
GGCCATCGTTCAGTACGCCCTTCCTGGTCCGTTTTGTGACGTGGCTGGGGTTTCGCGAATCCCTTGGTAGATTCAGGCTGATCACCCGTCAGGGGTGTGGCATGCAATGAAAGGCTTGGTGGATTTTGACAGGGGCTACTGTCATATTCGCTATCTTCACTGCTCTGTTCGTGAGGTCGTTCGTGAGGGAGAGATCTACTCTCCGAAACGGAGTAGAGGTCGACGCGGTGTGCGAATACAATAAATGGCGGGACGGGGACGTCGCCAGCGTATGCAGTTTCGCTCTGGAAGACGGAAAGCGAATAGAGGTGCAAAGTTCGTATCGCCCCGAGCCCTCTTCACGAACCGGGAGAGCCGGTCAGGGTGCGGTATGATCCCGGAAATCCGAAAAAAGCGGTGTTGGTGAGCGACGAGGGCCGCCAGGCGGCTTTGATTCTGCTTTGCGCCATGAGTTTTGGCGCCATGACCTTGATGTTCGCAATCGCGGCGGCGTCCGAGTGATCGCTCCCTGCCTGGACGCAACACGAAGGCGACCGTCGCAGGGCCGCGCTGTGCGTGGAGCAGAACGACGACTGGACGCAGGTGTACGGCACAGCTACAAGTCAATGGCCGCCATTCTGACAGCCGCAGCCTGATGCCCGACACTGAATGGCCGCTGCGAGGGGAAGACTGCGGACACACCGGCGGATGGGGGAGGGGGCGGTGTCCGTGGCCGCGGTCGGCAGTACGGACTCGGCGCTCAAGCGGGCCAGGGTGGCACGGAACATGACGCTGGAGGAGGCAGCCGACGCCCTGAATGCGATCACCGGAGGCGCCTCGGACGCGAGCCTGTTGAGCGCGTGGGAGTCCGGCCGGCGCCGGACCGGCAAGCGGAACCGAGCCGGACTGTGCCAGTTCTACCGCGAACGCCCGGAGGTGCTGTTCGCCCACCAGGACGGGGCGGCCACCAGCGTGCTGGAGTCCTCCGGCACCGCAGTGGTGGTCGACGTGCTCACCCGCTGGACCGACCTGGTCGAGGCGATGGTCGACGTCGCCGCCGGAGCGCGCGAGCACCTGGTCGTCACCGGCTCCCGCAGCCGGGAAAAGGCGTACCTGGCGGCGATCGAGACGGCCGTGGCCCAGCATCCGGACCTGGTCCACTACCGGGTGCTGTACGGGCCGCCGCGGCACCGCGTGCTGGCCGACCACCTTCTGCGGCTGCTGGAGCTACGTGATCCGTCCGCGCGCCGCAACGGCGTCAAGACGCTGCACATCGGGATGGTGGAGCCCACCGAGGCGCTGGAACGCTTCTTCGTCGCCTCGGAGACCGCCGCGGTGGTGCCGCTGCCGTCCTTCCACGGGGCCGAGGGATTCGACTGCGGCGTCTTACTCGGTCGCGAGGCGGCAGTGGGTCTGGTCCACCATGGGCGGGAGGCGTGCGCGTCTGCACGGCCGGTGGAGACGATCGAGGCCGTCCGTGCGCTGCCGGTACGGCACAACTGACGTGGTGGGGAGAACCGTGAGCGAGAACCTTCAGCAGGCGGCCGAGGCCCGTACGGCGTCTGTGATCGAGCTGGCCCAGGAGCTGGTCCGGCGCCCGAGCCGGGCCGGGATCGACGACTACGGGCCCGTCCTTACCGTGCTGGAGGACTGGCTCGCCGCCCGTGATCTGCCGCACCGCCGCCTCCACGACGACGGGGGCGCCCTGGCGGGGCTGCTCGTGGAGATCCCCGGCGGGCACCCGGGGCCCTGGTGGACGCTGGATGCGTGCGTGGACACCGCCCCGTACGGCGACGAGAGTGCCTGGTCCTTCCCGCCGGCCTCCGGCGACATTGTGGACGGATGGCTGCTCGGCCGTGGCTCGTCCGACTCCAAGCTTGCCGCGGCGATGTTCTGCCACATCGCCGCCGACCTGCTGCCCCGCGCCGCTGACCTGCATGGCGGGCTCGCCGTGCTGTTGGACGTCGACGAGCACACCGGCGGCTTCGGCGGCGCCCGCGCCTACCTCGCCGACCCCACTGCGGCCCGCCCGGCCGGGGTGATGATTGGCTACCCGGGTCTGGACGAGGTC
Organism: Streptomyces sp. NPDC050610; assembly: GCF_040654875.1. Taxonomy (NCBI): domain Bacteria; kingdom Bacillati; phylum Actinomycetota; class Actinomycetes; order Kitasatosporales; family Streptomycetaceae; genus Streptomyces; species Streptomyces sp. NPDC050610. The sequence goes on along the minus strand of NZ_JBFAIV010000046.1, from coordinate 49,642 downwards.
GTGGTCGGCGGCCGTGGTCTGTGGAGGGCCTCCCTTGCCGTGCACGCCCCCTCCGGGCACTCCGGGTCCAGCAAGAGCGTGGTCGGTGCCATCTCCCGCGCCGCCCACCTTGTACGGCTGCTGGACGCCGCCGACCTGCCCGGCGCCGACGGGACCTCGGCGTTTCCACTGCCGCCGAAGCTGTCGGTGACCTCCTTCCGCGGCGGCCAGGGCTTCTCGGTCACCCCCGACCGATGCGACCTCAACGTCGACATCCGCACCACCCCGACCTTCGACGCCCACGACGCCGAGACGCTCGTCCGCAAGGCCGTCGCCGAGATGGATGCGGAGCTGCCCGCCCCGAAGCCGACCGAGGTCACCCCCATCGCCACGTGGCCGCCGTTCCGCCTGACCGAGGGCGAGCAGCCCGCCGCCGCCCTGCTGAACGCCGCCGCCGAGGCAGGGCTGAGGGTGCGGGCGAAGACCGCGGGGCCGTCGAACATCGGCAACCTGCTTGCCGGGGAGGGAATCCGGGCCACGGCCGGCTTCGGGGTGCCGTACGAGGGGCTGCACGGCATCGACGAACGCGCCCACCTCGCCGAACTCCCCACGGTGTACGCCGTCTACCAGCGGGCCGTGCTCGATCTCCTTGGGGGCTGATGTCCCAGGCCCGCCCCAGTTTTCTCCCAGATCCGCTCCCAGCAAGTCCCCATCTCCGTCTCTGGGAACAGATCTTCGGTCGCGGTGACATAGAGGCAGCACCACCTCACATCCACCGATGACAAGGGAGGCCGGTCATGGCCGAGCAGACCATCGTCACCACCAAGCCCGCCGTCGAGAACAAGCCCGCCGCGGCGCCGAGCACCGGCGGCTTCGCGCCGCAGATCAGCACCCACCCGGTGGCGACCCTCACCCTGGGCCGCCAGACGTTCAACGACTCGGACAAGTCGAACTACTTCGAGGGCTGAAAGGCCCGCAGGACCTGACCGAGCACCCCGGGGGCCGGCCGTACGACGGCCGGCCCCCGGGCACGTCACAGGTCTGATCGAAAGGGGAGGCGAACGCATGGAACGAGAGTGGATGACCGGCGGCAGTGCCGCCGGGGACGGAGTGACGATCGACGGGCTCGGCGACGTGCGCCGGGCTCCGGGCACGCGGGTACAGGCGGTCGCCGAAGGACCGGTCGCCCTCGCGGTAGTGGGCGACTGCCCGGTCACCAAGCAGGAACTGCACGCCGCGTTCGCAGCCGTTCGGGCGGGGCAGTGGGGCGAACTGACCCGGTGGCCGGGCTCGTACTGGGTGGTCGCGAGTGACGGGCGGCAGCGGTTCGTGTGCGGAGACCTGGCCGGGATGCGGGCCGTCTACTACACCTTGCGAGGCGACGAAGGGACGGCGTGGGCGACTACGGCCCGTCTCCTGGGGCGTCCGCTCGTGCCGGATCTGCCGTGGCTGGCGGCGCGGCTCACGGTGGGTGAGCATCACTGGCCGCACCGCAGCCCGTACGAGGAGATCCGGCTGGTGCCTGGCGGGTTCGGTCTGCTGCTCGCACCGGGGGCGCCGCCGCAGCTCGTCGACGTCTCCGGCGTCGAGCCGGTGGACGAGCTCCGCGAGGGTGCCGACCGGTTCGGTCAGGTGCTTACTGAGGCTGTCCAGCACCGGGTCCGTGCCGCCGGTGGGGTGGCGGGGGCGGACTTGTCCGGCGGGCTGGACTCCTCGACGGCCGTCGTACTGGCCGCCGACGCCGGGACCGTGCACGCGGTGACGTACACGGACGGGTACACCAGCGGCGAGGACATGGCGTTCGCCTCCCGCGTGGCCGAGCACACCGGGATCGCGCACACGGTCCACATCGGCGCCGACGAGCAGTTGCCGTTCTCCTTCCCGGCTGGGCAGCCGACGGGGGTGGAGCCGGTGCTGGAGGCAGCGGTGTTCGCCATGGACGCCTCGTATCTGCACCCGGTGCGCGGGCTGCCGCTGCACCTGACCGGACACGGCGGGGACATCGTGCTCGACTCCTCTTCAGCGTGCTGGGTGCGGCTTCTCCAGGACGGCCGACGCCGCGAGGCCCATCGCCAGGTCGTCGCGTTCGCCCGGCTCCGCAACACCGCCCCGGGCCCGTACTGGAAGGCCCTGAAAGAGGCCGCCGTCCTCGGCCGGGCCGGCTCCCTGGAACGCACGGCACAGGCCCTGGAAAGCGGGCCCATCCCCCCGGAGGCCGCTGTGGCCGGCTGGTCGTGGTGCCGTCTGGGGGCTGGGGCGTCCTGGCTGACCGGCTACGGCCGCCACCAGGTCGCCGCTCTGCTGCGGCAGGCCGCTCGCGACCAGCAGCCGGAAGACGCGGACGAGTTCGACCAGTGGGCCGCCCTTCGGTCGGTGGGCGCCTCAGCCCGCGGCTGGGCCCCGTACGGGCGTACCCTCGGCATCCGGCCGGTGTATCCGTACCTGGACAACCAGGTCGTCCGCGCCGCCTTCGCCGTGCCGGCCCTCGCCCGGCGCGGGCTGGTGGCCTACAAGCCGCTGCTGCGGGCCTCACTGCCCGAGCTCCCGGACTGGCTGACCTCCCGCCGGTCGAAGGGGTCGTTCACCGCCCAGCGCATCGCCGGACTCGCCCGGCACCAAGGCCGGCTCGACGAGCTGACCGCTTCCAGTCCGCTCGCGGCCGGTGGGCTGATCGACCCAGCGGCCGTCCGTACCTCGCTGGCTCAGGCGGCCCGGGGGCAGAGCGCCACGGTGATCGCCGACCTGCACCAGCTGATCGTGACGTGCTGGTGGCTCACCGGCCAGACGACTAGGAGGGAGGTGGCGGCGTGCTGATCCCCGCCCGCCACGTTCACCACAACACGGGCCCGGACGGCACGGCGGTGATCGACGTTCGGCGGGAGACATGGCTGATGCTCGATCAGGATGCCTCTCGGATCTGGCACGCCATCACGGTCCGCGGCGGCACCGCCGGGCTCGCCGACGAGATCGCCATCCCCAACGGCCAGGACTCCCAGCAGGTTGGCGGCCAGATCGCCGCGTTCGTCGAGGAACTCGTTGCCGCCGGCGTGCTCGTCGACACCGACCGGCCTCGGCCCGTACGGCGAAGGTGGTGGCGGCGATGACGGTCATGGTCCCCACCGTCCGGTCCGCCGTTCCACGGCGCGACCGGCTGGTGGCCTCCGTCGCGCTCCCCCTCTCCCTGGCCGTGAGTCCGGTACCGCTGCGCTGGAAGCTTGCCGCCGTGCGACGGCTGCGCAGCCGGCCGTACGCGCGCCTGGCCCGGCTCGAAGCCCTATACACCGCGGTGCAGGCGGTGATTCCCTCGTGGTGGCCGAACCGGATCGCGTGCGCCGAGATCAGTCTCGCCACCGTTATCGCGACCGCGCTGACCGGCTGCCAGGCCCGCTGGGTACACGGCGCCCGCTTCATGCCCCACGCCGCACACGCCTGGACGGAGGTCCCCGAGGGCGCGGTCGGCCGGGACATCGGCGACGCCGTCGACCGGCCCTGGATGCCGGTCCTCACCGTGCCGTAGAGGGCTTGGGCTGCCGTGGTCCGGGGCTGGCCCAAGTCTCCCCACCCCGGATCACGGCTTCACTCGATCGGATGAAATTAGCGCGGGGTGGCTGACGGTAGGGCTTGGTCGACCAGCGGCGATGCGGGTCTGCCGGAACAATCCCGTTGCCCGGCCGCCCCGTTCAGCTCCCTGATGGGGCTCGTGAGTTCTTCCGCATCCTCGCCGCCCGTCGCCGCCGCGGGCCAGCCGCCGGTCATGCGCCTGGCCTCCGACCGGCACTTCGAGGCGAGCGTCAACCTGTCCACCGCCGCGATAGCGCGCCGACTGCCCCACACCCTCGCCGAGGCTGCCCGGCTCGGCTGGCGCACCGACCGCCGTGCCGTCCTGGCCCTGCTGACCTGCCAGATCGGCGCCGCCGCCCTCACCGCGACCGCGCTCGCGGCCACCACCCGCGTGCTGGCCGCCGTCTTCACCGGAGGCGACATCGCCGACGGGCTCCGGGGCAACCTGACCGCCATGGTGATCCTTACCCTCGCCGCGTCCGGCCGCTACCTGCTGGACGCCGCGGCCCGCGCAGCCGCCGCCCGGCTCGCGCCGAAGACCGTACGCGAAGCGGACCTTGCGGTCATCACCGCGGCGACCGCCGCCGAGCTGGTGGCGTACGAGGACCCGGACTTCGAGGACGCCCACGCCGCCGCCTCCGACGGAGCGGAGAAGACCGGCGACCTCATCCTCGACGCTCAACTCCTCACGTCCGCGGCGGCGCAGATGGCCGCCGCAGCAACGGTCGTCACCGTGCTGCACCCGGTGATGCTCCCCTTGCTGGTCCTCTCCGTCGTCCCCTGCGCGTGGGGCGCCCTACGCGGCGCTCGGATCGAGCACGCCGCCCACCACCACAACCTCGCCGACTCCCGGCTCCGCAACGTCTTCCGCTCCTACACCACCGAGCGCAACACCGCCGACGAGGTCCGCGCGGGCACCATGGCCGCCTTTCTTATTCGGCAGTACCGCATCGTCTCCGGCCGCCTGGAGACCGAACAACTCAAGGCCACCCGGCAGGCCTTGGTCGCGCAGGGGATCGGTGACGCACTCACCGCGGTTGGCACCGCTGCGACCTGGGGCGTGCTCGTGTTCCTGGTGGCGAGTGGCCGGATGGAGCTTGCGGTCGCGGGGACTGCAGCCTTGGCGGTATGGACCTCTATGGCGGCTCTTGCGACGACGGTGCGGGCCGGGGCCCGGCTGTTCCGCACCTCGCTGTCCCTGGACGACTGGGCCCGGTTCCTCGCCGTGGCCAAGCCGTGGACGACCCGCCGTGGCTCGACCCCGGTCGCCGAGGACGGGCCACAGGTGATCACCGCCCGGGGTGTCTGCTTCACCTACCCTGGCGCCGATACCCCCGCGCTCGACGGCATCAACCTGGACCTCAAGCGCGGTGAGGTCATCGCCCTGGTCGGCGAGAACGGCGCTGGCAAGAGCACCCTCGCCCGCATCCTGACCGGCCTCTTCCTGCCCACCAGCGGTTCAGTGCGGTGGGACGGGGTGGAACTGACGGACGCCGACCCGGCCGGGGTGCTCTCCAAGGTGGCGCTCGTGCCGCAGGACTACACCCGCTGGCCTCTGGCCGTCCGCGAGAACATCACCCTCGGTCAGCCCCGCCCCGACGGCGACGCCGCCGTGCACGCCGCCGCCGAGGCGGCCGGCGCCGACAGCGTCATCGCCGCGCTGCCCCACGGGCTGGACACCTCGCTGGCCCGATCCTGGTGGGGAGGACACGATCTCTCGGGCGGACAGTGGCAGCGCGTCGCGGTCGCTCGCGCGTTCCATCGCGATGCTCCCGTCCTCGTGATGGACGAGCCGACCGCCGCGCTCGATGCCCGTGCCGAGCACCGGATTTACACCCGGCTCAGGGCACTCGCCGAGGGACGGGCGACCGTGTTCGTCACACATCGGCTGGCCAATACCCGCCTCGCCGACCGCATCATCGTCCTCGACCGAGGGCGCATCGCCGAGACGGGCCCCTTCGACGAACTCGTCAACCAGGGAGCCGCCTCGATCTTCTTTGAGATGCTCAAACTCCAGGAAGATCAGACGTAACCCCAGTCAGATCCAGGCCCTTCACTTGGCTACTTCCCCTTTACTTGCCCTTAGCGAGCTGATCGACTCGGGCGGCCGTGATACCGAGGAGTTCGGCGACTTCCCTCAGCTTCAGCCCACGGTCGCGAAGCTCACGAACCGATGCTCCCCGCACCTCCTTGACGCGCTTAATCGCGTCGGGCATCAGATCGTCGCCCAGTACACGTGCAGCTCGCTCCCGCTCCACGGGATCTGTGATGCCGCTCAGGCAATCGAAAGCGGCGTTGATATGCCCGGCTATGCGGTCGCGGAGGTCACCGAGCACGTCGGGTGTCTCAGTCATACCGCCAGGCTACGGCGCATCAGAGCCAATTTCAACACCCCCCTATAAACGGGTGCCGCCCATGACCACACCAACGACTGACCTGGCCACCAGTCACGACAAAGACTGTTGCAGTACTGGCCGCTCCGGCCGGCCCTGGAAGCGAATATCCGCGAGGTGCGCCCCGACTACACCGCCGCGGTTGTGCAGCCTTTCCGCGAAGAACCGGAACCGCACGGGCCGGGCATGCCGCTGTTCGGATGGCGGCTTCTCCACCCGGTCGGCCCGGACACCACCTGGGAGGAGACCGTCGATACCGCGACGTGGAACAGCTCCACGACCATGTCCGGCTGGTTCGTCGACCGCGTCCCCGGGCTCCAGCCGGCCGAACTGGCCCGCCTCCTGCGCCAGCACGACGTACCGGCCCTGTTCTGCGCGGACTGCGGCAGCCCCATCACCGACCGCCATCCACGCTGGACCGGCGTCTGGGCCACGCCCGACAGCGACGCCGGCCCCTTGCGCGAAGACCCTTACACAAGCCCGGCCGGTCCGGAACCGCTGCTCGGAATGCTTACCGACGAGGAATTCGGCACCCCCCACCGTCCCGCCTGATGTCCTCTTCAGAGTTCCGCTTTCCGGGGCGGACCCGAGCCTTGGCACCACCGTGGCGGGGGCCGCGTACCGTACGCGCAGGAAGAAGAAGGAGGCCCAGATGGATGCCACCCTCAAGACCGTCATCGGCGGGGAACTCGTGGAGCTCCCCGGCACCATCGCGGGCGTCCGTGCCGCGCTTCCCCCCCCCGAGCGGAGGGACGAGTTCGACCGCGAGATCGCGCATGCCCCGGCCACCGAACTCCCTCTCGTCCTGGTCCGCTGGGCCCTGGCCGGGACCGGCGCCGAGGAGGAGGACGAGGCGCTCTTCGAGCGCCTGGTCCGCGGCGAGGACATCGGCGCCCACAAACCGAGCGACGCCGGTACGCCGGGCCCGGAGGAAGCCTGAGCCGCAACCGCATCCCGTACGCCCCACCCCCCGACCAGACCCGCAACACCATGCGGACCAGATTCGACGCCGGCATGCAACGCCGTGCGGCCGATCCGTACGGCCACGGCTCTGCGCCGGTCAAAAGCGACCACAACCGACGGGAGGCGGCGGCCAGCGGCACCGTCAGGCCGCGGTGACCGAGGTCGTAGCGTTGCGCTGGGCCCATGCCGAGCGTGCAGGGTGAACCGCCCCATCTGTCGCACATTCGGCAGGCGCCGGTGAAGTGGCGTGAGCCGGCGCTGCGATGACGCGGGCGGCTCTCTTAGCCAACTTTCCGTGACGTGACTACCGATACGCCGTGGGGCGACTTCACCGAAACTTCGCGACGGTGGGCGACGCGTCAGTCCAGCTGGGTGAAGTCAAGGCCGACGATGGCCCGCTCAATGCTGTCGCTGGACTTGGTCGAAGAGGGCGAGGGCTTCAGCAGGGTCCGGGCTCACGAGGCGTTCCAGACCAGCCATCGTGATGTTCGCCCATCTGCCGGCCCGTGCCCACATCTGCTCCTCGAAGGCGCGGACGGCCTCGTCCAGGTCTCCAGGGCCGGGGGCGGCGGCGATGGACTCGGCGAGTTCGGCGCCTTCCAGCATCGCGAGGTTCGCGCCCGCTCCCAACGGGGGCATCAGGTGGGCGGCGTCGCCCAGAAGCGTCACCCCGGAGACGTGGGCCCAGGCGTGGGACTCGGGCAGGACGTAGAGGGGGCGCGGGACGAAAGCTGGGCCGTGGCGGAGGAGGTCGAGGACGGGAGCGGCCCAGCCGTCGAACAGAGCCAGCAGACTCGATCGCGCGGCCTCGACGTCGGCCAGGTCCAGGTGTGTGTGCCAGTCCAGCGGCGTGCGGAACTGGACGTATACCTTGACGTGACCGCCGCTGTTGCGCTGGGCGACGAGAGCTCGGTTCACGCCGTACACGGCCACGGATCCGTCGCCGATCAACCGGGCGAGGTCAGGGTGGCGGATGTCGACGTCGTCCAGGGAGCCCTCGACCAAGGTGACGCCGGTGTATCGCGGCGTCACGGACGAGACCGCCGGGCGGACCCGGGACCAGGCGCCGTCCGCGCCGATCACGAGGTCGAACGTCTCCTGTCGCCCGTCCGCGAAATGGACCAGCACGCCATCCCGGCTCTCCGGCGCCACCTCCGTCACGCCCCGCCCCCACTGAACGTCCAGAGGCCCGAGCAGCAGGTCACGGAGTTGCCTGCGGTCGATCTCGGGGTTGGCCCGGTCGTCCGGACGGGGTCGCCAGTCGCGCAGGACGGTCCCGTCCGCGTCCAGGATGCGCATGGCCTGCCCCTCGGGACGAGACAGCGCCTGGAACTCCGCCAGCAGCCCCGCCTTGTCCAGCGCGAGCTGGCCCAGCCCTTCGTGCAGGTCCAGCGTGCCGCCCGGGGGGCGGGCGCCGCGGGCGGGATCGCGTTCAAGGACGGTGACGGGGTGACCATGACGGTGCAGGACGCGGGCGAAGGTAAGGCCGGCGGGGCCGCTGCCGATCACGGCGATACGATGTCTCATATCGATACACTGTATTTCCTCATTACGATGCATCGCAACAGTTCGGAGTGACCATGACTGTGTGGGACCGGCCGGAGCCGCCGGCTCGCCCCGTGCCGCTCGACCGGGAGCGGATCGTCGCCGCCGCCATTGAGCTGGCCGACGAGGGCGGCCTTGCGGCGGTGTCGTTGCGCAAGGTCGCCGCCCGGCTGGAGGCCGGCCCGATGCGGCTGTACGGATACATCTCCACCAAGGAGGAGCTGTTCGACCTCATGGTGGACGAGGTCCAGGCCGAGATCCTCCCCGAGGAGCAGCCCGGCGACTGGCGGGAGGCGCTGCGCGTCCTCGCCCACCGCACCAGGCAGGCCGCCCTCCGTCACGAATGGCTGGCCGACCTCCTCGGCGGCCGCCCAGCCCTGGGCCCGAACGGCCTCGCCGTGGCCGAGTCCACCCTGTCCGCCCTCGACGGCCTCGCCGACATCGACACCGTCATGCGCGTCGTGGAGACGGTCAGCGCCTACTTCACGGGCGCGATCAGGCGCGAGATCGCGAATCTGCGGGCCGAGCGCGCCACGGGCCTGTCCAAGCACGACTGGCAGCGTGCCCGCGGCCCGCACCTGACGAGAGTGCTGGCCACGGGCCGCTTCCCGGCGCTGACCAAGGCCGTGTACGACGGCACGGACGTGGACGCCGAGGCATCCTTCACGATCGGCCTGGACTGGGTCCTCGACGCCGTGGCCGCCAAACTCGCCCGGCCGCCGGCGTGACGCTCAGCTCCTGCCGAATGTGAGCGAGGCCGAGCCGTACTGCTCAACGGGCATGGCAGGGTTCTTCACAGAGGTGACGGTCAGGCGGCTGTGCCGAAGCCGGAGGCGGCCGGGTCCTGGTCGCGGAGTTGGGTGAAGTCGACGTCGAGTTTCGGGTCGTACGCCTCGGGCTGGATGGCGCGGCATCCGGGCCGGGAATCAGCGAGTGCACGCCGCGCCCCAGGGCACGGTCGCGTACCGCGTGCGGAGAGGAAGGGGAAGAGCAGAATCTTCCACGGCCAGGAGGACGAGCCGCCGGGATTCGTACCCCCTGACACTGCCGGGACCGCAGCCGTGCATGATCAGCGTCTACCAACTGATCTAAGGGGAGACATGCCCAAGGAGAAGCACCTGAACAAGGCGAAGGAACTCGCCGAGCAGACGCTGGAGGGGCTCCTCGACCAGGGAGCGAAGGCGCAGACACTGGCGCTGCTCGCGCTCACGCACGCTGTGCTGGAGACCGGGTACGACATCGACAACGTCCGCGACGCCACCCAGGAGAAATCCTCGTGAGGCGGAGCTCCAGATACGCGTCAGTCCTGGTTGGGCCGGGCGGCATACTCGCCGTCGACCCGCGGCGGCGCCTGCCCTGACCGGCCCCGCCGCGGCCGCTGCGGACATCAAGCACCGCCGCCGCCGGGTCGCCCGTCAAGACGCCCTGTGGCAGCGGACGTACGCCGCGCTGGTACGCGACCTGGCCGGCACTGAGCGGGGCGGCAACACCCGCGCCGCCCGGGCCCTGAGCGTCACCGACGTCCAGATCGGCCGGATCATCAAGGACGACGACCGGCGCCGGGCCGCTCTCACCGACGCCGTGCACGCCACGTACACCGCCGGGGTCTGATCAGCTCGGCCGCGCCCTCGGCGACAAGTGCGCCGTCGGGTGCGCCACGGCTCGGGCACGCGGCGCTGGTCTGCCCGGGCCAGGTGGGGGTGTCCTGGTCGGTACCGTCATGCCGGGGTGGGAAGCCGGTTGTCGATCGTCACCACGACGGGATCCCCTTCTTGGTGGAGGGGCCCTGCTGAGGACCCAGGCGGTCGCGTTGTAGACATCGGAGGCCATGGCCCAGTCGGCGTAGGCGATCAGTTCCTCGGCGCCTTCGCGGTCCGGCCTGCGCAGGGAGTTGTTCGCCGTGCGGTAGAGGGCCAGGAGCATGGCGACCAGCGACCGGCCGGAGAGGACTGCGGCCACCAGGCCGTTCTCGCGTTCTTCGAGGGACGGCGTCCGGAAGTGCGGGTGGCTGCCTACCTGTGCTGCCACGAACTCCCAGGTGTCCCGATGGCAGACGAGGGTGGCCGACGCGACTTTCCCGGCCCTCATGATCGCCCAGATCCTGCCCTTCCAGGTGAGCGGATACGGTTCCTTCATCGCCTCACCGGGGCCCTGCTCGCCGGCCTCCAGCACCGCGCGGGCAACATCGTGGTCCCCTGCTTCGCAGCCATCGGATCCCGGCTCGGACCGCCCGGCTTCAGGTGGTGACTGGCCGGCTTCGCCCTCGTCGGCCGCGGCGGCATCGATGCCTGCGGAGGCTCCCGGCTCGTCATCTTCGGGCGAGTCGCCCGCCAAGAGCTTCGGGGCGGCCGGTTCCACCTGGGGCGCCGGCTCCTGGTCCGGTGCCTGCTGCGGCCCGGGAAGGACGACAGGATCCGGCTCGTGCCCGGTGTCGGTCCCCACCTGGGCCGTATACGGGTCTTGCGCCGAAGCCACGGTCGTCGGCACCCGCACCCGCACCGGCGCCGCGGCCCGCACCGCCTCCAGGATCTTGCCGACGTCCTCACGCAAAGCCTCGAGCCCGTGGTGCAGCCGGTCCATGTCCCGGCGCAGGTCGTTCACCGCGGCAACGGCGTCACTGGCCCGCTTGCCCGCATTGTGGGCGCTGGTCCGCGTCTCGTGCTGCGACGACTTCACGTCGGCGAGGTCGACCTCGCGCAGCCCTGCGAACTCGGCGGTGAACGCGGCCCGAAGGTCCCGCTCCAGGTCGTTGACCCTGGTGCCCAGACCGTCGACCGTTCTCTTCATCTCGTTCTTCGTGTCGATCACGATCGTCACGATGTCGTCCCTGCGCGGCAAGAAAAGCCCCCACCCGAAGCGTGTAGTCGGATAACTGCACTGCGTAGTCTGGCCGGGCGGTACGCGTACGTATGCGACTTCTTGAACTTGGCTTGATCCATCCACATGCGGGCCGATCAGCACCGGTCGAACCGGCGGGCGGGGCGCTGCCGGGGCGGCCCGTACGTACGGGGCAAGCGCGCCGAGGAGCACGGTCCCGGCGTGGGCGATGCGGTGCCGTTCGGATCGCGCCCGTCCGTCATCCGGCACGGCGGCCGTGTTGCGGACGGCGGCCGATGGGTCGCGAAGTCCGCCTGTGCTGCGGCTGGTGCGGGAGAAGTTTCCAGCCGCTACGGTCCCGGCATGACAGACGAGATCTCACCTGCGGCCTTACCTCTCGAATCGTCATGGTCCCCGGACTACTGGTTGTACTCCGCCGGCCAGTGGACGCGCCTCGACCACGACCCTGTGCCCGACACCCCCACTGCCGATGGCGACTGGGCGCAGATGCTGCAGGAGGCCGGCTTCAGGTCGTGGTACGAGGTCGCGGCTCCCCCGAAGGCGTACAACTTCCCCATCCCCTTGGAGCTATGTGTCTACGAACGGTCCACCGGCCCCCGGCCGCGCTTCGCCGTCGAACTGCGGAGCGACCTCGTCCTGACGGTCTTCTGCGAGGAGTTGCCCGACCTCATGGACCTGCTGGCGAAGTGGGCGCCGACTGTGCACGCCCTCGCCGCCGCCAGCCAGATCGCCAAGGAACAGGCGGAATACGGATGACCCGCTCGTTCCCGCCTCTCAGCGAAAGACGGGTCCGGGCTACAGGTCCAGGACGGCCTTGAGCGCCTGGTCGATGCGGGTCATGGCCTCGGCGGGGACGGAGCCGCGGCACGTCGCGCCGTCGAAGCGGCCGGCCTTGAGCTGCTGGATGTTCGCGGCGACCGCGGTGCAGGGGACGGGGTCGCCGATCACCACGGACATGGCGGTGTCGGGGTACCTCCCGCTGGGGTGCAGCACGATGGCCAGCACCACGCCGAACGCGGCCTCCAGCCCCTCCAAGGAGACGATCAGAACGTCGCGGCCGCCGGACAGTTTTCGCTGCGTCTCATAGGCTGTCACCCTCGTCCGCCAGCTCTTGCCCGTGCAAACCGAGGGCGGCGATCTGACGGGTGTCGAGGTTCTCATGAGAGCAAGATCAGCCAACCTCGATGAGTGATCCAGTGCCCCAGCCTCACCTTTCTTCACAAGAAAATCACAGGGTACGGCTCTTGGCTCCCTTGTTGAGGCTTTGGTTCCGGTTGTCGGTCCTGGGGGTTGAATCGCGCCATGCTCCCGTCAAGCCTGTTTTGCCACTGTTTCTTCACCTAGAGTTTCCAGGCCGCCCGCCGATTGGATCAGACCGTTCTCTCGTCCCGTCGGTGGTGCGCAACGAGTCACAGGGGGCGTCGCGGCGCGGCCGCTTCGCCCCCTGCCATGAGATGACGACACGAGGGGGGACTTTGCGTCTCAAAGGCAGAGTTACGAAGAGACATGCCCTGGCGACCGGATTACTTACAGCCGCGATTTTCCTGGGGGCTGCCACTGCCGCTCAAGCCGACGATCTCGATAACTTGTACAGCCCGGAGGCATGCAAAGCTCCGGGAGTGTCCGGATTCGGCTTCCACATCTATTATAACTCCGATAGACAAGGCGCATACCGCAACATCGGGGTGGGCCGTCTATAACTTCGACGATGTACCAGACGGGGTGGTCGGGGTAACTACGCCGCTGCGGTTCTGCCAACTTGGCGTCAGCAATCCGTGGCCGGGCTCGAATCAGAAGATCAAGAACAATGCCGCCTCGGGCGAGAACGACCACCCTAGATTCAAGGCACGTGTGTTCTTCAATAGCGGTTACAAGGGCGCACAGGATGTGATGAAACCTTACCAGCACATCAACCGGTTCTCACACGTCTACAACCAAAACGCCTCCTTTCAGTTCACCAGCTGACGGAGCGAAGGGAGACGAACGATGAAACTGACGGTGAAGGCAACGGCTCCGGTCACGGCGCTCATGCTCGCAGCAGGGGCAGGCACCGCCTACTGCCTGTCCAATGGCAACGACGCACACGGCCACTCCGACAAAATCTCCGCGCACAGCCCGGCTGCGGATAGCCCAGGTGGCGCGGGCGCATGTGGGGAGCCAGGACAATCCCGCGACGTGGCGGCTGCCCGTCGAGGCGTACATGCCCAGCCCGCAGCAGGCGCACTTGGTCGCCAACACACGGGACGAGCTGATCAGCCAGTGCATGGACAAGGCGGGCTACTCCTCCTGGAAGTCGGCGCCCGACCTGCCCGAGCTCGGGGGCAAGACACTCACCGACTGGCGCTACGGCATTCACGATGCCGCGCTTGCCTCGACGCGCGGCTACCACCCGGCCGCAGAAGAGCAGAAGGCCTACGACGAGGCGATGGAGATCGGCGCAGTCGACAAGTCCGGGGCACCCAAGGAGGCGGTCAGGGCCTGCGCCGAGAAGGCGGACGGCGACATACCCGTCGCACAGCCTGCGGACATCGTCCAGCAGATCAGCGGCGATGCGTTCATGGAATCGCAGGAGAACCCCAAGGTCGTCGCAGCGTTCGCGCAGTGGTCTACCTGCATGAAGTCCAGTGGTTACTCGTACAAGAAGCCGCTGGACGCCAGCGATGATCTCCGCTTCGGCGATCCGCACAAGGTATCGAAACTGGAGGTCGAGACAGCCGAGGCGGACCTCACCTGCCGGGGCAAGTACGACGTGGCTCGCGTGTGGTTCGACGCCGAGTCGACCCTCCAACGCGCCAAAATCGCCGATCACCTCAAGGAGGTCAACGACGCCGTCAAGGCGACCAACAAGGCCGTCGCCAAGGCGAAGGCAGCCTGACACTCCACGTCTCGCGACGGCCGCAGCCACCCACGCTTCGGGTGGTTGTGGCAGCCCGCCCGTCGCCTCCAACCGCTTCGGAGTCCTTTCACCCCTCGCCCTAGACCTTCCACGCGACTGTCGGCAGTGTCCTGGCCGGCTTGGCCCGGTGATCGGTGTCGTAGGCATCTCCAGTACTGCTGACGCTCTTGGAGCGTTCCAGTGAGTTCAGCCTGCGCCTGGCTCCGGGCCCGTGGCGTCCGCTTCTTCCTCTTATATCTCCGTCGATCCACGGCGCTACGAGCACAGTCTTGGGTGCACTAGTTGTCGTTGCTGCATCCATCGTGCGGCAGTGGGGGTCATTCATCGCCCTGCTCGCTTCATGCCCTCGGGGCGTCGGGGTCTGGTCAACAGATTGTCGGCCAGCCTCTACTCCGTCCGGTGTGCTGCCCGCATGCCCGGCTGAGGTGCTCCATCGCTGATCAGTTCCTGGCCGCTGTGTGTTGAAGGACTTCTGTTGCGAGCGCTTGCCCGCGCATCAGTGTGCCCTTGACATGCGCGATGCGCTCCTGCTCGCGCCAGCGTTGCATGGTGCTGGCGGCTATCAGCGAACCGTACTCGTTCCGCGTCCGAGCGGAACGCCAGCTCGAATCCGCCGGAGCCGTCGGCCGGGTCCTCCTTGACGCTGCGGCCGGTTGATTCCCCCAAGTTCCCACCGCTCCCAATCTTTGCTGTCCGGAGCGGGCGGGCTATGCCCCGTGCGTCCGTTGCCGCACGGATGGCACGTCAGCCATCGCCTAACTGCTGGTGGTTGACACTCATCTGCACAAAACGACATACAAGGAATGTTTTGATACGACGTCATCGCATGGCGAGGCGACTGCGCACACCATTGCTCATCACCGCGACCTTGTTGGTCGCAAGTGGTCCTTTGGTGTCGCAGGCACTCGCCGCAGAACCTCATCCCCCAACCCTCACGACCGGCGCCGCGACCACAACCGGTGAGACGGGACTGTCCGAAAGACCCGTCTCTGGTCGGGTGAAGAGCCCGGACGTCAGCCTCGGCAAGGGCTGGAAGAAGAGTACGGACCGGGCTGTGACCGGCGCGGCCGACGCGAAGGCCTACAGGATCCTCGTAGCCGATGAGTCCAAGGCCTATGATTGGAAGACGGCCGCGGCCCTCTCCGAGCTGGGCATGCCCGCCGACTCGTGGATCGGTAATCAGTGCGTCATGGACCGCAGCCATGTTGCCGCCGTATATGCGCCCCGCGCCTTTACGAACAAGCCCGACCTGATGCAGGGCGGCGCGTTCACGGCCATCGTGAACACCGAAACGGGCGAGGTGACGAAGCTGCCATTCACCGGCACCCTCGCTTACTTCGACCCCACCTGCAACACCACCACGCACACCGCCGCCTTTACCCAGTACCGCGACATGAACGACGCGTCGAAGGTCAAGACACGGGTGATCACGGTGGATGCGGCCGGCAAGACGGTCGCGACGACGGGCGAGGTGCAAGGGCAGGTGTCCTCAGCCGCCCCGGTGAAGGACGGCGTCGTCGCCGGCCTCGGCCGTGACCTCGTCCACATCAACGGCCAGGGCAGGACCCACCAGCTCGCCCAAGCCGACAGCATCCCCTTCGACATCCGCCCCATGGCGGGTGACCGGATTGGCTTCGTGGACCGCAAGAACACAAAGACGGCGCAGGCGAAGGTCTACGACGGCCATGGCAAGCCGCGCACGGTCGCCACCGGACGCCTCGGAGAGCTCGACCTCGTGCCCGGCGAACAAGGCCGCACCTTTCTCACCGGCACCCCCAAGGACGTCAAAACGGAGGGAAGCGGCGTCACCAGGCTCGAGGCTCCGGCCGACACCGACATCTCCTCCCACGGCCGTCTCGCCGTCGACCCGGTCCTGACCCCCGGCATCCGCTCCGGGCTGACCCGCATCAAAGCAGCCGGTAAGGGCTTCGACAAGGCCGATGAGCCCGCGGCGGGGACGCATGCCCGCTCCGGGACAGCCCCGGGGGCGGGCGACCAGGACACCCCAATCACGATCACCTCAACCGTCACGACGACGGGCAAGCAGGTCGAGCAGCACATCTCCTCGACGCAGCCGCCCGTCCACGAGGGCCTCTCCCCCGCGCTGACCGGCGCCACCCGGCCACGCACCCTGGCGCATGCTTCCGGACCCGTCTCCCACGATCCGCGGGACACCGACCGTTGGTGCGCCGTCTCCCGCAACGACATGAGCGCCCAGGCACTGCAGCCGACGCCGAACCAGGTCGAGTGGGCCGTGGACATGGCGGTGCGCGGCGAGTTACGCGGCAAGTGGCTGCGCCAGGGCGGCTACCGCAGCCAGGCCGGGCTGGGTGACATCGACCCTCAGAAGATGTTCCCGCTGCCGAAGCTGGAGGGCGGCGGCCGGATTCCCGTCAACGTCCTGCTCGGCGTCCTGGCGCAGGAGTCCAACCTGTGGCAGGCGGAAAACGGCGCGATTCCCGGTCAGATGGGCAACCCGCTGGCCGCCACGGACGGCTACTACGGCCACAACGCGAAGGACACCGAGCTCGGCTACTGGCGCATCGACTGGAAGAGTTCCGACTGCGGCTACGGCGTCGGCCAGGTCACCGACGGCATGCGCCTGTCCGGGCACGAAAAGCCCGGGGAGACGGGCAGCACCGACCCCAAGGTGCAAAAGCTCATCGCGATCGACTACGCCTCCAACATCGCCGCCTCCATGAAGATCCTCGCCGACAAGTGGAACGAGGTCCACAAGGACGGTGAGAAGATCACGGTAAACAACGACGACCCCTCCCGCGTGGAGAACTGGTTTACCGCCGCCTGGAACTACAACCTTGGCCTCAACCCCAAGTCGGACGCTTCGAACAAAGGCGGCCACTGGGGGCTAGGCTGGTATAATAATCCCGCCAACCCCGTGTACAAGAAGGGCGCGTGGGACCATCCGTTCTTGGATGGCAACCTCAGTGACGCGGCGCACCCGCAGTACTGGCCGTATGAGGAGAAGGTGATGGGCTGGGCCGCCTGGTCCATCGACACCGGTTTCTCCTACGGGACGGACGGCCGTCAGGACTGGAAGGGTGAGTCCGGGTTCTCCTCCGCCGGCTTCAATCCTGCCTGGTGGACCAGCGTAACCAACCGTTACCAAGTCAGCCCGCCGTTGGACGCGTTCTGCAACGAGAAGAACGGCTGTGACCTCAAGGCCCCGATCGACTGTCCGAACGAGGTCTGCTACCGGCAGTTTTGGTGGACTCAGGAGAACGTGACGTGGAAGCCCGACTGTGATCAGACGTGCGGGCACGAGAACATCAAATACCAGACCCTGCGCGCCGAGCCCGGACGCGGCTACCGACTCAAGTACGGTGAGCCGGTGTGCGACCCCGCCCCGAAGGGCGCCGAGGTCGTCGCCTCCGTTCCCGATGGCACAGAAACCTGGTCGAGTTGCGGGAAAGCGACGTCCAAGGGCTCGTTCCAGTTCGTCTTCAGCCCTGACAGCGACAAGAACTACGAGGCGAAGGCCGACCTGCATTCGATCGGCGGCGGCCACGGCGGCCACTTCTGGTACGCCCATACCCGCGACGAGGAGCACCTCGGCGGCGACGGCAACCGGATGACGATCAACGGCACGTGGACGCTCGGGCACCGACTCGAGTGGGCCCGGGTACTGGTGCACCTGCCCGACACCGGGGCACAGACTCGGCAGGCCGCCTACATCGTTAAGAACTCCGATTCCACCGCTCCCAAGCGACTGGTGCCACAGCGCGCGGACCGGTGGGTCAGCCTCGGCGCATTCCACTTCACGGGAACACCGCAGGTCGATCTGTCGAACGTGGCAAAGGACGGGACCGCGGACGAGGACATCGCCTGGGGCTCGATAGCCTTCCAGCCCCTCCCCGGTAAGCCGAAGAATTCTATCGTCGCCATGGGCGACTCTTACTCCTCCGGAGAAGGGGCCTCCGCGCCCGGAGGAAAGGACTTTTACCCTGAAAGCGATTACTACGACAAGCAGAACGAGAAGACCAAGGACGCTTGTCACCGCTCCCGGTACGCGTGGTCGAGGCAGGCTGCCCTTCCAGGCTACAAGGAGTCCATCGGCGACATGGCGGACTCCTACGACCCGCAGATGGACTATCACCTCGTGGCCTGTTCAGGCGCTCGTTACTACGACATCCTGAGCAAAGATCAGATGAACGAGGGTCCGCAGATCGACACCGGCTATCTCGACAACAACACTACGTTGGTCACCTTGTCGATCGGCGGGAACGACGCCCGTTTCACAGACGTCTTCATGCAGTGTGTACTCAAGAGCATAGGGCTGTGCCAGAACTCGTCGATGGAGAACAAGGATCCGGACACTGGTGCCACGAAGGCCGGGGAGACTGGTCCACTGAAGGACTGGGCGCCGGTGTGGCTGCACGAAGAGATCCGTCCGCGCCTCGCCAAGACGGTGAACGAGATTCACAAGCGTGCAGAGCATGCACAGATCGTTCTCATGGGATACCCGCGGCTTCTGTCTGGGCTCGGGCAGTGTATTCCGGGTATCGGTACCGAGGAGGCACCCTGGCTGAACACGGTGGCGGACACCCTGAACGAGGAGATGAAGGGTGCCGTGAAGGACGCCGCTTCCCAGTCCGGAGCGAACGCGGTGTTTGCGGATCCGCGCAGTGACTTTGAGGGCAAGGCGGTGTGCGGTGACCCAGAAATGGTGCACGGCATCGTGAAGACAGGGCTGTCGAAGGCGGACAACTTCGGCTTGACGCAGGTCGGAATGGCGTCGTTTCATCCGAAGATCGGGGGTGCGCGACTGTACGCGGACGCGCTGGAGCGAGCCCTGAAGTAAATGCCCTCAACGGGGAAGTTAACTCCCCGAACTGGTGGCTGGGCCTGAGTGTACGTACTCAGGCCCAGCCTGATGTCAATGGAGAAAATACTGCTATGGGCAATGTTTCATATTCGCGGCGCCGCAGCGTTGGTCAGGATCTTCTTCTTGCGGTCCTGCTGTGGATTATGGACGCGGCCGTGGGGAGCGTAGTGCTGTTGGCGAGCCTGGCATCAATAGACGGCTACAACATGTTTGAACCAGACCCTCAAGTGTCGCTGATGCCAGCAATCGTATCCGTCGCAATATTCGCGGTAGTGGTGCTCGTGTCAGCGATTGGCCTGCACCGGTTGGGATACCGGGTGAGTGTGTACGCTCAGGCGGTGGTTGGTACCGCGCTGCTGCTGTTCTGCGCAGCCGGGGCGAGTGGGTATGTGAACCTCTAGCCCCAATGCCTTCCGGTCACCGAACACATCTGACGCTCGGATCCGTGCACAACACGTTCGTCACCGCAGCTGGCCCGCTCATATGGGCCGACGCGGCGCTGTCCGGTGAGCGGCGGACGGTCGATGATGCCGTCGATGTCACGGATCATCATGTCGGGGCGGACGATGTGGCCAGCGGGCTCCTCGTGGGCCTCGTACGGGATGTGTGTGCCCTCGAGCAGGTCACAGAACCCGCTCTGTGCAGCCAGCATTTGGGGCTCGTTGACCTGCCCGGTGCGGGTAATGGATCGGGAATATTGGTGTCATGTTCAGTCAACGCGCGTAGTGCCCGGCGGCCCGGTGCGGTTTCCTGATGGCCTCTCCCCCCCCACATCAGGGAGACTCCATGCGCCGCGCCGTCCTGGCTCTGCCGATCGCTGCTCTCACCCTCACCGCCCTGGCCGCAGCCCCGGCTGATGCCGCCCCACCGGCCCCGCCGTCGCTGTCCACCGCACGGGCCGAACTGACCGCCCTCACCGTCGCCGCGCCACACCCGATGACGGGATACGCACGGGACAAGTTCGACATCTGGGCACACCAGAGCGATCACTGCACCACCCGGCAGGACGTGCTGGCCCGCGATGGCAAGGACGTGGTCGAGGGCCCCGACCACTGCCAGCCCACGAGCGGCTCGTGGGCATCCCTCTACGACGACACGACCGCCACCGAGGTCGCAAAGGCCACCATCGACCACATGGTCCCCCTGGCCGAGACCTGGCGCTCCCGCGCCGACCAGTGAACCGCGGACCAGCGCAAGGCGTTCGGCAACGACCTGAAGGACCCCGCAACTGCTCATCGCCTTGGAGTCCTCGAACTCCTCCAAGAGCGACTCGGGCCCGGCCGACTGGAAGCCGGAGAACAAGACCTTCTGGTGCACCTACGCCAAGGACTACACCCACGTGAAATCGATCTTCAAGCGCGCCACCACCAGCAAGGAGAAGGCCGCCCTCACCTCCATGCTGGGCACCTGCACCAACTGACGGAAGGCGGTCGGCCCATGCCCGTGCCGGGCCTGCGCGCGGTCTTCGCTGAGGTGGTCTGCCGGTGGAGCCGGCAGACCACCTCACGAGACCGAGAATAACGACAATCGGGATTAGAGTCGGGCCGCATAGTCGGTGCAGGACCACGCTTTCCGCATGGCCTGCACCGATGCTTCCTTACCACTTGTCGATACTGCGCCCCGCCCTGCAGGGATTGCCGAACATCAGACTTGGGCAGGATTCCTATGCTCCTGTTGGGTCATGATGCCGCGAAGACAACCTGCTTTCAAGCGTCTACCACATGCAGGAAGTATTCGTGATTTTCCAGATCGAAAACAGTGCCGGTTAGCTGGCCTAGAGCTGCCGTATGGGATTCGTCCAAGGGATACACGTCAGACAGGGTACTGGTCGGCACTCCCAGAATGCCGGCGAGGACCTCCGCGCCGACTTCCGAGATGTCCGTCTCGTGGTCCGGAGAGTCGGAATCCTTCTTGTACGAGGCGACTATAAATTTCACGGCTCAACCTTTCGCGTGCCTTCGGCCGGTTTGGTCTGCTTTCCGGTGTCCTTGTCAAACTCACCCAAATGCTTTCCCCGCTTGTTGTATTTCTCTACAGTGCCATGCTGGGAATCCCATTCGTAAATGTTACCCTTCTGATCCTTCCAGCGTTGGCGAAGCTTACCGCCGCCCTGTACGGGAGTTTTAGGCTTGGCCCATTTCGCCTCAGGGAACGCTGGCAGGCCCTTGGGGGCTGGGACAGGCCCCGAGCTCGGTTCTTTCCCGGTAGCGCTTCCCTTTTCTCGGGCATTTCGGAATGCTTTCTTGAGCCCCTCGTCGATGCGCCCTACACCGTCGGCAGCCGTAAAGCCGCCGCTGGCTATGAGTCCGGTGCTTGCGGCGATAGCCGGGGCACCGACCAGGCAGCCGAATCCGCTGAGACAGAGGGTGGCTCCTCCTATATCGCCAGATCCTCCGACCCCCATCATGAAGACCCCGAAGACTGTTTCTCCAGCCCCCGCCCAGATGTCGGGGTTTGTCAGAATCTCCGTCCCATAATTGACGGCTGTTTTGGCAGTGCTTACGATCTTTTCAGTGCCAGTTTTCAGCCATCCGGGAATCCAGCTGTCATCCTTGCTGCTTCCCTGCCCGGCTTCGGCGTCGGCGCTTTTCCAGGCCTCCTCGGTCTTTCGCCATTCGGCCTCTTCTTTACGCTGCTGAGTGACGTAGGCCGTGTAGGCATCGTCCGCTGCCTCGGTGGCAGCTGCCTCGTCCTTGCCGGCGGCCGTGGCCGAGGCCCGTGCCTGGTTGGCGGCGGTCCATGCCGCGTCGGCGGAGCCGCGTGCCCAGTTGACCGAGCTTTGAGCACTGACAGCGGAGTTGATGGCTCTTGTCGCCGCCTGGATGGCATCCTTCTCCGCCAAGCGGGCGGCCTCCGCCGACTTCTTGGCCTGGGCGGCGGAGGCTTCGGCCTTCTTCGCCGACTCGTTGGCGTCGCTGGCGTACTTCTTGGCCTCGACGGCGGATTCGCGGGCCTTCTTGGCCCAGGTATCGGCTTCAGTTGAAGCATCGCCTGCTACGGCTGCGACCCGTGCCGCTTCTGCCGCATCCTTCTGCGCTTCGGCCGCAATGCCGGCGGCACCGCTGATCAGATGCTGGACATCGGCGATATGAGTGGCGGCGAGCAGGTCCTTGCGCTTGGCCATGTACTGGCCGGCCGCGATGAACTGGTGCAGTTGCTGCGGCGGGTCTTCGAGGGCGATGCGGGCCGCAGCTTTCACTTCGGGGCCGCCGCTGACGAGCAGATGGGTCGCCTCGACTCGTTCGTCCGCAGCGCGGGCGATGTACTGCCTGGTGCTGAGGAACTCGGCGAGCTTGCCGGGGCTGTTGTCCTTGAGCGCGGCCATCGCCGCTTCCTTCACACCGCGGCCGCCGACGCTGGCGATCTGTGTGACGCGGACACGGTAGTCGTTCGCGGCGGCCTGGTGGGCGCCGGTCTCGAGGAAGGATCTGATCTGCTGAGCATCGCCGTCCAGTGCCTTCTGGGCGGCTGCGCGGACCGCAGCTGACTCGGGCGCTTCGGCCAGACGTTCGGCGCGAGCGCGCTTGTCCTGCTCAGCTGCTTGCTTCCAGCCGGTGCGGAGGTAGTCGGCCATGGCCTGGTCCGAGCCGGCGAGGGCCATCTCGGCCGTGGAGCGGCTCCAGGGGCCGCGGGTCTTCATCGCAATGACCGCGACCCGGCGCCCCTTTTCGGCGATTTTTTTGGTGTCCGCGCCGGGCTCGGCGGCCTCGGCCGCGAGACGGCCGGCCTCCGCGTCGAGGTCCTTGGCCTCCTTGTCCGCTGCTGCTGCAGCGGCGTTGCGTGTGTTCTCCGAGGCCCTGAGTTCCTTGGCTTTCTCGATGCCCGCGGCGGTACGGGTCTTGAGGTCTTCGGCCTCGGCCTTGCGGGTCAGAGTGAAGATCTTGCGGGCCTTTGCCACCGCCCCCGTAGCGGTATCAGCGGCCTTCTTGGCCTCGCCGGCGTGGGCGGCGGACTCGTCGGCGGCTTTGGCGGATTCCCCTGCGTGCTTGGCTGCCTCGTCGGCGGCCTTGGCCGCGTTCGCGGCGTGTGTGGCCGCATTGTTGGCGGCGTCCCGTGCCTCGAAGGCGGCATCGGCCGACTCCTGTGCCAGGGCCTTGGCGACGTTCGTCGCCCGGGTCGCCTCACGCGCCTGCCGTCGCGCCGCTGCCGCGGCTGCGGCAGCCTCGGCCGAATGCGTGCCGGCCGCATCAGCGAGACCGCTGGCTTCTTCGGCCGCAGTCGCGGCCGCGTCGGCGTTCCCTCCCGCGGACGCAGCTGCGACCACCGCCCCCAGGGCGGCAAGCGCGGCCTTCCCGGCCTCGTCAGAGGCCAGAGCCGCCTCGCGGGCGTCCTTGACCGCGTCTCGGGCGTCTTGCGCCCGCTGACGGGCATCGCTCGCAAGGTTCGCGTCGAAAGCCGCCCCGGCTGCAGCGCCACGTGCCCGCGACGCTGCACGGGCCGCACCGGCCGCTGCGGCTGCCGCCTGAGAGGCGGCGGCCGACGCCACCCGCGCGGCTTGATTCGCGGACTGCGCCGCGGTGATGGCCTGCTGCGCCGCCGCTGCTGCACCACGGGCCGCCTCGGCCGTCCGACCAGCAGCGTTCACCGCCCGCTTGGAATCCTTCCCGGCTTCCTTCGTCTCCTTCGCTGCCTCCTGGGCGGCCTTCTTCGCCAGCTTGGAGGCCTCGACCGCACGCGCGGAAGCCTCCTTCGCCGCTTCCGTCTCACGCTTGGCCTGCGCGCCCGCAGCCTTGGCCTGCGCGGCCAACTGCGCTACGGAGGCACGCTCCTGATCCCGGGCCCGGGCCACATGCTGGCCCACCGCAAGGAACTCGCGGACGTCCTCGATGGTGCCGCTGAGCGCGACCTTCGCGGCCGCCTGGGTGGCCGCGCCCCCACTGGCCATGATGTGCGTGAGCGCGACCCGGTCATCAGCCTCCCGGGCGGTGTACTGACCGTCCTCGAGGAACTCGCGGATCTTTTCCGGGCCCCCACGGAGGGCGGCCTTGCCCGCCTCCTCGACGCCGCGTCCGCCCGAACTCATGACCTGAGTGACGCGCACCTGCTGATCATGAGCCAGCGGCGTCTTCCAGCCGTCCTTCAAGAACGTACGCAGATCCTGTGGACTGCCGCGCAGCGCAGCCAGCGCAGCCTCGCGCACACCGCGGCCGCTGATCGAGAGTACTTGCGTCACAGCGACACGTTCATCGTGCAGTTCGACGATGTCCTTCTCGCTGCCCAGGAACCGGCGCAGGTCTTCGCCGGTTCCTGTCAGTGCGACCTCCGCTGCTGCCCTGACACCCGGGCCGCCCGACCTCCACAATTCGACCACACGGCCGCGGTCGGTATCGGGGATCGGGCTGACGTCGTCCTCAGTAGCCGCCACTGTCGGGCTCGCGCCCAGCAATCCAGCAGTGAGCGAGAGTGAAAGGGCACCGAGGAACAGCGTGCGTATGCCACGCCCTCGTCTCCCTCCAGATCTATTCAAGTTGACTTTTCCTCTCGAAGCAAATCCCGCACTCGGCCGGGCCCGCCGAATTTCGGCCTGCTGAGCATAACGAGGCCTTGAAGTAGCAAGAAGGCGGGCCCTTGACCGCCGTCGCCGAATTGTTACCTGTCGCCGCATCCTGCCCTTGGGAAATGTGCGGCAGGTTGAATCCCTGGCGAGGGGCCGGGCGAGTTCCGCCGACACATGTCGGGCATGACCACGTCAACGCTACTCGTGGTTACGCCTTGGCAGTCAAGGCTGTAGCGGCCGACTGGAGCCCATGCGAGGTCGGCATCCGGGGAATGATAGGTTTTGGCCCGCCGCGTTTATCTGATCCTTATGCGCGGCTACCGCTCTCGTCCTACGTTCTGAAAGTTGCCGCTGTTGATATCTCGCGCGCGCAAAATTACGCTTGCCGGAACCCTCGGCGTGGTCTCCATAATTGCGGGTACCTGGACTTTGGGCGTTGCCGCTGCCGATCCAGTCCCGACAGAGGAAGAGGCCCTACCGCCTTTGGCGGTAGAGACTTTTGATTACCCGGATGCGGATAGGATTCTGAAGGAGCAGGGCATCGCGTTGCGGAAGGGCGACGGGCACATCCTTCTCGCCGACTGCAGCTCCTCACAGAATATTACGGTGTATACGCGCCAGAATGATGAGGGCAGGTACTGCTTCAAGGTCACGGGTAACGGCAAATCTGGCTACCTGACCCTGGAGATCCCCAACGTTTTCAACATCCTGACCGAGGACTACGCGGTCCAGGCGCAGCTGACCTCCGAAGGCAACACACAGACCGTCGACGTACCGAAGAACGGGTACAAGGAGGTCGGCGAGGGCACTGTCCCCCCGAGCGCCCCCACCGTCCTGGTCGACCTCCGCGTCACCGGCTGACCAACCCCTGACGTCAGGACACCAACCCTGGGGTGTCCGGCACGGCTTCATCGACCTCTGAACCCAGAAGAAGTGGAAAGACATGTCCGTCATTCGTGCGCGCGCCGCGGGAGGCGTAGGGCTCCTGGCAGCCGCCGTCGCAGCGAGCCTGCTGGTCGGCGCCCCAGCCAATGCCGTTGTGGGCGCAAGCGCCAAGGACGGCTCGTACCCGTTCACCGCAAAGCTCGACATCGGTGGCCAGCGCAGCTGCTCAGCCGCGCTCGTCGAGCAGCAATGGCTGGTCACCGCCGCCAGCTGCTTCGCCGACAACCCCGCACAGAGCTCCAAAGTCGGCGCAGGGGCACCGAAGCTGAAGACCACCGCCACCATCGGCCGAGCGGACCTGGAGAGGGAGTCCGGCAGTGTGGTGGACGTGGTGGAGCTCGTTCCACGCGCGGACCGAGACCTGGCCATGGCCAAGCTGGCCCACCCGGTCACCGGGATCACGCCGGCCCGCATTGGCTTCCACGCCCCGCTGCGGGGCGAGGAAGTGTGGTCTGCCGGGTACGGACGGACCACGGACGAGTGGGTCCCCGGCCACCTGCACTACGCAAAGTTCACCGTCGGTGCGGTGAAGAACACCTCGGTCAGCCTCGCGGGCAAGTCTGATGACGCCGTCATCTGCCAGGGTGACACCGGCGGTCCTGCGTTCCGCGACATCGGGGGACGCTACGAGCTTGTCGGCATCAACAGCCTCTCCTGGCAAGGGGGCTGTCTCGGCAACAAGGCGGAAACCCGCAGGGGCGCTGTCGATACCCGTCTCGACGACATCGCCGGCTGGGTCCAGGCCACCGCCTCCCAGGACCTCCTCTCCCGCGCGCAGTGGCAGAACGCCGCGCACATGGCGTCCGGTCACTTCACCAGCGTCCCGAGCGGTGACAAGCGCCGCATGGACCTGTTCGTCGTCTGGAAGGACGGCTCCGCCAGCCTCTTCCAGGGCGCCGACCACGACGACCCCAAGCAGCCCTTCTCCACCGTGCACCAGATAGCTAAGGCAGGCAGCTACTGGAAGGGCGCCCAGGCCATCACCGGCGGCAGCTACACCGCGGGCGGCTCGGACGGCATCACCGTCCGCTGGGCCAACGGCAAGCTCTCCACCTACACCCACGTCGACCAGAACGGCGTCCACGACGAGAAGACGTTGTTCAAGCCCGCATCCGACTCGTTCTGGAAGAACGCCCGTCTGATCACCGCAGGCCGCTACACCGACAACCCGCTCCGCGACGACCTGCTCGTCCTGTGGGAGAACGGCTCCGTGTCGATGTACACCGACACCGGCACCAAGGGCCTCGACGGCTGGAAGCAACTCCACGACGCGGACAAGGGCTGGACCAACGCTGCCCAGCTCAGCTCCGGCGAGTTCACCGGAAAGAAGACCGACGACCTGGTCATCCGCTGGAAGGACGGCGACACCACCATCTTCCCCGGCGTCGACACCAACGGCTTCCACGGCCGCACCCGCATCCGCCCCGTCGGCTCCCCCTGGAAGAACGCCGAAATCCTCACCGTCGGCGCCTTCACCACCCCCGCCGCCCGCCCCGACGACATCCTCATCCGCTGGGCCAACGGCAACCTCGGCTACTACCCCCACGTCGACGCCGACGGCACCCACGACGCCATCCCCCTCGTCAACCGCTGACCACGCCTCAACAGGCATTGCCTCAGCACTCCCGCGACAGCGCCCCGCACATTCCGGGGCGCTGTCGCGCGTACCGCCCGGGCCCGCAGCCGTCCGCGCCTGCCGCGCCGGTGGGGCGCCGCACCCCGTCGGACGGGTACCGGCGTGCGCTTGAGGCGCACCACCAGGCCGCCCGGCCGTCCCGGGTGGGCCCGGCCATCGCAGAAGCGGTGGAGCGGCAGACGAAGGCGATGCGGGATGTCGCGCCGGGCGTTCCCCGAGCCCGACGCCGTCGCGGACGATGCGCCGGCGCCGATCGAGCGGCCCCCGGCCAGCGCCGCCGCCAGGCCGCGGCGACCAAGGCCGCCGCGCTGCGCCGGGCCCGAGCGGAGAAGACCGGTCGAGAAGAGGTTGTGCCGCGGCGCTTGGAGCAGACGGCGTGACCGGCGAGTCGGACACTGGTGTGATGCGGTGCCGTTCGGCTCGCGCCCGTCCCTCGTCCCGCGCGGCGGCGTTGCTGACGGCGGCCGAGCGGAATCTGCCACAGAGGGCGCGTCAAGCTGAGCACGCTTGCCCACCCGACCGGCCGGACATAGAACTCGCTGACCCCGGCGGCCGGTGCTGAGAGGATGGAGGTATGAGCGCCCAGACCGTGCATGCCAGCGACGCCGGCCCGCCGCCGCTGCCCCGCACCCAGAACGCCGTGGCCACGGCACTGCCCCCGGTGGAGCGGATGGAGTTCTACCGGGAGATGGGCGAAGCCGACGAGACCGAGCTGCTGGGCGTGCTGCGCCGCTGGTGGCTGCGGGCCCGGCTGTACGCCGCCCCCCTGTCTGAGGAGACCCGCACCGCCGTCGAAGCGGGGCGCGCGCCCGGGCGCCCCGCGTCCGCGGCCCTCCGCGAGGCCGTTGCCCTCCGTGAGGCCCAGGAGCGTTGAGCGACGAATCCCCCGGGTGCGGCGACGAGGGCGAAGAAGACTGCATCCGGCTCGCGCCGGCCGTCTTCCCCCTGCTGGCCCCCGACGTGTCGGCGTCTGTGTTCTCGGCCGTGGTGAACCTCCTCGCCGAGCTCCGCGTCGATGCCGTTCCCCCGCTGGCGCAGCCGGTCCCGGGGCGGCCGGGCTGGTACTCGGCGCCGCTCGCCCGGGACATCGGGCTCGCCGAGTACTACGTCGGCGACACCGAACCGGGCGCGGAGGGGCCGGACATCTACGTCGCCCGGATCGTGATCTCAGACGACTGGCCCGACTTCTGACCCCTCGAACCTGAACCCCATCCGTTCGCGGCCGTCGTACTGGCGGGGGGCTGACTCCACCGCGATCCCGGACGTCCCTCCGCAGCCGTGACCCAGCCGCGCACGACGAGCCCGCGGTCCTCCCGGACGCCGACGCGCGTCCCCGGCCGGGGGATTTCCTCCCTGGTGCGGCGGCCAGGGTAGGAAGGCTCGGGGGAGGGCCCGCCGGGCAGGAGGGCGCGGGCATGGGGATGCATGGGGACACCGCCGCGGAGTACGCGAGCCGGGCCGCGAATTTCCAGGGCGCGGAGAAGCTGACCGACGCCGTGGGCGAGGGGCTGGCCGCCGTCACCCACGCGCTGCTCGAAGTCGCCGCCGCGATCCGGGAGAACACCGAGCGCCGGCAGTAGCGCGCGGCGGGCCGCGGCTTGCGATGCGGTGCGTGCTACAGCAGTCCCGACAGCGGGGCAGGATGCGCTCGGCCAGTTGTCCGTGCAGCCGTCCCCCGGCGGTGCCGGCTTCGGCGAGCCAGTCTGCGGCGACCAGCAGCTCGGCGTGCTCGCCGACCTGCTCGGGGGCCAGGGTGCAGAACGCGGCGGCCTGGTCCAGGCGGAGCCCGCCGTCCTCGGGATGTCCAAGGCGGCCGTCGGGGCGGGTGTGGGCCGCGGTGTACAGGGCCAGGAGCCGGGTGGCGGCGCCCAGTTTCTTCTTGCGGATCTTCCGGTCGCCCACGACTTTCTGGGCCCAGCCGGAGATCCTCGCGCGGTGGGTCTTGCCGAAGGCGAACGGTCGGGGCTGCCCGGGCAGCAGCGTGGGGACGGCGACGGCGGTGGGGTCTTCCGGCCGGGAGGCCATGACGTCGGCGACGGTGCCGGGCAGGCGCAACCAGCCGGCGTCGACCAGCTGCTCGAGGACACGCTCGGCATCGCCGTGGAGCCAGCCGGTCAGATCCTGGCCGGTGATGTTCCCGGTGCCGGCGCGCGCGGCCCGCAGGGCGAGCATGAGCACGGCCAGGCGCACGTCGGCACCGGGGCGCGGGGCGTGGGCGGCGGCGTACTCCAGCATGGCGCGGGCGTGCACGGCCTGGCCCCGGGTCAGCAGCCGTTCCACCGCCGGCCCCTCGTCGCCCGCCGTGCCGTCGGCCACGGGGCCGGTGCGGTTGTGGTGCGTCGCGCGGGTGGTCTGCGCGGCCAGCTCGGCGCGCTCGGCCTCGCGGCGCAGACGGCCGTCGCCGCTCACGTCGGCCCACCGCGCGAACGCGCGGGCCTTGCGTTCGTGGAGGGCAGCCAGCAGGACGAGGTCGGGCTCGGGCCGCTGCTGGTAGGCACGGAACGCGTCCCCGAGCTCGATGAGCTCCACCCGCAGATCGTCGGGTTCAAGGTCGTGCGGCACGTTCCGCTGCGCGATCTTCCCCGTTCGTTTCGCCCGCCGGGTGACGACGCCCGGTGACGTGCCGCGGGCACCGGGGACCGAAGCCGGCGCGACGGGGGAGAGGCCAGGGTCGGAGAACACCGCCGCGACGCCCGCAGGATCCGTATCCGGCGGCCCCGCCGCCTGATCTGCCTCGGCCGGGGCCGTGTGCGCCGGGAGCGCGGCGGTGTCCAGGACACGGCAGTTGGGAGTGACGGCGGCGCAGCGCACGCACGTCTCCGTGATCCGCCACAGCCTTCCGGCACGGTCCGCATACACGGTCAGGGCCACCGGACCCCCGCACCGCACCGCTTCCGGCGGCCGCACCCCGCCGCGGCGTCCGGCCTCGGGGTCGGGAAGGTGCCACGCACAGTCGGCGGCACGGCAGGCACACCACGCCGCGGCGCGCGGCCCGCCGCCCGCACGGATGCGGGCCAGGTGCTCGTTGACGTGTCCGATCGCCGCCTTGCGCCCTGCGGCGGCGCCCGCGGGGAAGCGCTGCTCAGCGCAGGCCGGGCGGGAGCAGGAGAGCCGGACCGCGCCGGCGGAAGGCCGGCCATAAGGGTCCAGGCGCACGGTCCACACCCGGCCTGCGACACGCTCGCCCTGCCGTGTGCCGGCTTCCACCGCCATGTGCCTGCTCCCCGTACTGCTCGTTCCGTTGCCCCGGGCGGTCCCATCATCAGGGATACCGTCGCCCAGCTTGCGGCGAACGAGACTTCAGGCCCGGCGCGCCCTGCCTCTTCGTACGGAAGGGCCGCGGTCGGGCCCGGCAGCCGGCGGGGACGGCGAAAAGACCTGGAGCCGTGTCGCGGCCCTGGTGCCGCTCGTCTGCCCGTCAGCGGGGAGCGAGGCGCCCGGCCGCGAACAGCCCTGTGATCATCTGGGGACTTTCTGTAAGAAAGTTCCGGGGTGCGTTGCGCATTTCGGGGCGGGTGGCCGCTGTAGGGGTAGAGGGCGCGGTCTGTGCCTTCGGGGCGAGGGAGCGCTCACTCGAGTGGACATGGCGGCTGAACGGCGACGCAAACACGGTGCGATACGCCAGATCGGCGGGCGGGCTGCCCCCGAACACCGCACCCGCCGGTACCGGGCGCGGCCCGCGCGACGGCGTGAGGCCGATGAGCGGAGCGGGATCCCGTCGGATGATCGTTCGCCTTGCCCTCCTCGCGCTCTTTGCCGTCCGGTTGATCGGGTGTGACTGGGGCGCAGCGGAAAATGACCGATATTCGCGGTAGCGAACATCCGAGAAAGGCGTTCATGCCATCACCGGACCGTAGCGTTGGTGTGCCTGTCACGTGGGACTGTACGGTCCCGAACACGGGAAGACCCCGGCCCGGCGCCACACCTGAACCAGGGTCTCCCGTTCACTATTCGCTTTCGATCAAGGAGGGGTTATGCCTCCTGACCATGCGCTCCGCAGGTTGCCGAAGGCGGCCCGCCGGAAGGGCGTCGAACGTACCATCCCTCGGAGGGGCGGGGTTGAAACCGCGCGGTGGTGTGACTTTGAAGTCAACATGCCCGTAGGGCTGTTCGCGGCGGCACCGCTGTGGAGTGTGGCGGCCTCCGATCCCGGCAGCGGGCACGGGTGGCCGTTGGCCGTGGCGCTGGGCGGGCTCGCCGGGCTTCGGAATATCCAATTCCGCTACCGGCGTCTGCGTATCACCTGATCATGCCCCGCCCTGCCGGGCCGGATTATCAGACCGGCCCGGCAGGTGCCGCATGCCCGGCAGAGCCGGTCGCGGGGATTTCCACCACACCGGCTGTGAAAGTCCCCTTTCCCGTACCGGACTCCTGCGCCAGCTTTTCGCGTGCACACCCTCAGAGGAGATGCCTGATGCCCTCCAACACCGGGGCGGTCCGCTGCCTCAACCCCGACTGCCTCAACGATGTCGACCCCAACGTGCGGGGCCGGCGCCGGAAGTACTGCAGCGACGGCTGCGGCCGCGTCTGCCGGCGCCTTCACCGAGCCCAGCGCACTCCCGACAGCCAGTTCCACGACGCATACGCCCTGCAGGTCGCAGAAGAGACGGCCCGCCAGCTGATCAGGATCTGCGAGAAGGTCCGGGCCGGGGAGGCCCTCGAGACGCTAAGCCGGCTCTCCGAACTGGCCGCCGATCTAGAGGACCTCAAAGCCGCCACGGTCCAGCAGGCCCGCGACCGCGGCTACAAGACCCCCGTCATCGCCCAGGCCATGCACATCACCACAGACAAACTCGTGCGCACCTACGCAATCGCCAGGGTCGCCCGCCGGATGCGCAACCGCCGGGCCCGGCCGGGCCCGACGGCCCCCGGCTCCCGCGCACCCGACGCCTCCTCCCCGCCAGCACCGCACGACCTTCTCCTGCCGGCCGTCCCCCGCCCCCCGGCAGCAGGACGCCGACCCGGGGCAGGACCGGCCGGGCCTGAGCCCCCCGGCCACCTCCGCCTTGTCCGCCGCGCTCTCCCACCTCCAGCGCCACAGCGGCAAAACCCTGCGCGACCTGGCCGAAGAGGCCCGCGTCTCCCCCTCCTACATCTGCCGGGTCCTCTCCAGTGAACGCTGCCCCTCCTGGAAAGTCACCCGCCGGATCGTCACCGCCTGCCGCGGCGACCTGGACGCCGTCCGACTCCTGTGGGACACCGCCCGCGGCCAATACCCCGTCCAAGCCTCCAGCCTCCACACCGCTCTGCGCGGACTGCACCTCTCCGCCGCCTGCCCCGCCCCCGCCCAGATCCGCCGCAGCACCAACAACCGCATCACCGAACAGGACGTCACCGCCCTGCTCTACGGGGCGTACGTACCGGAATGGGAAACCGTCGCCCACCTCGTGGACGCCCTGCACGGACGACTTGAGACCATCCACCCCCTGTGGGCCGTCGCCCACATCTCCCTCCAGGCCAACAGCCGCCTCCTCCCCATCCAGCGCACCCTGCCCGCCGAATGCTTCGGCTGACGGCCACGAACCCAGACACGAGGGGGACCTTCACATGACACCGGCACACCGGCCCGCCCTGCTCCGGCCCGCCCCCGCGCACCCGGACATCACCCTCCCACCCGCCTTCGAAGCCTTCTGCACCCTGCACCGGCAGCCCTACTCCGACTACGCCCGCCTCTACCTCGGCGCCGGCCACACCACATCAGCCCTCCGCGAAGCCTTCGGACGCCTCGCCACCCACTGGTCCGAGGTCATCGCCCACCCCAACCCCACCGCCCGCGCCTGGAGCCTGTTCAGCGCCCACATCCACGCCCAGCCCGCCAGCATCAGCCGGCCGGACAAGAACTGGCCTACGGCACCCACACCCTGCACCACCTGCTCGGCTACTCCATCGCCGAGACCGCCGCCATCACCGGGCAGGACCCCAGCAAAACCCGCTACCTGCTCACCAACGACTGAGCCGCCGGTGATGACCAGGGGGTAGGGCGTGCCGATGGCGAGCACGTCGGCCGGCGGCCGGCGGTGCAGATCGGTCAGGTTCATGCAGCGGTCGCGGCCCGGGTGGTGAGTTCGGGGAAGGCGGCTTCCCACGCGTCGCGGATCGGGCGGCTGATCAGGGTCCGCAGCACGGGCCACTGGCCGGTCAGCAGGTGCGGGTTGAGGAAGGCGGCGAGGTCGTCGTGCTGTCCCTCGGCCAGGACCGTGCGGTAGAGGCCCATCCGTGCCCGGGGGCGGTCGAGGTCGAAGGAGCGCCGCCCGGACCAGACGACGTGCAGGGGCAGGTCGACGGTGCCGTGGTCGGGGCCGTGGAGGTCGTCCAGCCGGGCGGGGAGCCGGTTGGTGTAGCGCGCGCAGTACGTCGGCGGCGGTCGGCTCCGGGGCGGGGGACGACATCATGGCCATGCCCCGATTATGGCGTGCCGAGCCGTCCGGCACACCATCGGGGGCGCGGGGGACGTCGCGCGTGGTGGCAGCGCTGGGATGGGCGTCGTCAGCAGTGTCTGCCGCATTCTGGGCAGGGGCCGGTCGCCGTGTGTTCCAGGGCCGCGGCTGCGGCGTGTCGCCCCTCTCCTGATCGCGCAATGGCGTCCGCGGACATCGACACGGCCGGGTCGGGCTGTGCAACATAATGAGTCGCATGACAAGACTTCGCATCGCGCTCGCCAACCTCGAAATTCCCGAGAATCCAGAAGACTCCGTGGTGCGAGCCGAGCGCGCGGTCAGAGCCGCTGCTGCTGCCGACGCGCATATCGTGTGCTTCCCGGAAGCGTACGTGCCGGGCTACCCGTGGCCGCCGCAATCGCGTAAGGCCGTGAGCGCCAACTTCTTGGAAGCTGCGCACGAGCGCATCGCCCAGGCTGCGCGGGAGAGCCACATCTGCGTGGTGCTCGGCACGGAGCGGTACGTTTCCGACAAGCCGCGTCTGACCACGCTCGTACTTCGGCCCGACGGCGATCGAGCGGGTTACCAGGACAAGGTGCAGCTCGACCCAGCTGAAGATGCCATATACGAGGCGGGCAGCGATCGTCGAATATTCGAAGTCGACGGCTTCCGCTTCGGCATCGTGATTTGCCACGAGGGTTTTCGCTATCCGGAGACGGTACGCTGGGCTGTTTGCAACGGTGCCCAGTTGGTGTTCCATCCGCACTATAACGAAGCGGAGCCCGGCGCGTTTCAGCCGACTGAATTCGCCGACCCGAGAAACTCCTTCCACGAGAAGGCGATTCTATGTCGCGCCGCTGAGAACAATTGCTACGTCGCCGCCGTCAACTGCGCGAGCCCGGGATCGCCCACAACATCCGCCGTAGTGCGGCCGGACGGCACGCTGCTCAGCCATCAGCCTTATGGAAAACCCGGGCTGTTGGTCTGCGACATCGATCCCGCCGAAGCCACGCCACTGCTCGCGCAACGCCTGAAAACTTGTTCTTGAGTTGCAGGGTTCGGTTCGACCTTGCCGTATCGCTTCGCCGGCCGGGCAAAAGGGCGCCGACGTGCCCGGCCCCGTGAAACCGGGGTCGGGCCCTTCCTCGTTGCGGGGTGGTCCGGTGCTGTCGCGTACGGGGTGGTGCGTCGCCGGCTGGTCTGCAGCACGGACACGGACGAGGTTGCGTAGAAGTGGGTCCTGCGGTCTCCGAGGAGCCGTCCCGGCAGCGCTCTGGCGGTGCCGAACTCGGCATCCGCCGGTCCGGCAAGGCTCTGACGGTCGTGCCCGGTCGTGTCTGCCTCCCGCATCGGCTGGGCGGGTCCCGGTCTGGGGCGTTGTGAGTGGGCGTGTTGGTGGCAGCGGTTGTGCGTCAGCCGTGTGCGGTTGTTGATTGCCTGGTCATGCGCTGTGGGTGTGGGCTGGTCTGCTGTCATGAGGTGACCAAGTGGCTGCCGTTTAGTGGCTGGGGCGGGGCGGGTTGGCTGTCGTGGGGGTGGCTGTTCCTACCGGGGTTCTTTGTAGGCCGGTGCTGTCGGCATACCGCGACGGAGATCTGGCCAGACGCTCCGGGACGAAGCCGAGGGCCGCAGGAAGGCGCACAAGCCTGTCCCGCGGATCCGGCTGCTCACCGACGGGTGCGGCTCCGTGTAGTGCGTCCAGATGTGACGTCGGCCTGATCGTCGGCGCTGGTGCCGTTGGAGGAGCTTCCGGCGAGGATCGTCCCTACCGCTTCCGCTTGTGCCGTGCTGCGTTCCTCGTGCCGCTCTGCGGCCGCTTGGCGTTTGGGTGGATCGAGCGATGAAGCTCTGAAGGTGGCCGCAGGGACGACAAGCTGGCCGTCAGCGCAGCATCAAGTGGCCCGGTGTGCCCGTCGTAACAAATGTCGAGGAGCTTGCGGGTCGGTTGGTCGTAGAGGAAGACGACGCCTCTGGGCAGACCGAGCTGGTACTTCTTGGCCCGGAGGTAGTCGCGGAGCCTCCTGTCGGTTTCGTCGGGGTCGGCTCCAGCCGGGCGGGTGGCCCACACGAACAGCCAGCCCTCTGCCGGGTCGACGCTGGCCGTGAGCGGCACGGTCAGACTACGGCCCTTGGGGCTCGGATTGTCGAGGAGTTCATCGCCGTGGTGGGCGAACTCGCGCTGCACGTCGGTTGCTCCAGACAGCAGCGTGGCGCCGATGCTCAGCCATCCAGTGACATTCCGGGACTGCAACTCGTCGACCAGCGGCGCGAGCGGCGATGGCACCATCGCCGGCTTGGGCGCCCGTACTGAATGCGCGCCATCGCGCCCTCGGGTGTGGAACCACTGGTCCAGCGCATCGGTTCGGCTGGTCAGGAACGCAGGCTTTTGTGTTCGGTACCGGCGCAGTTCGGCTGTGGCCGGCTCGGGCAGGAAGGGGAACGCCGCGCGCACCTGCACCGGGTCGGGTTCCACCCAAAGGCCTGCCTCGAAGAAGTACAGGAACAGATCCATTTCGTCGGGCGCGTGGAACATCACAGTGACGTCGGGGTCGCGGCGCCGACGCAGGTACAGCAGGAACTCGGCTGGACGCGCCACCAGTTCGGTGATCAGCTCAAGATCGTGCAGGGACACCGTCCATGGAATGTTGCCCGCGGTCAGCAGGCCGGCCCGCACCAGCTCGGCGGTGGCAGTCAGAACCGTCGATATGTCATCGAGGCTGACGGCGATGGTGTGAATCTCACGGATATGGCTGAGGTCGATCCATCCCTCGTTTTTGCTGCGCAGGCCACCGTCCCGCTCGATGGCGTCGCGCATGCGCCCGGCCTGTTCGGCCGCTTTGGTGATGATGCCGGTCAGATCGGTGCGGATCCGTGCCGTCTTGCCCCCGCGGGATAGCGCGCTCAAGGCGACGGCCTTGTCTTCCACGATGATGGCGACATCGTCGAGGACGATGAGGTGGTCGCCCTCGGCGCGCTTGGTGTACTTCGACGGGTCGGTGGCCTTGGCTTCATCATCGCTCGCGGGGAGGTAGTACTCCAACCCGTCCCGGAATCGGGCGCCGGGAAGCACGCGCTCCAGCGCGGCGTGTGTGCGGGATTCGAGAAGGTCTCCGCGGTGCTTGGCGTACTGGCTCCACACCGGGGCCGTTTTTTTCAGGTGTTCCTCGATGTTCTCCCGCACAGCGAACACGTTCAATGCCGGGTGCGGCAGCATCAGACGCCCGTCCGCGCCCACGATAAGTGGCCGCGTTCGCAGCGGGTTCCTTCCGCTGGTGAACGCATCGACGACATCCGTCGGACTGTCCGTCGCCAGGTCCAGGCGGAACCGCTCGACAACGGCCCGGGCACACTCCTCGGCCAGGCCCGTATGCGCAACGATGTCGTCGATCGTGACAGTGGCCTGCTCGGCAGGTGGCTCGAACAACGACGTGACGCCGAGCATGGCCTGTTCCCTCAGCTGTCTGTCCGCCCGGCCCTCCTCCTCCGCCGCCATCGCGTCCAAGACCGCATTGCCCATCGCCTCGATGCGGTTATTCAGCCTGTCCTGCTGCAGGTCGTGGCAGGCGTCGAGGACGGCTACTGCATCCGTGGCGTTGAAGCCCAGTTGCGCCTGCAGGGCTGCGCGGACGCTCTCAACACCGTCAAGGAGCGCCAGATTGGTTTCCTCTACCATTTCCGGATATGACGGATTGCGCATCCATACTTCGGCGCCCCGAATGAACAAGGACACCATGGCGAGCTTGTCGGTCGGGTCAGCACGTGCGAATGAACGCAACTGCGCAAGGTAGAGGACCTTGCTCAGTCCCTCCTTCGAGCTGGAGACGAAGTGGCTCATCTCCTGAAACCCGGCTTCGGACGCGGCCGCCGTCCCTATCTCCTGCCGGGCGGTCAGGGCAATCAGCGCCAGCAGCTCGACATAGACCGCGCCCGCTTCCGCGGTGACAGGTATCTCGCCCTCGCGGGCCATCGGCAGGAATTGCTGACGAGCCACCTCGATAAGCCGGATCGCGTCGAACCGCGGCACCTCCACGACGAACTCCTCGATCGCCGCAGCGAAGGCCGCGTCAGCCTCAGACGCAGGGTCGTCGCCAGTGAAGGAGGCCATGAGTGTGGTCATGGTGATCAAGGAATCAGCTATGACCTGCGCGTGCGGATCGAGCACCGGCGTCCCCGACACGGAACGGCGATGTCTCTTGTTACGCGATTCGCGTCGCTTCGTGCGGGAGCCCATGGGTCACTTCACCACGCAATACGGGCGGCCAGCAAAGGGTTTGGCGTTGCACAGCCTCCACTGGCGACAGCTGCCTGCGCGAGGTCAGAAGAATCTTTCCCCGGCCATCGGCCCATCGTGCCCGACTGTGCACCTGCGCTGCTGCCTGAACGGGGGTGGCGATGAGGTGTCCGCCGGCTGCTGTCATGGGGTGACCGGGTGGCTGTCACGGTGTGGTTAGCAGGTCGCGGTCCAGCTGTGTTGGGTTTGCCTGTTTCTGTACGGGTGGGTGGTCGGGGCGGGTGGGGTTGGCCGCGTGACGGCTTTACAGACCCCGGTGGGGGAGGCGGTGCCGGGTCCGGCTGGTTCGGCGGAGGCCGGGCGGGTGGAGCGGGCCGTGGTGGTGCGGCGGCTGCTGGCGGTGGATCGGGGTGAGGGCGGTCTGTCGGCGTTGCACATGCGGATCGCGGCCGGGCTGGCGGGGGTGTCGGAGCGGACGGTGTGGCGGTGGCTGGCCGAGGGACGCGAGGGGCGGGTGGAGGCGCGGCCGCGGCAGGGCGGGTTCACGGTGGGCGATCCGTTGTGGGAGGTGCTCACGCAGGTGGGCGGGAACGTCGCTGAGCTGCGCCGAAGGATGCTCCGGGCGCAGGACGAAGGTGTGCTTCAGCGGTGGGGTGTTGAGGTGGTGCCGTCGTTGGCGACGCTGCACCGCGCGATCAAGGACGAGCTGCGGGCGGGCCGGGTGCTTCAGGTCGCCCGCGCGGCGTCGGGCCGGGTGGAGCCGAGCCGGTACGACCGGGCCCTGGCCGAACTCGGCTTCGCAGAAGGTGCGGACGGTCCGCCGGTGGTGGACGGTCCGGGCGCCATGCCGTCCGGTACGGGTGGTGAGGAACGGTCCGGCGCGGTGAAGGCTGCTGCGCGTGTCCGGGTGCCGGGTGGGGTGCGCCTGTACGCGCCGGGGGCGCGGCTGGTGTCGACGCGGCAGGTGGCGCAGGTGGTGGAGGCGGTGGGGCACACGGTGGCCGCGCGGGGGATCGGCTGTGTGTACGGGGACACGGGGCTGGGGAAGACGGTCGCGGTCGAGCAGGCTCTGCATCTGCTGCCTGCCCGGGTGCCGGTGTGGCGGGCGGTGGTGGGGGTCAGGCCCGGGCTGCCGCAGGTGCGGGCCGCGTTGTGCGAGGCGCTGGGGCTGCCGTCGGGGTCCTTGACCCACCGTGCCGGTCCGGCGGACCAGGCGCTGGCGGAGGCGCTGGCCGAGCCGGGTGTGCTGTTCCTCGACGACGCGCAGCGTCTGTCGCCGCCGGTGCTGGATTATCTGCGTCAGCTGTGGGATTCGCCGGGTTGTGCGGCTGCCCTGGTGCTGTGCGGGGCGGGCAGTGAGCGGGCGCTGGCCCGGGCCGCGGCGCTGCGTTCCCGGGTCCTGACCTGGCATCAGGTCAGCCGCCTCGACTCGGAGGACGTGCCGCGGACGCTGGGTCTGTTTCACCCGGTGTGGGAGGACGCCGATCCGGCCGACCTGGGGCGGACGGATGAGCAGACCGCCCGCGGCAACTTCCGTACCTGGGCGAAGATCACCTCGCATGTCTGTGCAGCCCGGGGCCGCGACCCCGGTGCGGGCGTGGCTCGGGACGCAATCGACCAGGCCTGCGCCCGGCTCGGTCCGTACTCATGACGGCCACTCTCACGCGCCCGGGGCACACCGGTTCCGACGGCAGAGAACCTCACCCCGTTCGGCGAGGAGGAGAAGCGCGCGATGACGGACAACGGACCGCAGGACACCAACGGCGGCCACGGCGTTGACGCGGGAGGGCAGTGGCTGCCACCGCCGGGGGATCCGGCGGGTGTGCTCGGGAAGCAGTCGTTGGTTGCGCTGCGGGCGCCTGCGGTGCGTCGCCTGCTGGCGCTGCGGGCCCGGGGCGGTCTTTCGCGACAGCACGTGCGGCTGGCGGGGGAGTGCCTGGGGGCATCGGAGCGCACGGTGTGGCGGTGGCTGGCCGAGGCATCCCAGAACCCGGCGGCGGCTGCGCACCCCGGAGCCCGCCACACCGGCCGGTTCGAGATCACCGCAGAGATCCGGGTGCTGCTGGCGTACTGGCACGGCAACGCCTCCGCAGTCCACCGCCAGCTCATGGAGCGCGCCGCGGCCGAGGCCGGGGGCGTATGCGCGCAAACGTCCGGTACTGCCGCGCCCGTCCCGCCGGACCCGGTGGCTGTTCCGGGTGGGGCAGCCCTGCCGCAGGTGCCGCTGCTGGATCCGGTCCCGTCCCTGTCGACGTTCCTGCGCGCGCTGCGCCGTGATCTGACGGCGGGGGAGCGCGCCGGTCTCGCCATCGGACCGGAGGCAGCACGCGCCTATGACGTGTTCGGCAAGCGTCCGGCGGCATGGCGCAACCACGCCTGGGAGACCGACCACGTCCAGGCCCCGCTGCTGGTCGACGCCGACGGCGACCTGGTGCGCCCGTGGATCACCTGGTTCATCGACACCGCCACCAAGGTCATCACCGGCACCGCTGTCACCCCGGGCCATCCCTCCCGCGCGTCGGTGCTGGCTGCCTTACGCGCTGCAGTGGTGCGGGATGAGCCCTACGGCCCGGCCGGGGGAGTGCCGGAGCTGGTGAGGATGGACCGGGGCAAGGACTTCCTGTCGGCCGCCGTCACCACCGCGCTCGGCGCGATGGGTGTGACGGTCAAGGACCTGCCCGCCTACAGCCCGCATCTGAAAGGAACGGTGGAAAGCCTCAACCGGGCTGCGGACCGGATGCTGTTCGCCGCCCTGCCCGGCTACATCGCCGGGCCCACCGGGCCCCGCTCGCAGCGGCGCGGACGTACTGCGGGGGCGGTGTCCGCCCTGTCGTTCCAGGACTTCACCGCGGAGGTCCTGGCGTGGACGAACTGGTGGAACACCGCGCACCGCCCGAAAGCCCTGTCGGGCCGTACGCCGCTGGAGGCGTGGCAGGCCGATCCGACCCCTGTCACCGACATTCCCGCCGCCGACCTGTGGGCCTTCACCCTCGAGGACGACGGCCGGCCGCGGAAGCTGACCAGCCACGGCGTGAGCTGGCGCGGCCGCACCTACACCGCCGCGTGGATGACCGGCCAGGCCGGCCGCCAGGTCCGCGTGCGATACATGCCGCACCACGACCACGAGATCGAGGTCTGCGACGCCCGTGGCCGCCACCTCGGCCCGGCGCACCTCGCGGACGTGGCCACTCCCGAGCAGTTGCAGGCGCTGCGCGAGGCACGCGCGGAGCGCGCCCGGCGCCTGCGCGCCGACGTGAAGGCCGCTGAACGCCTGCGCCGCCAGCGCTTCGCCCCCGCCACCAGTGCGGAGCCCGCCCAGCGGCTGGGGGCCGTCACGGCCGCCCAGGCCGAGCGTGAACTCGCCGCCGCCGACTACACCGACGTCGCACGGCTGGCACTGCCCGACCTGATCCCGCCCGCCCCGCCTCCGGCGCACTGGCGCACCCCGCCCGCCCTTGCGGCCGGCACAGCGACGCCCCCGCCCGCCGCCGCTCCAGCAGACCCGCCAGCGGACGTTGCGCCGGATCCCGGCTCCCGACCCGCAGGAGACACCTGATGACCGCGGCCACCTACCAGTACGTCGACCTGCCCGACGCGGCCGTCGTCACCACCCGGGCCCTGCTCACCGCGCGGGAGAACATCACCGACACCGTCGCCGCACGCGCCATGATGTGCATCCACGGCGGCGCCGGCCACGGCAAGACGCTCGCGGTCAACACCTGCCTGCACGAACTCGAACCCGCAGAGGACGTCCGACGGGTCACCTTCCGCGCCCGCCCCACCGCCCGGGCCGTGCGCTACGAGCTGTTCACCGCCCTCGACCTGCCCGGCGAGCCGCCTCGCCCCCCCCAGCGAGTTCGACCGCCTGCTGAAGAACGCCCTGGCCGAACACCCCCGCACGTTCCTCGTCGACGAGGCCCAGTGGCTCAACGGGGAGGCGTTCGAATACTTCCGCTACCTGTGGGACGAGCCCGCCACCCGCTTCGCGGTCGTCTTCGTCGGCGGCGAGGGCTGCCACACCGTGCTGCGCCGCGAACCGATGCTCTCCTCCCGGGTCTTCATCTGGCAGCACTTCACCCGCCTCACCCCAGACGAAGTCCAGCAGGTCATTCCCCTGTTCCATCCGGTGTGGGCCGACGCCGACCCCGACGACATCGCTTTCGCCGACAGCCACGCCGCCCATGGCAACTTTCGCGCCTGGGCCCAGTTGACCGCCCACACCCGTACCGCGCTCGCCCGCACCGGCCGGCCCCGGGCGGACCGGGAGCTGCTGCGCTGGGCCTTCAGCCGTCTCGTATGACTGCCGCGCCGCCGTCCGTCACCGTGGTCATCGACCGCCATGACGACGTGTTCCACACGCACACCGCACTGGCCGCCCACCATCCGCCCTCCGGGCGGATCACCCTGCACCCCGGCCCGGGCAGCACCAGCGAGACCGGCCTCGCCCACGACCTTCTCGCCGCTCTGGGTAAACCGCCCATGCTCCCGGGGAGTTTCCCTTCCGGCCGTCAGCCCGCTTGGGAAGCCGCCACCGCCTGGATCACGACCCTGCCCGTCACCCGGCTGACCGTCCTGCGCGCCCACCGCCTCACCGCCCGCCGCACGATGCGCCTCCTGCAGCTGCGCGCCCTCACTGGCATCCACCTGACCCTGGTCTGTCACCGCCCCCATCTGCCCGCCGCCCTGCACCAGGCGCTGCAGACGGCCGACTACTGCGTTACCGCCGACTTCCGGGCCGCCCGCCGCCACTACTACGGCACGACCGCACCCGTACACCCGTCTGCCGACGAGCCCGCCGCCCGGCCGGCAGACCGGTGGCTCACCCTGCCCCTGCTGGAGCGCCTCGTCTCCTACGACAGCCCCGCTCCATGTACCGCCCCATGCACGCCGCCGCCAATCGTCTTCCGGCACCGCCCGCCACCCGCACCCCTCACCCAGCAGACAGCCCGGGAAGTCGCGCGACGCCTGGCCATCGTGACCGCCCACCCTCGCTTGGCCGCCGCCCTGGCCGCCGCGCTCTTCACTGGCGCCTCCTTCCAGCAGCTCGCCACCGCACGCCCCGGCGACTACGACGACGCGGCGGCCACCCTGGCCCTGCACGACCGCACCCGCTACACCGACGGCTGCGCCACCCACCGCGTGCCGCCGTGGGCACGCGCCTTCCTGAAGGCCGCCGTCTGCTTCGCCCGGCTCGCTCCCGCCCAGGACCAGCATCTGTTGGCCGGCCCCCACGACCGCACCCACCTGCTGCGCATGGCCGAAGCAGCGAGGCTTCGCCCGCCGCAACCGCCCGCCGGCCGGCGCACCGGCCGTATCCAGTGGGACTGGCGCGAACGCGAGGAGGCCCAGCGTTACGACACGATTCTGACCCGGCACCAGACCCCGCCTCCGCCCTGAGCCCGGACCCCGACACCTCAAGTCGGCAGGGGAAGGCGGCGCCGCGCGGTACAGCGAGCCGGGGGTGTGGTCAGCCGATGGAGAAATCGGCGAACTCCACGTCGGTGAAGGCGATCCCGAGACCGTGGGCGCGCTGGCCTCCGTCCCGGAAGTAGGCATGGCCCAAAGCTCGGGCGAGGATCACCATCTGCTGCTGCTCACCCCCGCCGGCGTCCCGGGCGGCGAACAGCTCGCGGGCCACTTCTCCCGACAGGTACTGAGTGATCAGCCGTACTCGCGGATCGTCCGATGACCCTGCCGGAGCGGCGAAACCGAACCGCGCCCTGGTGTGGAGGACGAAGCCGTCGGACTCGGTGCGGGCCCGCACCAGGGGCTGCCACCGTGCCCTGACGGCCTCATCGATCAGCCCCGCATGCACAGCACTGGGACGGCGACGCACTCCCGGCCGGGTGGTGACCCACCTCTGTACCGTGCGCTGGGAGATCCCCAGGAGGACAGCCACGTTCTTCGTGGAGCCCTTCTCCGCCTTGAGCAGGAAACGCACAGCGGCATCCTTCGTAGGCACGGGACGGGTCAGCAACGCTCGTTCGAGCCCTTCGACGATCTCACCCATGCCCGCCCCCGAGCGTTCTGGCACCGCGATGACTGGTGCACGGCGGCCGCCTGCTCTCCAGATCTCCCACACCAAGCCGCTCTCCCTGGCCAGTTCAGGCATAGCCAGGACACCACCGCAGGCCCTCGGCTAGAGAGCCTGCAGCAACCCAAGCCTGCGGACGCCTTTCCGGGAGCAACCGTGAACCTCCAACTGTCATTCACGCCATCCGTACGCGTTTGGTACGCGAAACGTGCGCTTCACGCTAGGGTCGGGGCAGGAGGTGCAGCATGTCCGAGCTGTTCGACGCGGTCGACGCGCTCATCGCGTCCCGCTCCCCGTTGCCGCCCCCGGCGGAACGCAGGCGGCTGCGCCAGGCGCACGGCCTGACGCTGGACGAGGTGGCCGCCGCACTGCAGGTGCGGCGTGCGACGGTCAGCGGCTGGGAGGCCGGCAAGACCGAGCCGCGGCCGCCGGAGCGCGACGCATATGCCCGCCTGCTCAAGCAACTCGCCCAGCTCTACCCCGCCAACGCCCCGGTGCCCGCTGAGGACACGACAGTCCCCGAGAAGCCTGCCTCCCAGCCGCTCCTGCGCCAACGGGAGCGGAACCGGCCCAAGCCCGCACCGCACCCACGGGCCCGATCCCAGAGCCTGCTTCTGAGAACACCGCACTGCGCCCCGCCGCTGTGCCGCATCCGGCGGCCACGACCAGGCCGACGTCGCGCCGGCCGCCCGCGCGTAAGACCGCCCCCGCCGGCACCCCAACCGGCGGTGCCGATGCGCGGTTCGAGAACGGGCCGCTCGCGGTCGTCGACGT
This sequence comes from Streptomyces sp. NPDC050610, assembly GCF_040654875.1. NCBI lineage: Bacteria > Bacillati > Actinomycetota > Actinomycetes > Kitasatosporales > Streptomycetaceae > Streptomyces > Streptomyces sp. NPDC050610. The sequence continues at coordinate 5,130 of NZ_JBFAIV010000046.1, read as the reverse complement.
CGAAGGCGGTCAGGCGCTGGCGTACTGCGTCGGCGGCCTGGTCCTGGACGTACCGGCGAAGTCGATTGCGGCCCTGGTGGAGTGGACGCTGAGCGAGGGGCGGCTCGGTCAGCTGAAGCTGTCCGGGCCGGGCAAGGACGCCGACCCGCTGATCGTGCTGACCGGGACCGCGTGCGAGCACTACGGCCTGCCCGTCACGCTCACACAGCAGGAGCGTCTGGCCGGCCGGATCCCGGAGGGACACAAGGTCATCAAGCAGCTGACGCGCGCCGACTGGCAGCTGACCAAGCGCGGGTTCGGGCCGTGGGCGCGGATCTACCGTCCCGCCACCGGTTCGGAGCGGGCGTGCGTGCAGTTGTGCATTCCGTCGTGGGACGCGCTCGACACCCGGCACTGGGCCGACACAGGGCAGTTGCCGCCTGCGGACCTGGCCAGGCTGCTGGGCACGTATGCGGCCCGCGTGATGACGCCGCGCGGATCGACCGCCGTGACCGGCCTGGAGCTGATGACCGCGCTGCACCCGCCGACTCGTGCCTCCGAACCGGACGCAACGGGCAAGCGGCACTCTGAGTACAACCCAGGCTCTCTGGGGAAGGATCCGGTGGACTGCGCGCCGTGCGAGGCCCCCGACGGGCACCCGCTGCTCGCAGACCTGCCGCGCTTCCACCACCGCACCCCGGCTGAAGTCTTGGTGGAGGAGGCGTACGACTGGGCGCGCCCGCTCACCGACGCTGAATGCCTTCGCCCTCACCTGGTGGGCGTCGACGTGAACATGGCCTTCGCCGCTGGCGCGAACGGCCTCACGGTCGGTCTGGGGGCGCCGGCGCACGTCAAGAACCCCGTCTTCGATCCGAAGTTGCCCGGTTCCTGGCTGGTCGACCTGTCCCACGTCGACCTGTCCCGCGTGAAGGTGGCCAAGGACAAGTGGGCGCAGCTGGACGCCGGGCTGCTGCCCAGTCCGTTCACGCCGAAGGGGGAGCGGCCCGAGGGCTCGGCCTGGTACGCCACGCCGACCGTGGCGTACGCGGTGGAGCTCGGCTACGACGTCGCGCCGGTCGAGGCGTACGTCCGCCACGACAACGGCCGCTACCTGGACGCCTGGTACAACCGGCTGCGCGACGCCTACCTCGCCACGATGGCCGACCTCGGCGTGCACGCCGACATGGAGCCGGCCGACTTCCTCGCAGCGATGGACGGCTACCGGCAGCGGGGCCCCCAGCTGGCGATCGTGGTGTCCGCGATCAAAGCGACCGTGAAGGGCGGCATCGGCAAGCTGCGCGAGCGCCCGCGCGGGGAGGGCTGGAAGCCCGGCCAGCCGTGGCGGGCCCTTGCCCGGCCCACCTGGCGCCCGGACATCCGCGCCGCCGTCATCTCCCGGACCCGGATCAACATGCACCGCAAGATCGTCAAGCGCGCCGCCTTCACCGGGCAGTACCCGGTGGCCATCCTCTCGGACTGCGCCGTCTACGCCTCCGACGGGCCGTCACCGCTGGACTTCCTGCCCTCCCGGGACGGCAAGCCGCTGCCCGGCGGATTCAGGCTCGGCGTGAACCCGGGCCTGGTGAAGTGGGAGGGCACTCAGAGCGTGCTGTGGGGCGAGGGTGTCCGCGAGCAGTTCGACGCCCCGGACCTCAACCTCGCGCGGTACATCAAGGACGGCACCGTCACCGACCAGGACACCGGGGAGTAGGTAGAGCGCGATGAGCCTGTTCGGCAACGGCCTGGACGCCGCAGTGCACAAGGCGTTCACCCGCCCGGCGCCCAAGAGCGCGGGAGCGCAGATGCGGTACCTGGTCAAGCAGTTGAAGGGCACCAAAGCGGTCGCCCAGATGCTGCGGATCTCGCAGCGCACGGTCGAGCGGTACGTGAAGAACCAGATCAAGAAGCCCCGCCCGGACCTCGCCGCCCGCCTGGAGCGGGAGGTGAAGAAGCGGTGGCAGCCGCAGATCCGCGCCCAGGCGCGGCAAAAGGCGGCGACCACCGGCGGCATCGTCATCGACACCCGCGCCCGCATCGGCTACACCGCACCAATCGGCACGACGGACGAGGACCGCCTTCGACACCTGACCGTCGCGCTGCCGCCCCGCTACGCCGCCGGCCTCTTCGACGCCCAAGAGGCCGGCGCCACCGACCGGCGGCTCCAGCAGATCGCCGCCGAAGCACTCAAGGAGATGTACTTCCAGGACAACGGCCGCCGCGCCGGCCAGCTGGAGGAGGTCCGCTTCACGGACATCGAGCACCTCGAGTTCGACCTGTGGCAACCGCGCCCGAACAGCCTGCGAGCCCGGACCGATCGGTCCGGGCTCGCAGGCGTACCCACGGCAGGGTGCTCATGCACGAGATGCCCACGTCCTACTCCGGAGGCGGTGTCACCAGCTTTGTAGCGCTCGGGTCGACGTCCGCTGCACAGGCCAGGGTCGGCAGGTCGCGGTCGAGCAGGCCGTTCATTTCGATGGCCACACGGCTGAGCAGGTGGGCGGCTTGGACGGACTGGCCGTCGGCGACGGCGGCGTAGAACCGGGCGGCGTAGGTGATGGCGTCGACATCGCCGATAGTGTCGGACATTCCGATGGCGAACGGCACGGTGCCGACCAGCTTCCCGGTCTGGGCTGCGGAGTGGCAGGAGTTCAGCAGGACCAGCAGCGGCTTGTCGTCCACGGCGGCGATGGCCCGGGCGAAGGCGCCGGCGCTGACGATGGCACCTTCGTGGAAGCCGTCCTCGCCCTTCTCGAAAGCGATCAGGTCCTGTGTGCTGTGGCCGGAGAAGTGCACGACGTGGGGACGGAACCGGGTCAGCGCGTCCAGGAAGACGTCCGCCGTCGCAGCAGGGTGGACATCCAGTTCAACAAGGTTGCGATGGGTGGCGCTCTGCACGGCCGCACGAATCCTCTGTTGTTCCTGGCCGACTCGCAGGTCACCAGCGGAGGCGGCTGCCAGTAGCAGCACTCGCAGTTTCTCCGGCTTCGGGGCCCGCAGTTCTTTCAGCACCGTGCGCACCTCGCCCTCCGTCGCCGACAGACGACTTTCGATCTTCTGCTGCTCAGCTGCGGCGTGACGCTCCGTCTTCTGCTGTTCACGCTGGCGAGCCTTCTCTGCGGCGGCCCGCTCAACCTGTTCTGCCTTCGCCAGCTTGGCCGACAGGTCAGCTGCCTCCTTGGAGAGCTTGCCGACCTTGGCGCTCCACGTGCTGGCGTCCTGGCCAGCTTTGTTGGCCTCGTTCTCGTACCGCTGGGCAGCACGCTGCTTGCTGTTGACGGTGCCCTGGCTGCTCGCCTTGGCGGCTGCGGCTTTCTCCTTCGTGGCCTTCGCGCGCTTGTCGGCTTCCTTCTTGCGGAACTCGCCGACCTTCTTCTCCGCGTCGGCGCGAGCCTTGTTCTTTCTGTCCAGCCGGCTCCGGTAGTAACTGGCGTTCATGGGCGTGCCTCTCTGCGGTTCCCGTCTCGCCAGGCTATGGCCACCCACTGACAACGCCCCTCGCCGCTTCCCGCAGCGTTCCTGCAGGTGTGGCGGCAAGACGGGCAGTTCTGTGCGGGTCCGCTGACGATCGTGGCGGACGGGTCACGTTCCTTGCCCCGAAGGCCATCTGAGCGCTGGTAGATACTGGCCGCCATGGCAGAAGGCTCCGATCCGCAGCAGGACGTCACCTACCGGGCGCCGGTCGGCTCCGTCGATCTCAAGGCGTTCGATGAAGACGGCAACTCGTACGAGATCCGTGCGTGCCACGACTGTCTGCCGTGGTACGCGGAGGTCGTGGTCGTTGCCGGAGAAGTCCTCGTCAGGGAGTGGCATGCGGTGGGATGTCCGCAGTTCCAGGAGCTCATCCGGGACTGAGACGGGAATTCATCGCCCAGGGTCGGAACACATCTCCTATGGGTGATGATGTTGTGGTGAGTCTGGACCTGAGCAATTACGAACTCCTCTGGCCCGCATCGCTGTTCATATCCGAGGGCGAGCGAGTGCTCCGGTCCACAGGCTCCTGGCAGGACCGGGCTATTTGGCTCATGACGGAGGCTCTGGCCGGCACAACCGCAGTCGCCGACTTCGAGGATCTGCCCAACCACACCGCGCCGACATCCGATCCCTGGGCGACCACCGCCACCGGCTGGGGCACCAAACGGGCCGTGATGGACCAGCACGACTGGTTCACCGAACTCATCCGCCGGGCGCCTGAGCTCAGGCATGCGGCCGCGCCCCGGCCGTACTGGCCGCAGCGCCGCGGCAATGGACTCGCTCACGATGGCAGTACCGCGCGGGACACCCGACGGGACTTCGCGCGGCTCATCGGCGAGTTCGCCGACAACGGCTACCTGGTCGAAGTCTTCGGCGAGGAATGCATCGACGATCACAGCGAGCTGCCTGACCCCTCCGACGTGATCGACAGGCGACTTGGCATCCCTGATCTGTGGCCGCTGGCGCCGGAGGCGTGGGGCGAAGACACCTTCTACGGGCTGATCGAGGTGTTCCACGACCTGGTGAGCCGCCCCCGTACGCGGCGCTTCCATTCCTACAGCGGCTGCGGATGGCATCACTCGGAGTTTCACAACGGGCCGGCACGCGTCCTGTACCGGTGGAAAATCAACCAGCTGTTGCGCGAGGCCGGCATCGAATACGAACTGGCCGCCGAGGGTGAGGACCTCGGGCGCCTGGTCGCCGTCACCGACGACGCCCGAAGCCAGCTGGTGCACCGCGCCCTCAACGACAGCCCAACCGACACCACCGCCGGTGTCCGCCACGCCATCGCCCTCTTCCGAGGGCGTGACACGTCAGCCGAGAGCAAGCGATCGGCCATCTTCAACCTCGCCCGCATCCTTGAGGAACGCCGTGCCCTGATCAAGCAGCACCTCGGGAAGGACGAAGGCGCGCTGTTCGAGATCGCCAACCGCTTCGACCTGCGCCACCGCCGGGCCGACCAGCGCGGCGAGTACGACGAAGCATTCCTCGACTGGATCTTCTGGTGGTACCTCGCCACGGTAGAGCTGACCAACCGGCTGATCGCGTCGCGGAGCCTCGCCTGAGCCGTGGCGCCGAACGCGCCTGTCGTGGCTCGTTCCATCTGATCAGTATTCGGGGTGTTGAGCTGGGCTGATCAGTTGGCTGGTTGGGGCTGGCGGTGTGGTCTGTGGTGGCGAG
>NZ_JBFAIV010000045.1:0-58459 GCF_040654875.1 Streptomyces sp. NPDC050610 | reverse complement strand
ATTTCCCGCTGGATGGCGGGCGTCTTTCCTTGGACCACAGACGCGTGACTCCCGCGTCGTGCGCCGGAGTTGCGTAAATGATCTTACATGGTCCGAGGGGCTCCGGTGACCGCGTCCGGGGGAGGGGAGGGGTCGGTGGCGATCGTCGCGGGGCGAGGCCGCGTTATCGCCGCGCAGTCGGGGCCGCCGGGGCCGCCGGGGCTGACGGGGTCACGGCTTCCGCGCGCCGGTCGTGCCCCGCAGTCATCTGCCACAGGCCCGCCGCCCGGTAGTAGACACCGTTCACCACCTGCAACAGGACCATCGTGACCGGCCAGAGCAGACCGCCGAGCCCGGGTACGGCGTCGACCGGCAGCGTGTACGACATCACGACGCGCGCCGCGGCGTCGGCGAGCAGGGCGATGCCCCAGATCACCGTGGAGACCCGCCAGATGCGCCGGAAGGCCGGTTCGTTCTCCCACAGCGTCTCCCATGGCGTCCCATCGGAAAGGAACCGCCCCTCCAGCAACGGCCGCGCCCCCAGGTAGGCAAGCGGGCGGCTCGCCCGTGCCGACGCCAGGAAGCACAGGCCGGCCACGGCCGTCACCCAACCGTCCCTGGCCAGCATGAACCGCGTGCCGCCGTTGATCAGTGAGGTCACCATGCTCAGCAGCATCACCCCAGCCATGAACGCCGCCATCCCCTCCAGCCGGCGGTCCCGCAGCCAGTACGCCCCCGCGGTCACCACGGGCAGCACCGCGCCGGCCAGCAGCGCGGCGAACGTGCTCGCGCCCAGCCCGCGCAGCACGTAGAAGAGGGCGATGGGCGCGCCCACGTCCCACCCCAGTTGGAACAGCGGTCGGCGGTTGGCGGGGCGCCCGGCGCGGGCGGTCACAGCTCCTGCCTGGTGGCGAGTCGGGCCAGGGTGGTCAGTTCGCGGACGCACTGGGCCAGGGGCAAGCGCGGCGGGCGGGCCATGCGGACGATCGCCGCGTCGATCGAGGACTTGATGGTGAGGGCCATCAGCTCCCTGTCGAACTGGCGGAACTCCCCGCGCTCCTGCCCCGCGCGCAGGATCGGCTCCAGCGCGTCGACGTTCGCCCGCGCCGTGGCCTCCAGGCCGTAGCGCAACACGCCCTCCGCGTCCCGCTCGTTCATGCAGATCTCGTACATCGCCCGCACCGAGGACGGATTGTCGGCGACCCACTCCAGCTGTGCCTCGATCCGGGCGGTGAGGGCCCCGAGCGCCGACGTCTCGCCCGCGACGCGTCGCGAGATCGCCCGGTGCGCGCGTAACCCGGCCTCTTCCAGGACGGCGTCCATCAACTCCCCCTTGGTGCCGAAGTGGTAGGAGATCAACCGGGTGCTGGAGATCCCCGCCTGCTTCTTGATCCGCGCGAACGTCGTCTGCCCGTGACCGTTCTCGGCCAGCGTCTCGATGGCCGCCTCCACGATCTGCGCCCGCCGCGCACTCGCGGCGAGCGATCGTTCGGATGCGCCGGTGGATGATCGCTCGGACGCGTCGGCGGGCGACCGTTCGGACGCGTCGGTGGGCGGTCCGTCCACCTCGCTCAGTCCATTCGTTACTCGCATGAGTAATTAATTCCTCAGCCGAGTAACGCTCAAACCGGCGACGCACCTCCCTGGCGGAGCATGGCTGTACGCTCAGCGCTCCCACCACGGCGGGTGTACGACGCGGGTCTCGGCGACGGCACAGGCGGCGCCGTTGACGACCTCGTGGTGGGCGAGGGACCAGCCGACGACGCCGCTGCCCTTCCGGCCGAGTTCGATCAGCCGGTCCGGAGCGCCGCCGCGGCCGGTGTCGACGGCGCAGTCGACGAGGGGCGCCCAGGCCCTGCCGTCGAGGGCGGACGCGAAGGCGGCGACGGGCAGGACGAGGACGGCCAGGAGCAGGGCCGCCCATTGCTCGGCGCCGGCGAGCCGGTGGCCCCACGTGCGCGGCGCCCCGGCGGGACGGCGTCGGCGTCCGCCGGGACCGCGGCGGCCCATCCGGTACTCGGCGACGATTCCCTGGCGCAGCACACAGGCCGCCAGCCCGGTGGCCGTGCCCCACCACGGGCCGAACAGGACGGCCATGACGATGCCGACCGCCAGCGGATTGACCGCGGCGAGGGCCAGCGTGCGCAGGGTGGCGGCGAACGACCGGGCGTGCGGTACGGCTCCCTTCGCGGCGAAGTAGGCGAAGACCATGCGGGAGAGGACGACGGCGAGCACGGCGGTGAGCGGCGCGTTGGACAGGAGCATGCCGATGAGCACGTCGGGCCAGTTGCCCGGCTCCAGCCCGATCAGCACCTCTGTGGCCGCTTCCCCGCCGCCGACGGTGTAGGCGAGTTTCACGGCGGGCAGGGTGACGACCGCGGCCACGAGCACCGTATGGCCGGGCCCTCCGCGCGCGTCACGCTCCCGCGCCTGCGCGGGCACGTCGACGGAGGCGGGCGCCGCGTCTGATGCGGGCGCCGCGTCCGATGCGGGTGCGGTGTCGGACACCGGTCACCCCTGGTACGCGGCGTGCTCGACGCCGTCGCGGAATGCGGGCCCGGCGGGCTTCCTGGCGGGCTTCCCGGCAGGCCCGGCGACGGGCGGGAGGCCGGGCGCTGACTGCGTGTGGTCCATGATCCATGGTGGGAACGGGCCGCGCGCCGGCGCCACCACAGTTCCACCGTCAGATGGACAGGCCGCGCGCGTACGGCCGTGACTGCCGGGCCTCCCGTCCCCACCCTGACTCCTGTGAGGTACCGCGACGGCTCGGCCGGGCTGAAGGTGTACGTGAACGGGGGATCCGGCGGCACCGCGGATCCGTACACCGGACGCATCCGGATACGCGTAGACGCACCCGGATGTACGCAACCGCCAGGGCGGCGCGGCCCGGCGCGTCAGGACCGACACCGACCGGGCCTCGACGCCGACCGGGCCGCGCTCACCCGCCCGGCCACCCCTGACCACATCCGTCCGCACACGTCCACATCCGTCCGCACACGTCCGCACACGTCCGTCCGCATCCGCACGCATCCGCGTCCGGATGCCCCCATGCGAACGAACGCCTTCCAACCTCAAGAGGAGAACACCGTGAACAAGTACGTCACCCGCGCTTCCAGGACCATGCTGGCCGGGGCCGCGCTCGCCGGACTGACCGCGCTCGTCGCCCCGGCCACGCCCGCGGCGGCCACCCCGCCCGGCCTTTCCTGCCAGACCGGCAAGCACGCCAATGACGAGTACACGGGGTACGCGCTGTGCCAGAACAACGGCGCCGCGCCGCAGACCTTCTGGGTGCATCTCGTGTGCGGCTGGGCGCCGGACGTGGACGGTGAGCGCGTCACACTCCAGCCCGGGCAGTCCAGCCAGTCCACCGCGCACTGCGGCACCATCGGCACCGGCATCGGCGAGATCAGCGTGCAGCCCTGACTGCCGGCCGGAACCGTCCCGGGGCCCACCGGTCCGGGCCCCGGACCGTATGCACCAGGACCGTATGAAGCAGGACCGTGGAGATCCAGACCGCACAGGTCCGGACCGGCCGTCAAGAGCCCGGAAACTCATACGACTTGGGCCATTGCGCGCATCGCGCGTGAAGCGACGGAACCTACCATCCGAGGCAGCCGCCGGCATCGAACACGTCACCGGCGAAAACAGGCGAAAACAGCGGCAGGGCTCCCGGCCCTGAACGCACATCGGATGGAGGATCTCGACCATATGCGTAGCTTCAGCCGCGTCATCGCGTCCGTAGCCATCGGGATGGTGGCCGTGACAGGGCCGGTCGCCCTCGGCGCGTCCTCGGCGAGCGCCGCGCCGCGCACCGCCGTCACGGCGACCGCACCGGCGACCTCGGCGACGGCCGCCGGCAAGGTCCGCTGCAACCCGGCCAAGCTCATACACCAGGCGAACGTGTACGCGCAGAAGTCCGACACCTACACGGCCAAGGCGCGGCACGAGATGCTGGTGGGACACAAGAAGAAGGCCGTCGCCTACAAGAAGAAGGCGCGGGCCTACGACAAGAAGGCGACTGCCTACCGCGTCAAGGCGAAGCGGTGCAGCGACAAGTGACAGACGCCCGCTCCACCTGGGCTCGCGCTTCATCCCCGTCCCGAGAACAGCCCCAGTATCAGTGCCAAGGGACGTTCACAGGCGACAAAGCACGAGTCCGAGGAGTGGCCGGACAGGTTGCCGACCGCGGTGCTCGGTGCGGTGCGGGCGGCGTGCGAAGCGAATCAAGGCCGACCCGGCCATGGTGAACCTGTGGGATGAGGGACCAGCCCGCGTCACGAGCGCGGGATCGTAGAACAACCCCTTTCTGTACAGGCTGGTTCGGGGGCCTTCGTCCTCCCGCGCCGCCCGTCCGGGGAGCGCGGAGAGACGACGAAGGACTTCCAGGGCCTCATCCGTCCCTCACGTCTCGATCCCGAGCGGACTCAGTCGCGGTAGTGGTCGGCGATCGCGGCGAAGGCGGCCTTGGGCTCCCAGGGCAGGTCGGGGTAAGTGTCGCCGTGGCGGTCTTCGAGGATCCTGACGATGCCGAGGCTGGCGAGGTCGAGGTCGTCGCGGGGATCGCCGTCGGGGCGGTGGGGCAGGTTGTACAGCGCGAAGAGGAAGACGAAGGCGCTGTCGACGCCCTCGCTGTCGAAGATCTCCAGCAGTTCGCTCAGGTACGCCGCTTGGCCGGCCTCGTCGCGCTCGTATTCTCCGGTCAGCCGGAGCGGAGCGCCGGTGGCTTCGTCGGTTTCGAGGATTTCCATGCTGCGGGGTGCGACGTCACCCGCGCCGCGCCAGGTGGCGGTGCCGAAGCCGGTGATGGCGACCGGTTTGGGCTGTGCGACGAGACCGCGCACAGCGTCCCGGAATCGGTCGGCCACCTCCGCGGACCGGATGAGTTCGAAGGTCGTGAAGTCGAACAAGTCCCAGTCGACGGCTTCGAACTGGATGGCGGCGTAGGTGACCTTGCCGTGGAAGCGCTCGCGGACCACCGCCACGGCTTCGCGGAGGAAGGCGTTGAGACGGGTGCCGACTGCGGCGAATCGCTCGGGCCGACGGGCCGGGTCGCTCAGTAGCCAGCCGATTCGCTCTTCGGTGCTGTCGCCTTCGAGGAACCCATGGTTCATGACGCTCAGCTCGGCGCCGGTGACGAACACGACCTCGGCTCCTTGCGTCCGGAGTCGCTCGGCCCGCTCCGCGCAGTCAGCGATCAGGGTGAGGATTTCGTCGGTCGTCAGCTCCAGCGGGTAGGGCGAGAACCAGATCTCCAGTCCGAGCTCGGCGGCGTGACGGGCGGCGAGCTCCAGGCGGCCCGGGTCGCCGCCGGTGATGTGGACGGCGGTGCAGTGGAGATCGTCGCGGATGATGGTCAGCTCCTTCTTGACCAGGCCGGGGTCGAAGTGCTCCCGGGAACTGCTGCCATTGCGGAGGAAGCCGGTGTCGTAGCAGATGCCCTTGGCTCGCATGCGTCTGACCTTTCTGCGGGAGGGGCAGAGAGTAGAAGCAAATATTGCGTGCACGCAAGTTTGCGTGCGCGCACTCAAGCTGGGATGCTTCGAGGGTGACGACAAAGCGGACCGGGCTGCGCGAGGAGAAGAAGCAGGCCACCCGAGTGGCATTGCGTGAGGCGGCACTCCGGCTGGCACTCAAGCACGGGCCCGACAACGTCCGCGTCGACGACATCGCCGAGGCGGCAGGGGTCTCGCCGAGGACCTACAACAACTACTTCTCCAGCCGCGAACAGGCGATCGTCGCCGCCGTCACCGCCGAACGGGAATCCCGGGTCGTCGCAGCGGTGGCGGCCGGGCCCGCCCACGTCCGCCTCGCCGACGCCTTGGCCGAAGCGATCGTGGAGCAGTACACCGAACAGCACGACCGCGACGAGCTGCTGCTGATCACCGCCAGTCCCGCGCTGCGTGACACGTTCCTCGACACCGCCGAGGCGATCGAACCCCCCCTCGCCGCCGCGATCGACCAGCGCCTCGGCCGCACCGGCACGTCTGCCTCCCGCGTGCTCGCGGCGAGCGTGGCCGCTGCCGTTCGGATCGCACTCCAGCAGTGGCTACAGCCTCCGGCCGCACCCCTCGCGAGCGGTGGGCTCGTCGTGCCGTCCGGCTCGCTGCCGGACCTGCTCCGCTCCGCGCTCGCCACCCTCGAACCCGCACTCGACGCCGCCGAAGAACAGGCACGACAGCGCTTGCGCCAGTGAATCCGTTCCACTGGTGGCGTCGACGTCGCCAGTGGGGCCGGCGTGAACCGCAGTGCCGTCAGTGACCGGCGTTTTTCACAGGCGGTCGGCGCGCAGGCCGTCGAGGGAGAGGTGCAGCAGTCTGTGCCACATGTGCGGGCGGCACTGGTCGGTGAGCTGGACGGCGTGGCCCAGTGAGACCAGCAGGAGCAGCAGGTCGTCGGTGGTCACGCCGGGCCGCAGCAGGTTCGCGGCGTGGGCGCGGGCGCACAGTTCCTCGATGACGAGGCGGAGTTGCTGGATTCCTTCCAGGTCGGGTTCCGACCAGGTCAGTGCGAAGTTCTCCATGGTCGCGCGGTGGTGCGCGTAGCCGGTCAGCGCCTGCTGGTAGAAGTCGGTCAATGCCGCCCAGGGGTCCTCGGCGTCGATCGCCGCCCGGCGCGCGGAGTCCGCCCACTTCGAGAAGTCCCGGTACAGGACGGTACGGACGAGGTCTTCCTTTTTCGGGAAGTGCCGGTAGAGGGTGCCCATGCCCACGTCGCTGCGGCGGGCGATCTCGCGGACGTCCACCGCGGTGCCCTGCTCGGCGAGTACGTCGGCGGCGGCCTCGATGATCGCTTCCCGGTTGCGGATCGCGTCCACGCGCGGCGCGCGGCGCCGGGTAGTTCCTTCTGTTTCGTCCCCTGCCATGGGATCGAGCATATCCCCTTATGCGGAGCGTGCGCTCCGCATCGTGCTACTTTGTGGAGCAAGTGCTCCGGATAGTAAAGGGGATGCCGTGCCCGACCCGTCGACCACCACCGCCCACGAGGCCAAGACCCCTGCCGCCGGCGGCTGGAACGAGCAGATCATCGCCGAATTCCGAGCCAACGCCGGGTACGTGCCCTGGAGCAGCGAGGAGGAATTCGCCGCGGGCCGCCCCGTTCCGCCCCGGTTTCCCGGGTTCGGCGAGCAGGGCATGCCGCTCATCCTGGTGCACCACACCGGGGCCAGGACCGGCCGCGAGCGGATCAGCCCGCTGTTCTACCAGCCGGTCGGCGACAGTTGGGCCGTCTTCGGAACCCACGGCGGCAGCCCGCGCCACCCCGTCTGGTACCACAACCTCATGGCCAACCCGCGGGCCGCGGTCGAGGTGGGCACGGAGATCGTGCCGGTCGTCGCCCGGCTCGCGGAGGGTGCGGAGCGCGAGCGGCTCTGGGCGAAAGAGGTAGCCCTCGTTCCGAAGTTCGCCGAGTTCGAAGCGGCCGCCGGCAGGCAGATCCCCGTCGTCGTACTGGACCGCGCCGACGGACGAGCCGCGACCCCGCCGCTCCCTCATCACTGAACCATTCCGATCACGCCAGGCGCGTTGCCGGTCGGCGGCGCGGTTCAGTTCGGAGCCCGACCGGCCCCGGCTCGCGGAGGAAAGGCGAAGGCCCCGTACTCATCGAGTACGGGGCCCTCGTGTGGAGCGCCCGGCAGGCCTTGCACCTGCATTTCCCGCTGGATGGCGGGCGTCTTTCCTTGGACCACAGACGCGTGACTCCCGCGTCGTGCGCCGGAGTTACGTAGATGATCTTACATGGTCCGAGGGGCTCCGGTGACCGCGTCCGAAGGGGAGGGGGCCGGGCGCGGGGGGCCCGACAGGGTCTTGCGGAGTACGGGCGTCAGGCGCTGTTCCACCAGCCGGTTCAGCAGCCACGCCAGTACGAGCATCAGCGCGATCGTCAGCGCGAACGTCGCGTACGAGGGGATGCCCAGCTTCCGGTGCAGGACCGCGATCACCACCCACCCCAGGTGCTCGTGCACCAGGTAGAAGGGGTACGTGAGCGCGCCCGCGACGGTCAGCCAGCGCCAGTTCGCCCAGTGGAACTTGCCGAGCGCTATGGCGGCCACGGCCGCGTACCCGGCGGCGACGATCGCGATGATGACGTACGGCGATCGGTACGAGAAGAAGTGCGGGTTCGGGGTGTGCCACAGGGCGGCGACCGCGTAGTGCTGGCCGATCAGGAAGCTGACGCCGACGATCCCCCAGGCCAGGGCGGAGTGGCCGAAGCGGTGGATCAGATAGAGGCCGACGCCGCCGATGAAGTACGGGGCGTACTCCGGCATCAGCACGGTCTTGAGGAACTCCTGGTGCGAGGCGTCCGCGAGCACCGCGCCCAGCGTCCACACCGCGCAGAACAGCACCACCCGGTGGCGGGTCGCGCCGGGCAGCACGACGAAGAGCGCGAAGAGGGCGTAGAAGCGCAGTTCGGCCCAGAGCGTCCAGCACACGCCGAGCACCCGGTGCGCGCCGACGGGCATTTGCAGCATCGTCAGGTTCATCAGGGTGTCGCTGGGCGACACGGTCTTGTACGCGACCCAGGGCAGCGCGAAGACGACGGTGACGATGAGGATCGCCGCCCAGTAGGCGGGGTACAGGCGCGCGACGCGGGAGGCGAAGAACGAGCGCAGCGGGCGGCCCCAGCCGCTCATGCAGATCACGAAGCCGCTGATGACGAAGAAGATCTGCACGCCCAGGCAGCCGTACGAGAAGGCCGTGGACAGCGACGGGAACTGGGCGCGCGGCGAACCGCCCCACGCCTGCCCGACCTCGCCGGTCCGGCCGCCGTAGTGGTACAGGGCGACCATCAGCGCGGCGATCAGCCGCAGCCCGTCGAGGGCGCGCAGCCGGCCGTGCGCCCCCTTGCGCGCGGGCGCGGTCCCGTTACGGGCTGGGTCGGCGGGCGGCGGCGTCGGTATCGGGTCGGGCATGCGCAGGCCCGTACCCGTGGGGGCCGGGGGCTCCAGGGAAGCCGTGCCGGAGGCGGCGCTCATCGGGCCGCCCCCGCCGCGCGGCATGTCTCCGCCATGTGCGCCACGCTCACCCCAGCGCCGCCGTCCGCTTGACCAGCCGTCGCTGCATCGCGCGGGCGCGCCGTGCGACCTTGCGGACCGTCGGGTTGCGCGGCAGGAAGGCGAGCTGGGAGGGGAGCGCGCCGGGCAGCGCCAGCGAGGTGAGGCGGCGGCGCTTGAAGTAGCGCCAGGTGTGGGTGTTGAGGTTGGCGGCGAGGTAGCGTTCGGCGGCCGGGCGCAGCTCCGGGTAGATCTGGGACTGCATGGCGAAGCCGACCGCCGAGAGCAGGCCGGTCAGCTGCTTGCCCGCCGTCTCGCCGGCCGGCGGGGTCCAGCCGGCGACGGTCTCGGGGCGGCCCAGGTCGGGGAGCAGGGCGTCCGCGATCGTCACCGGGACCCGGTTGCTGTTCTGGTACGGGGTGAGCCGCTCCAGGAGCAGTTCCGTGCCGATGCGGGCGACCGGCAGGCCGTACAGGGCGGTCGCGGTCAGCAGTGCCGTGGAGAAGCAGCCGACGACGAGTGCGGGCCGCAGGCGCTGGTAGAGGACTTCTGCCAGAACGGGAGTGTCCAGGACCACCAGCTCGACGCCGAGCCGTCCGGCCTCCTCCTCCAGCATCCGCGACCAGCGGGCGGGCGCGGTGGGGTGGGGCTTGAACACCACCGCTCGATGACCGAGTTCGACCGCGCCGCGCAGCATTCGCACATGCAGCTCCTCCTCTTCCACCGGGGTGAGGATGTCCAGTGCCGAAAGGTACTGGCCCAGAAGGAGCGCGGAGCCTTTCGGTGCGGTAATTTCCGGCGCGGCGGTCTCCAGACGGGCCAGGACCTCGGTGAACGCGTCGGTGGGGACGATCTCGGCGGGTACCCCGAACTCGGTGAGCAGCAGCGGGCGCAGCCCCGGTACGAGGTCGAGGTGGAGGAGGCGGCGGATGCGGGTGCCGATGAGCGGGTCGAGCTTGTTGCGGGTGGGGCCGTAGCTCATCAGACCGTCGGCGTAGACCTCGACGGGCGCGTCGGGGAAGAGCTGGGTGAGCGCCAGCGCCGGGTTGACCTGGATGGACTCGACGACGAGTTCGATCTCGTCGTCGCCGAGGTCCCAGAGCATCCGCAGGTGCCGCTCCCACAGGGGGGCGTCGTCCGGCCGGGGGGACCAGCCGCCGGGGTGGAAGGGGCGGATCGTCTCGTTCCAGGAGAGCAGCCCGTCGAAGCGGTCGCGCAGCAGCTCGAAGCCGGGGGCCTCCTGGAACGACGGGGTGGTCTCGGGGATGGCCGCGTTGTTGGAGACGAGCAGCAGCCGGCGGCCGGCGGGGGGGAAGCGGTCGGCGTCGAGGGCGGCGGCGAGCGTGGCGGCCCCGTAGAGCGTCGAGGCCAGGAAGATCTGGGTGCGCGGCCGGCCGGGGCGGGGGCCGCGGCCGGGGCCGCCGGGGCGGTCGGCCTCGGCCGGTCCGGTCCGGGTGCGGCGATCGGTCCGCGGGCTGTCGGGCCGGTCGTGGCGGTCGGCCTGGGCACGGCCGTCGGCCTGGGTGCGGCCGTCGCTCTGCGGGCGGTTGGCCTGGGCATGGCCGTCGGTCTGTGGGCGGCCATCGCTCTGCGGTCGGCTCGCCGGACCGGTCCTGGGGCGGCCGTTCGTCTGCGGGCTGTCGGGCCGGGCGTGGTCGTCGGGCTGGGCGGTCATCAGGCCGACACCTCCGCCGCGGCCGTACGGCGCCGGACCCTGCGCAGCCGTGCCGCGCGCTCGTAATCCATGGAATTCAGCGCATCCTTCAGAATGTCCTGCGGCATCCGTTTCATCGCGGCCGCGCTCATCGAGCGCAATGTCTTGGCCACGGCCGGTTCGAACCGTTCGATGGTGCCGAGCTGATGGGAGATAATCGCGCAATACGTGCGCACGGCCTTCGGCAGCAATTGGTCGGCGTCCGCGTCCCGCGCCGTTTCCTCGATGACCTGATCAAATGCGTGGATGAAATCGAGTTGCCGCACATCGCCGATCTGCGTGAGCGAGGACGCGACGCCGCGCCGGTAGAAGACGCCGAGCAGGCCGGCCACCGCGAAAGTCCGCGCCTCGCGGTGCAGCCGCCAGATCCACGGCCGGTCCTCGGCGGTGCGCAGCCCGTGCTTGAAATGCAGCAGCCCGTCGTCCAGGAGGCGGCGGTGGTACATGCCCGCCCACGCGTAGGCGTAGTCGACGGACGTGGAGCGGTCGGCGGGCAGGATCGCGTCCCGCGGGTCGAGCACCACGCCGCGCCGGCCCTGCGGCACGCGGTGCACCGAGCGGGCCCGGCCGGAGCACTGGACGTGGTCGGCGCGGACGAAGTCCACGCCCAACTCCTCTATGAAGGAGAGGAGTTCGCCGAAGTATCCGGGCGCGAGCCAGTCGTCGCCGTCGAGGAAGGTCAGGTATTCGCCGCTCGCCGCGTCCAGGCCGGTGTTGCGGGCGGTGGCGAGGCCGCCGTTCTTCTCGTGCCGCACCAGCACCGCCCCCGGCAGCTCACGTTCGGCCTGCCGCAGGAGCTCCGGCGTCCCGTCGCTCGAACAGTCGTCGACGAGAATGAATTCGAAGTCCGCACGCGCATTGGCGCGCAGACTCCGCAGGGTGTCGGGGGCGTAGGTCTGCACGTTGAAGAACGGCACGATGACGGAGAGCTTAACCACTTGGGTGACGGTAGGGGGCCGCCCGGCATTCGTCTTGACGCGCGGCGGGCGTGAAGGTGAACGAAGCACGTCCAATTGGTGAACCGGCCACGCCGGGAGATCGGTTCTCTTTCCGTCATCCTGTTGTTTACCGAGTGTTGAACTCGCGTTGGGCAACGAAACGGAATGAATTCCTATCGTCGGCGACGTGCCATCACGTACGCATTCCCCGCCGCGAGTAGCCGTCCTCGCCGATTCCGACACCCGGTGGAAATGGGGTGCGCTCACCGCGCACCGCATCGCCCCCGGCGGCCGGCTCGACGGATTCCTGCTGCGCGGCCGCGCCACCCCGACGGTGCGCCAGCTCGCGGAGGTCGGCGTGCGCGCCGACGCGCTCACCGAGGTCACCGGCGCCGAGTTCGTACGTACGGCCGACCGTACCCGCTACGACGTGATCGTGCTGTCCTGCGTCGGCGGCGCCGTCCAGGCCATGGTGCACGGGCTCGCCCGCTCCTGGGCCGGACAGCGCCACCGCCCCGCCGTCGTCACCGGCTACGTCGGCGTCGTCTACGAGAAGCTCGCGGACGGTCTCCTGCTGCGGCACGGCGCGGACGTCGTCCTCGCCAACTCCCGCCACGACGCCGAACGGTTCCGCGACGTCTACCGCGGCGTCGGCGCGAGCGCCGGCAGCGTCGTCGAATGCGCCCTGCCCTTCCTCGACGGCGCCCGCTACGCGCCCGCCGTGCCCGGCGAGGTCCAGGACCGCCCGTACACCGTCGTCTTCGCCGCCCAGCCCTCCGTGCCCGACAGCCGCGCCGCCCGCACGCACCTGCTGAAGAGGGCCGCGCAGCACGCGCGCCTGCACCCCGAGCGCGAAGTGCTGATCAAGCTCCGCAGCAAGCCCGGCGAACACACCACGCACATCGAGGAGCTGCCCTACCAGAAGCTCGCCGCCAGGCTCCCGGACGGGCTGCCCGACAACTGCCGCCTCGTCTACGGGCACATGGGCGAGGTCCTGGACCACACCGACCTGCTGGTGACGGTCAGCTCCACCGCCGCCCTCGAATCCCTGCACCGCGCCATCCCCACCGCCGTCCTCACCGACCTCGGCATCCGCGAGGCCCTCGGCAACCACCACTTCCTCGGCTCCGGCTGCCTCGCCTCCTGGGACCAGCTCGACGCCGGCCACCTCCCCGAGCCGGACCCGACCTGGACCGCGCGCCAGGGCGTCGCCGCCGACGGCCCGTACGAGCGGGCCTTCGACGCCGCCCGCGAGCGCGTCGCCGACCTCGTCGCCGCCCCCGAACTCCCGCCGCTCGCCCCCTACTACACCCCCGTCACCGCGCCCGGCTACCTGCCCGGCATCCTCGCCCGGCACGGCCTCGACCCCACCGGCCACCCCCTGCCGCACGCCGCCGAACCGCGCGAGGCCAGCGCGCTGCGCCGGGCCACCCGCAACGCCATGCGCGACGCCGCCCGCGGCGCCTACCGGCACGGCGTGCAGCGCGTCGCCCCCGTCATCCGCCGCATGGGCCAGCTGTGACGACCACACCCCAAGGAGCCGCCATGCCCCCGACCGTCCTGGCCGTCATCCCCGCCCGCGGCGGGTCGAAGGGCGTGCCCGCCAAGAACCTCGCCGCCGTCGGCGGCGTGCCGCTGGTCGCCCGCGCCGTGCACGAGTGCCGCGCCGCCCGGCACATCACCGACGTCGCCGTCTCCACCGACGACCCGGGCATCGCCGCCGCCGCGCGCGGCGCGGGCGCCGTCGTCGTACAGCGCCCCGGCGACATCGCGGGCGACACCGCCACCAGCGAGGCGGCGGTGCTGCACGCCATGGACGCGTACGAGGCGGCGCACGGCACCGCCGTCGACGTGGTCCTCCTCGTCCAGTGCACCAGCCCGTTCATCGCCCGCGAGGACATCGACGGCGTCACGGAGGCCATCCTCGCGGGCGGCGCGGACACCGCGCTGACCGTCGCCCCGTTCCACGGCTTCGTCTGGCGCGCGCCCGACGCGGCGGACGACCTGCCGGCGGAGACCGCGGAGACCGCGGAGGCCGTGGAGACCGCGGGGATCGCGGAAACCGCCACCGGCGGCGTCGGCGTCAACCACGACAAGTCCTACCGGCCCCGCCGCCAGGACCGCCCCCAGGACTACCTGGAGACCGGCGCGGCCTACGGCATGCGCGCCGACCGCTTCCGCACCGAGAAGCACCGGTTCTTCGGCCGCACCGAGCTCGTACGGACCGACGCCGCCCGCGTCCTGGAGATCGACGACCCGCACGACCTGGCGCGGGCCCGCGTCCTCGCCCCGCTGCTCGACGCGGACCGGCCCGGGGCGCTGCCCGGCCGCGGGGACATCGACGCCATCGTGCTCGACTTCGACGGCACCCAGACCGACGACCGGGTCCTGATCGACGCAGACGGCCGCGAGATCGTCGCCGTGCACCGGGGCGACGGGCTCGGCATCGCCGCGCTGCGCCGGGCCGAGCTGCCGATGCTGATCCTGTCCACGGAAGTTAACCCGGTCGTCGCCGCACGGGCCAAGAAGCTCCAACTTCCCGTCCTCCACGGCATCGACCGTAAAGACCTGGCGCTGAAGCAGTGGTGCGAAGAGCAGGGCATCGCACCCGAGCGCGTGCTGTACGTCGGCAATGACGTCAACGACCTGCCGTGCTTCGACCTCGTCGGCTGGCCCGTGGCGGTCGCCGGAGCACACGACGTCGTACGCGGCGCCGCGCGCGCCGTGACCTCCGCACCAGGGGGCGGCGGGGCCATCCGGGAGATCGCCGCCTGGATTCTCGGCCCGTCCCTACAGCCCGTCTAGCCGCACGAAGACCGCACGGCACAACTCACCGAACTCCCCCCAACAGCAAGGAACCTGCCTTCCATGAGCTCCACTCTCCGCACCCGGACCCTCGGCGCCAAGACCGCGGGCCCCGGCCACCCGGTCTACGTCACGGGCGAGATCGGCATCAACCACAACGGTGATCTGGAGAACGCCTTCGCGCTCATCGACGCGGCCGCCGACGCCGGCTGCGACGCGGTCAAGTTCCAGAAGCGCACGCCGGAGATCTGCACCCCGCGCGACCAGTGGGACATCGAACGCGACACTCCCTGGGGCCGGATGACGTACATCGACTACCGGCACCGCGTCGAGTTCGGCGAGACCGAGTACCGCAGGATCGCCGAGCACTGCGCCAAGCGCTCCATCTCCTGGTTCGCCTCCCCGTGGGACACCGAGGCCGTCGCCTTCCTGGAGAAGTTCGACGTGCCCGCGCACAAGGTGGCCTCCGCCTCGCTCACCGACGACGAGCTGCTGCGCGCCCTGCGCGCGACCGGTAAAACGATCATCCTCTCCACCGGGATGTCCACACCGAAGCAGATCCGGCACGCGGTCGAGGTGCTCGGCAGCGACAACATCCTCCTCTGCCACGCCACCTCCACGTACCCCGCCAAGGCCGAGGAGCTCAACCTGCGCGTGATCAACACGCTCCAGGCCGAGTACCCGAACGTGCCGATCGGCTACTCCGGCCACGAGACCGGGCTCCAGACCACGCTCGCCGCCGTCGCCCTCGGCGCCACGTTCATCGAGCGCCACATCACCCTCGACCGCGCCATGTGGGGCTCCGACCAGGCCGCCTCCGTCGAGCCGCAGGGCCTCCAGCGGCTGGTCCGCGACATCCGCGTGGTGGAGGAGTCGCTCGGCGACGGCGTCAAGAAGGTGTACGAGAGCGAGCTGGGCCCGATGAAGAAGCTGCGCCGCGTCGCGGGCGTCGTCGCCGAGGCCGGCGACCGCGAGCCGGTCGCGGTCTGAGGCGGCCGGGCCCGGTGACACCGACAGCGGGGCCGGCCGGCCCGCCCCCGGAAGCGACGGCCGCTCCCGCCGCACGCTTCCGGGGGCCTCGGGCCGACCCGAGCGGAACCCTGGCTTTCGTGGAGAGCCCGGTCCAGCTCCTGAACGTACTGGAGTGGTCGTACGGCGACGCGCTGCGCGCCGGCCCGGCCCCCGCACCGGACGCCGGTGCGCTGCGCGCCGGCCCGGCTTCCGCGCTGGACGGCGGTGCGCCGGAGTCGGGCGTGCCGGATGCCGTACGGCTGCCCGAACCCGACGTCCCGCACGCCGTACGGGCGCCGGGACCCGGCGCCCCGGACGCCGCGCCCCCGCCCGTGCCCGCCCTCTACGACGGGGTGCCGCGGCAGCCGTACGAGACCGTGGGCGACGATGACGAGCCGGGGCCGGCGCCCCGGTGCGCGCCCACCGGCCTCACCGTCGTCGTGCTCGCGCCGCACGACCCCATGACGCGGGGGCAGCTGCGGCGGATGGCGGAGCTGGCGCGGGGCGAGGGGCACACCGTGCGGTGGGAGGAGGCGCGCGGCGGGGCCGGAGCGCCGGCGCAGACGATCGCGGGGCTGGCGCCCCTGCTGCGGCGCGCGAGCCGGATCGTGATCGGGGATCCGTTCTCGCGCTACGTGCAGCTGCTGCTCACCATCGCGCGCGCCCGCGATGTCGTGGTCGTCGACGACGGCACGGCCACCATGGAGTTCGTCTCGCAACTGGCTCTCGGCACCCGTCTGGTGCGCTGGCACCGGCGCGGCGGGCGCGGAGCGCGCGACTTGGTCTTCGCGCCGTTCGCGGCCTCCGCGCGCCGCAGGCTCACGCCCGGCGAGGGCCGCCGCGTCGAGGTGTTCACCTCGATGCCCGTACAGGCGCCGCCCGGCGTCACCGTCACCGCCAACGACTTCGCGTGGACCCGCTCGGCCTTCGGCCCGCCCCGGCTGACCCGTGGTACGGACCTGGTCGGCACGTCCCTGGTCGAGACCGGCGTCGTGGACCTCGACCACTATCTGACCGCCGTCGCCTCGCTGGCCCGTACGCACGGCGCGACCCGGTACTTCGCGCACCGCCGGGAGTCCACCGACAAGCTCCACCGGATCGGCGCCGAGCTGGGGCTGGAGATCGTGCGGCCCGATCTGCCGCTCGAACTGATCGCCCGCCGCGGCCCCATAGGGCGGATGATCCTGAGCTTCCCCTCGACCGTGGTGCACACCCTGCCGCTGGCCCTCGCCGGCACCGGCATCACGGTGGCGGTCTGCGATGTGGATCCCGCCTGGCTGACGGAGACCGCCTCGCCCCGCGCGGAGGACTTCCTCTCCGGCGTCACGGGCACCGCGCGCGGTATCCGCCGGGTTCCGTATGTTCCGGCCTCGACGCTCTGAGATCGGAGGCCGGCGGCGGCGGGGGAGAGGCGCGGAGAGCGGGGCGCGAGGGGCCGGTTCGGCCAGTGGTGCGGAAGGGGCGGGGCACGGCGCGTAGCGGAGTCTTCTACCCCGTATCTCTTGCGGTCATGCGACCCACGGCCTAGTTTCCCTTCCCCTATCGGGCTGAACTTTTGTTGATCGCCAGGCAGTTGCCCCACCTGTGGCCCTAACCTTCACAGGGTGAACCAACTGATGTCCCGCGAATCCGAGCCCGAGGCAGGTACCGATCCCGAGCTGTCCGGCGTGCTGTCCGCCGGGCTGCGCGCCGAACTCATCGCCTTCCGGCGGGACTTGCACATGCACCCGGAGTTGGGCAAGTGCGAGTTCCGTACCACCGGAGCCATCAAGGCGAGACTGGAGCGGGCCGGGCTCTCGCCCCGGATCCTCGCTCTCGGCACCGGACTCGTCTGCGACATCGGCCCCCTGGGCAGCGGCACCGACAGCGGCACCGAGGCGCGGCCCATGCTGGCGCTGCGCGCGGACATCGACGCGCTGCCGATCCCGGACACCAAGACGGTGCCGTACCGCTCGACCGTCAAGGACATGGCGCACGCCTGCGGCCACGACGTGCACACCGCCGTCGTGCTGGGCGCCGGGCTCGTACTCGCCGAGCTGGCCCAGCGGGGGCTGCTGCCGCACCCGGTCCGGCTGATCTTCCAGCCCGCCGAGGAGGTGCTGCCGGGCGGCGCGCCCGACGTCATCGACTGCGGGGTGCTGGACGGCGTCGGCCGGATCATCGGCGTGCACTGCGACCCGAAGGTCGACGCGGGGCGGATCGGGCTGCGGCCCGGGGCCATCACCTCGGCCTGCGACCGGCTGGAGGTGTCGCTGAACGGCGCGGGCGGGCACACCGCGCGCCCGCATCTGACCACCGACCTGGTGACGGCCGCCGCGAAGGTCGCCACGGACGTGCCGGCGCTGCTGGCCCGCCGGGTCGACGCGCGCTCCGGCATGGCGGTGACCTGGGGGCGGCTGGAGACCGGGCACGCCTGCAATGTGATCCCGCAGCACGCCGAATTGTCCGGTACGGTCCGCTGCCTGGACCTCCAGGCGTGGCGCGAGGCCCCCGACCTGGTGCACGCCGCGATCGATGAGGTGGCCACCCTGCACCGGGCCAAGTCGGAGATCGACTACATCCGGGGGGTGCCGCCCGTCGTCAATGAACCGGACGTCACCGACCTGCTGCGCCGCGCGATGACCGCGCGGCGCGGGCCGTCCTCGATCGAGGACACCGAGCAGTCCCTGGGCGGCGAGGACTTCTCCTGGTACCTGGAGCAGGTGCCCGGCGCGATGGCCCGGCTGGGGGTGCGGCGGGTCGGCGACACTGTCCGACGTGACCTGCATTGCGGTGATTTCGACGTGGACGAGTCGGCGATCGCGGTGGGCGTGGAGTTGTTCACCGCCGCGGCTTTGCTCGATGTCAACCGTCCGTAGGCGGCGAGGTGGGATGGGGTTCGCGACGATCCGATAACGGCTTTCTGCGACCCCTTTATCCCCCATCTACGCGCGTTACGATGCCCGCGAAACCAGCGCCGACCGTGGCGCTTCGAGTGAAGGGGCCCTCGTGCGCCGGGTATCCACAATCGCTGTCGCGGGCATCTGTTCCGCGGCCCTCGCTTTCTCGCTCACCGCGTGCGGTGAGTCCTCGACCGAGTCCGGCGGCAAGGACAAGGGCATCGGCCTGGCCTTCGACGTCGGCGGCCGTGACGACCACTCCTTCAACGAGTCCGCCGCCCGCGGCATGGACAAGGCCATGAAGGAGCTGAAGGTCGGCGGCAAGGCGATGACCGCCAAGAACAACGAGACCGAGGCGGACCGCGAGCAGCGGCTCTCCTCGCTGGCCGAGGCGGGGTACAACCCGGTCATCGGCGTCGGCTTCAACTACGCCAAGTCGATCCAGAAGGTGGCGGCGGACAACCCGAAGACCACCTTCGCGATCGTCGACTCGGTCGTGCCGGGCAAGAACGTCGACAGCATCGTCTTCGGCGAGCACGAGGGCTCGTACCTCGCGGGCGTCGCCGCGGCGCTCAAGACCAAGACCAAGAAGGTCTCCTTCATCGGCGGCGTGAACAACGCGCTGATCCAGAAGTTCCAGGCGGGCTTCGAGCAGGGCGTGCGGGAGACCGACCCCAAGATCAAGATCACCTCGCAGTACCTGTACCCGAACAACGACAAGGGCTTCAACGACCCCGCCGCCGCCAAGGACAAGGCGAAGGGCATGCTCGACGCCGGCAACGACGTCATCTACACCGCCGCCGGCCTCTCCGGCAGCGGCTCGATCGAGGCCATCGCGGCGCAGAAGGGCGCCTGGGCGATCGGCGTCGACTCCGACCAGTACCAGCAGTCCGGTCTGGAGAAGTACAAGTCCTCGATCCTGACCTCGGTCGTCAAGAACGTGGACGTCGCCGTCTTCGACCTGGTCAAGTCCGTCAAGGACGGCAAGCCGCTGACCGGCACGCACCGCTACCTGCTCAAGGACGGCGGCGTCTCGCTGTCCACCTCGGGCGGCAACATCGACGACCTCAAGGACAAGATCGCGGCGGCGAAGCAGAAGATCGTCGACGGCAAGGTCAAGGTCAAGGAAAACCCGTGAGCTGAGAGCCCGCGCCCCGTCCCGGTCCGTCGCGGCCAGGGGCGCGGCGCGGGTTCCGCGGCCGGGACGGCTCCCCGGCCACCTGCGGACACGGGCTCGGCGCGACGGTGTGCGGCCGCCGCGTCGGGCCCGTACGAATGAGCCAACGCTACGCGCGTAGCGGCGAGTTGGCGCGGTACGTTCGCCTACGAGGCGCGTGGACCGCCCGCGGGCAGCCCACCGGCCGCTCGCCGTACGCTCCTCGACCCCAGCCCAGCCCGTCTCCCCAACCGCTCCCTTCCCCGAGGAGAGTGCGCCATCAAAGCGTCCACCAGCAGCCCCCCGACCGCGGGCGCGCCCAGCGCCCCCGCCGTCCAACTCCGCGGCATCACCAAGCGGTTCCCGGGAGTCGTGGCCAACCACGACATCGACATCACCGTCCGCCGCGGCACCGTGCACGCCCTCGTCGGCGAGAACGGCGCCGGCAAGTCGACCCTGATGAAGATCCTCTACGGCATGCAGAAGCCGGACGAGGGCACCATCGAGTCCGACGGCGAACAGGTCAGCTTCGCCGGCCCCGCCGACGCCATCGCCCGCGGCATCGGCATGGTGCACCAGCACTTCATGCTGGCCGACAACCTCACCGTGCTGGAGAACGTCGTGCTCGGCGGCGAGAAGCCGCACGGCATCGGCAACCGGGCCCGCGCCCGTATCAAGGAGATCTCCGACGCGTACGGGCTCGGCGTCCGCCCCGACGTCCTCGTCGAGGACCTCGGCGTCGCCGACCGGCAGCGCGTGGAGATCCTCAAGGTCCTCTACCGCGGCGCCCGTACGCTCATCCTCGACGAGCCGACCGCCGTCCTCGTCCCGCAGGAGGTCGACGCGCTCTTCGACAACCTCCGCGAGCTCAAGGCGGAGGGCCTCACCGTCATCTTCATCTCGCACAAGCTGGGAGAGGTCCTCTCCGTCGCCGACGACATCACCGTCATCCGGCGCGGCACGACCGTCGCCTCGGTGGTGCCGAGCGAGACGAGCCCCAAGCAGCTCGCCGAGCTGATGGTCGGCAGCGAACTGCCCTCGCCCGAGACCCGCGAGTCGACCGTCACCACCACCCCGATGCTGACCGTGGACGGGCTGCGGCTCTCCGCCGTCGACTCCGACGGCGCCGTACGGGCCGTGCTCGACGACATCGCCCTCACCATCCACAAGGGCGAAGTCCTCGGCCTCGCCGGGGTGGAGGGCAACGGCCAGGCCGAACTCGTCGAGGCCGTCATGGGCATGCGCGACCCCGACAGCGGCACCGTCACCCTCGACGGCGCCGACGTCACCCACGCGCCGACCCGCGCCCGCCGCGAGGCCGGCGTCGGCTACATCCCCGAGGACCGGCACCGGCACGGACTGCTGCTGGAGGCCCCCCTCTGGGAGAACCGCATACTCGGCCACGTCACCGAGGAGCCCAACAGCAAGGGCGCGCTGCTCGACCTCAAGGCGGCCCGCGCCGACACCGAGCGGATCGTCGCCGACTACGACGTGCGCACCCCCGGCATCGAGGTCACCGCGGCCTCGCTGTCCGGCGGCAACCAGCAGAAGCTGATCGTCGGCCGCGAGATGAGCCACCGCCCCAAGCTGCTGATCGCCGCCCACCCCACGCGCGGCGTGGACGTCGGCGCGCAGGCGCAGATCTGGGACCAGATCCGCGAGGCGCGCCGCGAGGGGCTGGCCGTACTGCTGATCTCCGCCGACCTGGACGAGCTGATCGGGCTCTCCGACACCCTGCGGGTGATGTACCGCGGCCGGCTGGTCGCGGACGCGGACCCCGCCACCATCACCCCGGAGGAGTTGGGCTCGGCCATGACCGGCGCCGCTACCGGCCACCTGGAGCACGTCGACGAGAGTGCTCACGGCGCGGAGGGGGGCGAGGGAGAGTGAAGAAGCTCGACAAGAACAAGCTGATCCTCGCGGTCGCCGCGCCGCTCCTCGCCATCGTCGCGGCCCTGGTCATCACCTCGGTGATCATCGCGGCCACCGGCAAGGACCCCTTCCACGCCTACCAGGTCATGGTCGACTTCGGCTCGAAGAGCGACAGCCAGGTCTGGATCATCAACAAGGCGACCCCGTACTACCTGTCCGCGCTGGCCGTCGCCATCGGCTTCCGGATGAACCTCTTCAACATCGGCGTCGACGGCCAGTACCGCATCGCGGCCTTCTTCGCCGCCGTCGTCGGCGGCTCGCTCACCCTCCCCGGCTTCGTACAGATCCCGCTGGTCATCCTGGTGGCGATGGCCGTCGGCGCGATCTGGGCGGGCATCGCGGGGCTGCTGAAGACCACCCGCGGCGTCAGCGAGGTGATCAGCACGATCATGCTGAACTCCATCGGCGCCTCGGTCATCGGCTACTTCCTCCAGGACGGGCGGCTCGCCATCAAGGAGGGCAACCTGATCCACACGCCCTACCTGCCCGATTCCTCGCACTTCTTCGAGCTCCCCACCACGCCCAAGCCGGTCTACGGCTTCGTGATCATCGCGGCGCTGGCGGGGCTCGTCTACTGGTTCGTCCTCAGTCGCACCCGCTTCGGCTTCGACCTGCGCACCGTCGGGCGGTCCGAATCCGCCGCCCAGGCCAGCGGCGTCAGCGTCAAGCGCATGGTCATCACCTCCATGGTGCTCTCCGGCGCCGTCGCGGGGCTCGTCGGAATGCCGACGCTGCTCGGCGTCTCGTACAACTACGGCACCGACTTCCCCGCCGGCATCGGCTTCACCGGCATCGCCATCGCACTGCTCGGCCGCAACCACCCCGTCGGCATGGCGCTCGGCGCGCTCCTCTGGGGCTTCCTGGAGCGCACCGGCACCCAGCTCGAATTCGAGGGCTACGCGCAGGAGATCGTCGGCGTCATCCAGGGCGTCATCGTGCTGTGCGTCGTCATCGCGTACGAGATCGTGCGCCGGTACGGGCTCCGGACCCAGCAGCGCAAGGTCGGCGAAGAGCTCGCCGCCCAGGCCCGCAAGAGCGACAAGGCGGAGGTGTCCGCGTGAGCAGCAACCTCACTGCTGTGCTCTCGAAGGGGCTCAGCGGCAGGAACAAACCCGAGCGGCGCAAGCTCACCTACCCGGTGGTGCTGCTGCTCCTCGCGGGCGCGCTGCTGCTGCTCGCCGTACTGCGAGTGATCACCGGCGCCGAGGACCTCACCTCCTCCGGGCAGTTCAGCGGCGCGCTCGGCGCCGCCGTGCCGATCGGGCTCGCGGGCCTCGGCGGGCTGTGGGCGGAGCGGGCCGGCGTCGTCAACATCGGCCTCGAAGGCATGATGATGCTCGGCACGTTCTGCGCCGGCTGGATGGGCTGGCAGCACGGGCCGTGGATCGCGGCGCTCGCGGGCATCGCCGGCGGCGCCGTCGGCGGCCTCATCCACGCGCTGGCCACCGTCACCTTCGGCGTCGACCACATCATCTCCGGCGTGGCGATGAACATCCTGGCCCTCGGCGTCACCCAGTACCTCGCCAAGCTGTGGTTCGGCGCGGACGGCAGCGCCGCGCAGCGCGCGGGCGGCAACGACAAGCAGTCGCCGCCGATGAGCGACATGCCGAACTTCTCGATCCCGGGCCTCTCCGACTGGCTGGCGTCCGTCGAGAAGCACCACTGGTTCCTCGTCTCGGACCTCGCGGGCATCCTGGACGGGCTCGTCACGGACGTGTCCTGGCTGACGATCGCGGCCGCGGTGCTGTTCGCCGGCACGTTCTTCGTGCTGTGGCGGTCCTCCTTCGGACTGCGGCTGCGGTCCTGCGGCGAGAGCCCCGTCGCCGCCGAGTCGCTGGGCGTCAACGTCTACAGGTACAAGTACGCGGCGGTGATCGTCTCGGGCGGGCTGGCCGGCCTCGGCGGCGCGTTCCTGGCCATCGGCACGCACATGTACTCCGACGGCCAGACCGGCGGCCGCGGCTACATCGGCCTCGCCACCATGATCTTCGGCAACTGGCGGCCGGGCGGCGTGGCCATGGGCGCCGGCCTCTTCGGCTTCATGGACAGCCTCCAGCTGCGCGGCGGTGGCGAGACCGTGCACGCGCTGCTGCTGCTCCTCGCGGTCCTGCTGGCCGGACTCGCCCTGTGGAAGCTGCGGGCCCAGCAGCGCCGGGTGGCGCTGATCAGCGGAGTGTTCGCGCTGCTGCTGGTCCTCTGGTACGCGTTGACGGCGAAGGTGCCGCTGGAGTTCGTGGACGCCACGCCGTACGTGGTGACGCTGCTGGTGCTCTCCGTCTCCGCGCAGCGCCTGCGGATGCCCAAGGCGAACGGCAAGCCATACCGGAAGGGCCAGGGGAAGTAGTGAGCGAGTCCAACGACGGGCAGTCCGTCGAACGGCAGGCCATCGCCTGGGAGGCGCTGCGGGCGCGGGCCCGGGAAGCGATGTCCCGCGCGTACGCCCCGTACTCCCGGTTCCCGGTCGGCGCGGCGGCCCTCGTCGACGACGGCCGCACCGTGGCCGGCTGCAACGTGGAGAACGCCGCCTACGGCGTGGCGCTGTGCGCCGAATGCGGGCTGATCTCCGAACTGTTCGCCACGGGCGGCGGCCGGCTGACCGCGTTCACCTGCTGCGGGCGGGACGGTGGGGTGCTGATGCCATGTGGGCGGTGCCGCCAGCTTCTGTGGGAACACGGGGGGCCGGAGCTGCGGATGGACACGGCGTCGGGGGTCCGGCCGCTGTCGGAGCTGCTGCCGGACGCTTTTGGTCCGGAGGACCTGGGGCGCTGAGTGCTCTGGGGGCGGCACGGGCGGCCGGTCGGCCGCGGGTCGACGGTGGCCGGCCGCGCGGTTCCCCGCGCCCCCGGGCTCGGTCCGGGGGCACCCTGGCCAACACGAAGAACGAAACGAGGAAAGCGAGCCCATGGACGTCATCTCCGTCATCCGCGCCAAGCGCGACCGGGAAAAGCTGAGCCCCGAGCAGATCGACTGGGTCATCGACGCCTATACGCGCGGCGAGATCGCCCACGAGCAGATGTCGGCGCTCGCGATGGCGATCCTCCTCAACGGCATGGACCGCACGGAGATCGCCCGCTGGACCGCCGCGATGATCAACTCGGGGGAGCGGATGGACTTCTCCTCCCTGCCCCGCCCCACGGCCGACAAGCACTCCACCGGCGGCGTCGGCGACAAGATCACGCTGCCGCTCGCGCCGCTGGTCGCCGCGTGCGGCGCGGCCGTGCCGCAGCTCTCGGGCCGCGGCCTCGGCCACACCGGCGGCACCCTCGACAAGCTGGAGGCCATCCCCGGCTGGCGGGCGCTGCTGAGCAACGCCGAGATGATGGACGTCCTGCGCGACGTCGGCTCCGTCATCTGCGCGGCGGGCGACGGGCTGGCCCCCGCCGACAAGAAGCTGTACGCGCTCCGGGACGTCACCGGCACCGTCGAGGCCATACCGCTGATCGCCTCCTCGATCATGTCCAAGAAGATCGCCGAGGGCACCGGCTCGCTGGTCCTGGACGTGAAGGTCGGCTCCGGCGCGTTCATGAAGAACATCGAGGACGCCCGCGAACTCGCCTCCACCATGGTCGAACTCGGCACCGACCACGGCGTACGGACCACCGCCCTGCTCACCGACATGTCCACCCCGCTCGGGCTGACCGCGGGCAACGCCCTCGAAGTCCGCGAGTCCGTCGAGGTGCTCGCGGGCGGCGGCCCCGCCGACGTCGTGGAGCTGACCCTCGCCCTGGCCCGGGAGATGCTGACGGCGGCCGGGCTCGGCGACGTCGACCCGGCCAAGGCGCTGGCCGACGGCTCCGCCATGGACCACTGGCGGCGCATGATCCTCGCCCAGGGCGGCGACCCGGACGCAGCCCTGCCCGTCGCCCGCGAACAGCACGTCGTGCACGCCGCCGCCACCGGCGTCCTGACCACCCTCGACGCCTACGCCGTCGGCGTCGCCGCCTGGCGGCTCGGCGCGGGCCGCGCCCGCAAGGAGGACCCGGTCCAGGCAGGCGCGGGCGTCGAACTCCACGCCAAGCCGGGCGACACGGTCACGGCGGGCCAGCCCCTGCTGACCCTCCACACGGACACCCCGGAGAAGTTCGCGTACGCCCTGGAGGCACTGGACGGCGGCGTCCTCGTCGCCCCCGAGCACACGGAGTACGAACCGAACCCGATCATCTTGGACCGCATTGCCTGACCTGCGGTTTCCCCATTTGGGTGAACGGGACCGGTGGACCAGTGCCGGTCCCGTTCGGCATGCTGGGATCGGTGACGTACCGATAGAGGAGACCGCCATGAGCGCACTCGCCGTCGACCCTCCACCTGCCTTTGGCCAGGAGTGGGACGACATCGTCCGGATGTGGGAGGAGACGGACGCTCCCGAGGGCTGCACGGTGGAGATCATCGAGGGGATCGTCACCGTGTCACCGCCGCCTAACAACAGGCACAACTTCATCGCTCACAGGGTGCACCGCCGGTTGCTCGCCGCACTCCCCGAGGACTGGGGGGTCTACCAGACACTCGGGGCCGCTGTTCCCTCACGGAACAGTCTCTACATCCCGGATCTCGCCGTGGTGGCAGACAGTGTGGTGTGCGGCGAGGAGAGCAATTTCATTCCGGCCGCAGCCGCCGAACTGGTCGTCGAGATCACTTCGAAGTCCACTGCGAGCTACGACCGGATCAAGAAGGCCGAGGGCTACGCCCAGGCCGGGGTCCCGTTCTATCTGCTGATCGACTGCTGGGCCCCCGGCGGACCGACCGTCACGCTCTACGGAGAGCCGAAAGACGCTGTCTACCGCACGCTGAGCGCGGTGAAGCTGGGGGAGCCGATCCATCTTCCCGAGCCGTTCGGCCTCGAACTCGGCACGGAGGCATTCGTCGTCGGGTGACGACACGAATGAAGGGGCCGCCCCGCCACGGCAAGTGGTGAGGCGGCCCCTTCGCCGTGGCCGGCGATCGGTGATCCGGGCTACCCGCTCGTCGCGAGCCGCCGCTCGGCCACCGCCTTGCGCGTCGCGTAGAGCGTCACGGCAGCCGCCGCGACCATCGCCAGCAGGCCCAGGGCCACCGTGCCGTTCCAGCCCGCCGCGTGGAAGGCGAGGGCGCCGAGGAGGGCGCCGAGGGAGCTGCCCAGGTAGTACGTGGTCTGGTAGAGGGCCGATGCCTGGGCGCGGCCCGTCGTCGCGGCGCGGCTGACCGAGGACGAGGCCACTGAGTGGCCCACGAAGAAGCCCGCTGTTATCAGGACCAGGCCCAGCAGCACCGCGACCAGCGAGTCGAAGACGCTGAGCAGCAGGCCGA
Organism: Streptomyces sp. NPDC050610; assembly: GCF_040654875.1. Taxonomy (NCBI): domain Bacteria; kingdom Bacillati; phylum Actinomycetota; class Actinomycetes; order Kitasatosporales; family Streptomycetaceae; genus Streptomyces; species Streptomyces sp. NPDC050610. The sequence continues at coordinate 31,773 of NZ_JBFAIV010000045.1, read as the reverse complement.
GCGCCGCCGTGCCGACCGCGAGGTACAGCGCGCCGCGCCGGCCGACGCGTTCCACCAGTTTGCCGGCCGCGGCCGAGGTGACGGTGCCGACGAGGTAGACGAGGAAGATGGAGCCCACGATGCCCTGCGGGAGTCCGAAGGGTTCGGCGGTCAGGCGGTAGCCGATCACCGTGTAGACCGCGCCGAAGACGGTCATGAAGAGCGCCCCGAGCGCGTACAGGCGGCACAGCAGCGGGTCGCAGAGGTGGCCGCGGACCGTACGGGCCAGGGAGCGCGGCGAGACGGGGCGGGGCGTGAAGTGCCGGGCCGGCGGGACCGTCGCCCGGAAGACCGCCGCGCAGACGACCGCCATGAGGCCGACCACGCCCAGCGCGACCCGCCAGTTCGAGGCCTGGGCCACCCAGCCCGTCACGATCCGGCCGGACATGCCGCCGATGCTGTTGCCCGCCACGAACAGCCCGATCGCGGCGACCAGCGCCTTGGGCCGTACCTCCTCCGCCAGGTACGCCATCGCCGAGGCCGGCAGCCCGGCCAGCGCGGCGCCCTGCACGGCGCGCAGCGCGATCAGGGTGGCGAGGTTCGGCGCGAACGGCGCGGCCAGCGCCACCAGCGCCGCGACGACCAGCGAGCCGGTCATCATCGCCCGCCGCCCGTACCGCTCGGAGAGCGCGCTCAGCGGCACGACGGCCACGGCCAGCGCCCCGGTGGCCGCGGACACGGTCCAACTGGCCTGGTCCGGGCTGACGTGGAGGTCGTCGGAGATGGCGGGGAGCAGCGCCTGGGTGGAGTAGAGGAGCGCGAAGGTGGAGATTCCGGCGGAGAAGAGCGCGAAGCTCATCTTCCGGTAGCCGGGGCCGCCCGGCGTCAGCTTGTCGGCGTCGGCCTCAGCGGCCTCAGCGGCTTCGGCTGCTTCTGGGGCGGTGGACGGCTGCTGGTCGGCGTCCGCGCGCTGGACCGCGGCGGACGCCCCCGTATCGGCAGGAGGCATGTACCGACCGTATGCACGTACCTTTCATGCGTCCAATGCATGAAACGGTCATAATCGATCCCATGGAGCATGAGCACAGGCCAGCGCCGTCCCTGTCACCTCCGCGTAGCGAAATCGACATGTCGGCGACAGCGGCGGCGACCGCGGAACTCGACGCCGGTTCATGGGCGGCGGCCCTCACCCCGCGGCTCGCCCAGTTCGCCGCCGTCGCCCGCCAGGAGCACGTCACGCGCGCCGCGCACCAGCTCGACGTCCCGCAGTCGACGCTCAGCCGCGCCATGGTCCGGCTCGAACGCGACCTGGGCGTGGCGCTGTTCGCCCGGCACGGCCGTACGGTCTCGCTCACCCGCGCCGGCCGTACGTTCCTCGGCTCCGTCGAACGGGCGCTGGCCGAGGTGGACCGCGCCGCCGAGTCCGTACGCTCCGACGCCGACCCGACGGCCGGCAAGGTCGCCTTCGGCTTTCTGCACACCCTCGGCCCCGAGACGGTGCCCGGCCTGCTGCGCGCCTTCCGCGCCGACCACCCGCGGGTCCGCTTCCAGCTCGTGCAGAACTACGGCGAGGCGATGATCGCCGGACTGCGCGCCGGCGAGCTCGACCTGTGCCTGACCGCGCCGATCCCGGACGCCCCGGACCTCGTCGCCCGCCGCCTCGACGAGCAGAGACTGCGCCTGGTCGTCCCCGACGACCACCCCCTCGCGGAGCGGAAGCGGGTGCGGCTGGCGGAGGCCGCGGCCGAACTCTTCGTCACCCTCGAACCCGGCTACGGGCTGCGCCGCATCACGGACACGCTCTGCGCGGAGGCCGGGTTCACCCCGAAGGTCGCCTTCGAGGGCGAGGAGGCCGAGACGCTGCGCGGACTGGTCGCCGCCGGGCTGGGCGTCGCGCTGCTGCCGCCCCCGGCGGTGCCCCGGCCGGGCGTCGTGGAACTGACCGTCACAGCGCCGCGCGCCGTCCGCGAGATCGGCGTGGCCTGGCTCGACGGGCATCCGGACACCCCGCCGGTGGCGGCGTTCAAGCGGTTCCTGCTGTCGCGCAGGGGGCAGTTGCTGCCGCGCTGAGCGGTGTAAGGAGAGGAAAACCCGATCGCCCCCACGGTGCCGGCCGTGGGGGCGATCAGGATGGGGGCGTGGCTCGGGTCAGGGGCCGCCCGCCGGGGAGATCAGCGCTGGGCGCTGATGCGGTGCACGGAGTCGAGGAGCTGCTCGCCCGCCGCGGCCTTGTCGACCACGAAGGCGGTGCCGCGCGCCACGGTCACGTGGTTCGGGTTGGGGCCGGTGGCCAGGGTGGCGACGACGGCGCCCTTGTTCGGGTCCACGACGGTGGTGTTGCCGGGGCCGCGGTTGGCGACGAAGACGTTGCCGGAGCGCGGGTCGGCGGCGACGGACAGCGCGCCCTCACCGGTCTTGACGGTCCGCGTCACCTTGCCCTTGCGCAGGTCGACGACGGAGAGGGTGCCGCCCTTGTTGTCGGCGGTGTAGGCGGTGCGGCCGTCGCGGGAGAGCGCGATGGAGATGGGGCCCTGGCCGGTGGGGATCAGCTTGGGCTCGTCGGAGTACCGGGAGACGGCGATGATGTTGCTGTTGGTCAGGTCGGCGGCGTAGACCGTGCCGGTGCGCTTGTTGACCGTGAGGCCGGTGGTGCCGGCGCCCTTGACCGTCACCCGCTTCTTCTCCTTGAAGGTGCGGGTGTCGAAGCCGACGATGCTGCCGTCGCCGAAGCCGCTGGCCCAGGCCGTGTTGTGGCGCTCGTCCACGACGATCTCGCGGGCGTGCTTCACGCCGGGCACGGTGGCGAGGTGCTTGCCGGTGCGCTGGCTGTAGACGGCCACCGAGTCGTTGCGGGTGTTGGTGGTCCACACCGTGTTGTGCTCGTCGTCCACCGCCACGCCGTACACCGCCTCGACGGCCTTGGTGTTGGCGTCCGTGACGGGCGGGGTGTAGGCGGCCTTGGTCTTCAGCGACTTGGGGTCGACCTTGAGCAGCTGGGACTGGGTGACCGGCGGGCGGCCGACGGCCGTGGTCGCCCACAGCACGTGGTTCCGCTCGGAGTACGAGGACTGGTAGAGGCCGCGGGCCAGCTGGGCGGAGTCGACCTTGTACGAGGCGTGGTGGCGGGGGTGGTGGTGCGCCGGGGCGGCGGTGGCGGTGCCGGCGGCGCCGAGGACGGTGCCCGCGGCGAGGACGAGGGCGGCGGACCGGCGGACGAGCTTGCGGTCGGCGTTCTGGTGTCTGACGGTCATCGTCACTACTCCCCAAGAGGACAGGCATGGACGCCAAGAAGGCAGGCGTGGACGGCTTCCGGGCGGTGTCGGCCCCGGACGATCGTCAGCTTAGCTTAGGGTTACCTAAGTAGTCAGGGGGGTGGGTGGGGCGAAAGTGACGAGGTCACGCGGCCGGGGCGAAGGCGGCCTTTGCGTGGGGGCGGCCCCATGGCGGCGATGGCTTCGTGCCCCCGCCACCGGCCGCCCGCCGCGCCCGCTCCAGCCGCCGGGCGCCCGCCGCGCCCGGCCTCCCCGCCAGCTCCGCCCCGCAGCCCCTCACTGCCGCAGCGACGACCCGAATCCGGCCGCCAGCGGCATCCGCAGCCCCAGTGGCGGCGGCGCCGCCAGCGCGTCGGCCACCGGCCGCGAATATCCGCGCGCGAACAGCGAACCCAGCATGAAGTCCACGGCCAGCGCCGTGACTTCGGAGCGGTGCTGATGCAGCCCGTGCCCGTCGGAGTGGACCTCGAAGCGGCAGATGTCCCGGTTGACCTTCTTGGCGCGCTCGGCGAGCCGGTAGGAGAGATCCGGGTCGGTGCGCGCGTCATTGGTGCCGTGCGCGATCAGCACCTGGCGGCCGGCCAGCTGCTTGACCGGGTCGGGGTCGAGTACGGCCTCGGGCTCGGGGAGCCAAGGGGCCAGCGCCAGAACGGAGTTGACGGCCGGATGGCCGGCGGCGCGCAGCGCGGCACGCGCGCCCATGCCCGTACCGATCAGGCAGACCGGCACATCGCCGTAGCGGCGCACCACCTCGTCGGCGGCCCACTCGGCGTCGCGCGCCGGGTGGGCGGAGGCGCCGTTCCAGCCCCGGAAGCGGTAGTGGACGACGTGGGTGACGAGCCCCTCCGCCCGGCCCGCGCGCGCGAGCCGCTTCGCGAGCGGGCGCATGGCGGCGAACGGCAGCGGGGAGGGGCGCCGGGTGCCGGATGCCTCGCCCGACGGCAGTAACAGGGCGACGCCGTGCACGGTGCCGGCGGTTCCGACGGGCTTACCGAGCCGAGCTGTTCCGCGCTCCGGCAGAGCTTCCTGAACCATGCAGAAACGATGGCAGAAGGAGCGCGGGAGTCCACCCCGGTGACGGGTCACCGTTACGTATCGTTCGCCGTGGTCTACGCGCGTAGGCGCTAGAGTGCCCGGATGACGAGCCAGCCCGCACTTCCCAGCCCCGAGCAGATCCGCCGCGCGCCCAAGGTGCTGCTGCACGACCACCTCGACGGCGGCCTGCGCCCCGGAACCCTCATCGACCTCGCCCGCGAGGCCGGCTACGACGGCCTCCCCGACGGCGACGCCGACAAGCTCGGCACTCTGATCCGCCAGGCCGCCGACTCCGGTTCCCTGGAGCGCTATCTGGAGAACTTCGCGCACACCTGCGCCGTCATGCAGACGCGCGACGCGCTGGTCCGCGTCGCCGCCGAGTGCGCCGAGGACCTCGCCGCGGACGGCGTCGTCTACGCCGAGGTCCGGTACGCGCCCGAGCAGCACCTGGAGCGCGGGCTGACCCTCGACGAGGTCGTCAAGGCGGTCAACGAGGGCTTCCGCGAAGGCGAACGGCGGGCCAAGGCGAACGGCCACCGCATCCGCGTCGGCGCGCTCCTCACCGCCATGCGGCACGCCGCCCGCGCCCTGGAGATCGCCGAACTCGCCAACCGCTACCGCGATCTGGGCGTCGCCGGCTTCGACATCGCGGGCGCGGAGGCCGGCTTCCCGCCCACCCGCCACCTCGACGCCTTCGAATACCTCAAGCGGGAGAACAACCACTTCACCATCCACGCGGGCGAGGCGTTCGGCCTGCCGTCCATCTGGCAGGCGCTCCAGTGGTGCGGCGCCGACCGGCTCGGCCACGGCGTGCGGATCATCGACGACATCGAGGTCGCCGAGGACGGCACGGTGAAGCTCGGCCGGCTCGCCTCGTACGTACGGGACAAGCGCATCCCGCTGGAACTGTGCCCGTCCTCGAACCTCCAGACGGGCGCGGCGGCTTCCTACGCCGAGCACCCCATCGGGCTGCTGCGGCGGCTGCGGTTCCGCGCGACCGTAAATACCGATAACCGACTTATGAGCGGCACGAGCATGAGCCGTGAATTCGAGAAGCTCGTCGAGGCCTTCTCGTACACGCTCGACGACATGGAATGGTTCACCGTCAATGCGATGAAGTCGGCTTTCATTCCTTTCGGTGAACGCCTGGCGATGATCAACGACGTCGTCAAGCCCGGATACGCCGAGTTGAAGTCCGAGTGGCTGTTCCGTCAGACGACCGCGGAACCCGTGGTGAGCAGCGGTTTCACCGCCTAGGGCACGCGCGTCCAAATAGCCGAAGAAGGGCCGGGAATTCAAGTCCCGGCCCTTCTTCGGTGCTTGCTACCCCCCTTCCCTCGTGGCTACGTTGCAGTGCCGCTCCAAACCCCGTCACGAGGACAGAATTCTGATGAAGCAGGGAACCATCAAGACTCTCGGCGTCGCCGCTCTCGGCGCCGCGTTCGCCGCCACCGCAGCCGGCACCGCCGCCGCGGCCGGGCCCGTCGAGACGGTCGCCCCCACCGTCGCGGGCGCCGTGCAGGCCCTCCCCGCCGAGACGCTCGGCCAGTTCGTACCGGGCGGCGCCCAGGCCCTGCCCGCCGCGCAGGGCGCGGTCGGCACGATCTCCACCACCGTCCCCCCGGTCGCCGACCAGGCGCTGGAGACGACGGCCGACCGCGGCGCGGCCGAGCTGGCCGGCGGCCTCCCCGCCACGCGCCAGACGCTGGGCAGCGTGCCGGCCGGCGCCATCGCGAAGACCGTCCCCGGCACGGTCGGCAGCGCCGCCATGGGCGCGGTCCCCGCCGCCGGACTGCTCGGCGGCCTGCCGGTCTGACCCCCGCACCTCCGCCCGTATCGCTGCGTACGGCCCGGACCTTCGCCGCGCACCGCTGAGTGCCGACGAAGCCGGGCCGTTCGTCGTGCGGGCCGGGCCGCTCGTCGTGCGGGCCGGGCTGATTGCCGCGCAAGGCGGGCTGGATGCGCCCCAAGGCGGGCTGATTGCCCCCGAGGCGGGTCGTTTGCACCCCCTGGTGGGTTGATGCCTCCCAGGCGGGTCGCTTGCGCCCCCAGGCAGGCTGCTTGCCACCGCGACCGGGCCGCTTGTCATGACAGCCGGGCGGAGGCCGCGAGCCGTTCGGCGAAGGCTCCGACGAGACCGCGGAGTTCGTCCGGCCGCTCGATGACGAACGGCCGGTCCAGCGAGGCGAGTACGGCGGGGAGCCAGTCGAGCCGTTCCACCCGCAGTTCGGCACGGCACCAGGGCCCGTCCCCCGGAGGCGCGGCTTCCGGGGGCGCGGCTTCCGAGGGCGGGAGTTCCATCACAGCCTCGGCCTCCGAGGGCGGCAACTCCTCCACGATCGCCACGCTCGCGGGCAGCCGGGCGTGGATCTGCTCGGCCGTCCCCTGGATGCGCAAGGTCACCTCATGCCGGTACGGAGCCGTGGCGAGGCTCGTCAGGAGGCGCTGCGCCGGATCGGCGTCGGCGGGCGGTTCGAACGAGCCGGGCAGGACGCGCACATCGGTGATGCGGTCCAGCCGGAAGGTCCGGTCCTCGTCGGTCGAGCGATCCGCGGCCGTCACGTACCACTTGCCCGAGTGGGCGACGACCCCGTACGGACGCAGGGTGCGCTCGCTGCGCCGGCCGTCGCCCGCGGTGTACCGGATGGAGACCGGCCGGTGGTGGTGGACCGCGTCGGCGATCGGGAGGAGGACCGCGGGCTCCGGGGCGACCGCCCCGCCGGGCGGTTCCGTGAAGGCGAGGGAGCCGAGCACGGCGTCGAGCCTGCGGCTCAGCCGCGCGGGCAGCACACGCCGGATCTTGGCCGTCGCCGTCTCGCTCGCCGTGGCCGCGGCCGCTGTGAGCCCCGACCGCCGGCCCGCGACCAGACCCAGCAGTACGGCGAGCGCCTCGTCGTCGGTCAGCATGAGCGGCGGGAGGCGGTAGCCGGGGGCGAGCCGGTAGCCGCCGTAGCGGCCGCGCACCGACTCGACGGGCACGTCGAGGTCGATGAGGTGCTCGGCGTAGCGCCGTACGGTGCGCTCGTCGACGCTCAGCCGGTCGGCGAGTTCGGACACGGTCCGGACGCCGCCCGACTGCAGAAGCTCCAGCAGGGTGAGGACGCGGGCGATGGGTCGGGGCATGCCGGAAAGTCTTCCGCATATACCGGGCGGGTTCTGCCCGGTATCAGTCGTAGCGTGCGGTTGTACCCACCGAACGACAGCACTGCACGGCACAGGAGAAAACCATGGACTTCGTCTCCGTCCGCATCATCACGGGCGACGTCGCCCGCCTCGTCGACTTCTACGAGCGCGCCACCAAGGCCTCCGCCACCTGGGGCAACGAGGACTTCGCCGAGATCAGGACGGGCTCGGGCACCCTCGCGATCGGCAGCACCCGCACGGTCCCGCTGTTCGCGCCCGGCTCCGCCGAACCCGCCGCCAACCGCAGCGCCATCCTCGAATTCCTCGTCGACGACGTGGACGGCGTGTACGAGAACCTGAAGGAGTTCGTGGCGGACTTCGTGAACGAGCCCACCACCATGCCGTGGGGGAACCGCGCGCTCCTGTTCCACGACCCCGACGGCAACCTCGTCAACTTCTTCACCCCGGTCACGCCGGCCGCCATCGAGAAGTTCGGGCGCTGAGGACCGGGTTCCCCGAGGGCGGGCGCGTACGACCACGGGCCGCACCCCACAGGGGATGCGGCCCGCAGTCGGCTACGGAGAGTGACCGTGGTCATTCACCACGCCGTCTTGCGGTGCTCGTCCTCGGAGGGCAGCAGGACCCAGAGCGCGAGGTAGAGCAGGAACTGCGGGCCGGGCAGCAGACACGAGAGCAGGAAGATCACCCGCATCGTCGTGGGCGTGGTGCCGAAGCGCCGGGCCAGGCCCGCGCAGACGCCGGCGATGACCTTGTTGTTGCGGGGACGGACCAGCGGAGCGGACATGATGGCGACTCCTTGTCGTCAGTGGGGCGGCGCCCCTCGTGCGGGGCCGCCGGCCGCGGAAGCGTTTTCCCGTGTCTCCACGGTATGGCCGTGACCTGCGCGGAGCCGTCCCTCTATGGGGCCGTCTTGACCCTGGGGATCGTGGGGGCAGCGCTCTGGTGCCCCTCCTCCCGGCGGAGGGGGCGCGGCCGGGGGCCGTCATACCGGCGGCGGAGCCGGGCTCGTACCACGGGCACCACGGCCAGATGGGCGACGGCCACGCCCGCCGAGTTCAGCAGCAGCTCGTCCACGTGCAGGACCTGGCCCGCGACGCCGCTCTGCACCAGTTGCAGCGTCAACGAGATCATCACCCCGGCGAACACCGTCCGGGACAGCGACATCAGCGGGGCCACCGCCAGCCGCCCGCCGGCCAGCGGCAGCAGCACGCCCAGCGGTGCGAGCAGCAGCATCGATCCGCCGATCGCGCACGTCGCCTCCCACGCGCCGAGCGCCAGGTCGGCCCGGATGGTGGCCAGCGGCTCAGGGCTCGTGGCGGCCACCCATGGCGCGGTCAGCGGGCGCAGGGTCAGCCAGCCGACGACGAGGAGATGGGCGGCCACGAGGACGAACCCCACGGCGCGGTAGCGGTATCGGAGGGCGGCTGAACCGCCGTAACCATGACCCTGCACGCCTCACATGACGCGTGGTGCGGTGGCCGCGGTTCCGTCCACGGCAACAGAGAGTCAGGACGTGACCGGCGAACCCGTCGGCGCGGACTGCGGACGGGCGCGCATCTCCTCGGTGCACTCGTAGCGCCGCGGCCGGCCGTCGTCCGGCCCGCCCAGCACCACGCCGCGCCCGCCGTCGGCCGCCGCGGTCCCCGCGAAGGTGCACACGAGCTGCGCCAGGGCGGACGGCGGCAGCTCGTCCGGCGCCCGGCTCAGCCGCAGCGCCGCCGACGGGTCGTGCCCGCGCGGTCCCGAGACCGACAGCCCGGCGGGCACGTCCGTGGAGAACCCCGCCTCCTCCTCCGCCGCCAGCGCCGGCTGCCGCAACTGCTCCAGCAGCACACCGGCCACCCGCACCGGGTCCTCGGCGGCGTCGCCCTCAGGAAGCCGCACCGTGCGGGTCACCGGCAGCAGCTGCGAGGCGCACACCAGATAGACCGAGACCGCCTCGCCGTCGGCCGGCGCGCTCTCGCCGCCGCCCGGCCCGACGACGCACGTCGCCCGCGACGGGGCGCTCCCCGCGTCCACGGGCACCGACGTGCCGCGGATGCCGCATCCGGCGAGCAGCAGGGCGGCCACGGCGACGGCCGGGCCTTTCGCCCAGCGGGGGCCCGTAGCGTACGTACGAGCACTAGACGCGCTACGAGCCGTGCTCAGCCTCATCGGCCGCCGCCCTTCCCCGAGCCCTCGCCCGGCCCCTCGTCGTCCTTGCCACTGCCTCCGCTGCCGGCGGCCGGGTCCGGAGCCGCCGCGCCGCCCCCGTCATCGGCGGCGCTCTCCTCGTCATCGTCCGGCGAGAGCCGCGAAGCGTCACGCGGCAGCGTCAGGGTGAAGACCGCGCCGCCCAGCGGCGAATTGGCGGCGGAGATCTCGCCGCCGTGGATATGGGCGTTCTCCAGCGCGATCGACAGGCCCAGGCCGCTGCCCTCGGACCGCGGCCGGGACGCGCTCGCCTTGTAGAAGCGGTCGAAGACGTGCGGCAGCACCTCTTCGGGGATGCCCGGCCCGTGGTCGCGCACCTCGATGACCAGGTCGTCGCCGACCGTCCGTACGGCGACCCGCACCGGGGAGCCGCCGTGCTTGAGGGCGTTGCCGATCAGGTTGGCGAGGATCACGTCCAGGCGGCGCGGGTCGAGCCGCACGATGTTGCCGCGCTCCGCGTCCAGCTCCACCGCGTCCAGCCAGGCCCGCGCGTCCACGCAGGCCGTGACCTGGTCCGCGACGTCGACGGAGTCCAGGACCAGGCGGGCGGTGCCCGCGTCGAAGCGGGTGACCTCCATCAGGTTCTCCACCAGATCCCCGAGCCGCCGGGTCTCGCTCACCACCAGCTGTACGGCGGGCCGGATCATCGGGTCGAGGGAGTCCGCCTCCTCCTCCAGCACCTCGGTCACGGCGGTGATCGCGGTCAGCGGGGTCCGCAGCTCGTGCGACATGTCCGCGACGAACCGCCGGCTGGACGCCTCCCGGGCGCTCAGCTCCTCGACCCGGTTCTCCAGCGACTCCGCGGTCTTGTTGAAGGTCCGCGACAGGTCGGCCAGTTCATCGGTGCCCGACACCCGCAGCCGGGTGTCGAGCTTCCCCTCGCCGAGCCGCCGCGCCGCGTCGCCGAGCCGCTGTACGGGCCGCAGCACCGTGGAGGCGGCGGCCTGCGCGAGCAGCGCGGAGCCGACCAGCGCCAGGCCCGTCGCGATCCCCAGCGACCAGGCCAGCGAGTTGAGGTCCTGCCGCTCGTTGTCCAGGGATTTGAGCAGATAGCCGGTCGGGCCGCCGCCGATCACCTTCGCGCCGCCCACCAGGTACGGCGTGCCGTCGAGCGTGATCCGCTGCCAGTACAGGTGGTACGGGTACCGGTTGGACTCGTCCACCGGCCGCTCCCGTACGACCGCCGCGCGCAGCGACTTCGGCACCACCTTCAGCGTGAACAGGTCGCGGTTCGAGGGCGCGGCGCAGTCTTTGCCGCCCCGCGCGGAGCCGATCAGCAGCACCTCGTACTTCTGGGTGGTGTCCGCCATCCGGTCCGCGGCCTGCTGGAGCTCCGCGCAGGTCGGCGTCGGCGGCAGGGCGGCCGTGTTGTCCTGGAGGGACTTGCGGAAGTCGTCGAGCGCGGCGTCCTGGGTACGGGTGAGGACCGCGTCGCGGTTGAGCCAGTACGCGATGCCGGACGCGGAGACCGCGGCGGCCAGCGCGACGAGCGCGAAGACCAGCATCAGCCGCAGCCGCAGGCTGAGCCGGCGCATGGCGCGCCGCACGAATCTACGGGCGGCGGCCCCTCGGCCCTCTGTCCGGCCGGGCTCCTCCGCCGCTGTGCTCAACTGTCCGCCCCGCCGTGACACCGGCGGCCGGCGCCGTCGGCCGCGGGCGCCGTACGCCTCACGAACCTCACGAAGGTGTGTCCAACCGGTAACCGACCCCCCGGACCGTACGGATCAGCGTCGGCGACGACGGCACGTCCTCGACCTTGGCGCGCAGCCGCTGCACACAGGCGTCGACGAGCCGCGAGTCGCCCAGGTAGTCGTGCTCCCACACCAGCCGCAGCAGCTGCTGGCGGGAGAGCGCCTGGCCCGGCCGGCGGCTCAGCTCCAGCAGCAGCCGCAGCTCGGTCGGGGTGAGCTGGAGATCCTCGCCGTTCTTGGTGACGGTCATGGCGGACCGGTCGATGACCAGCGTGCCGAACGACGCGGAGTCGCTCGACTCCCGCTCCCCGCGGCGCAGCACCGCGCGGATACGGGCGTCGAGCACCCGACCCTGCACCGGCTTCACCACATAGTCGTCCGCGCCCGACTCCAGGCCCACCACGACGTCGATGTCGTCGTTGCGCGCGGTGAGCAGGATGATCGGCAGCTGATCGGTGCGCCGGATGCGGCGGCACACCTCAAAGCCGTCGATGCCGGGCAGCATCACATCCAGCACGATCAGGTCCGGGCGCTGCTCGCGCAGCAGTTTCAGACCGTCCTCGCCCGTCGCCGCGGTCACCACACGGTGACCCTGGCGTGACAGGGAGAGTTCGAGGGCCGTGCGGATGGCGTCGTCGTCCTCGATCAGCAGCAGGTAGGGCACGTTGGTCATTCTGGCCTAAGAGTGGCCGGTAGTTCGACCGTAGAAGCGCTCCCACACAGCACCTCCCCTTGTGGTGCGCGGGTGACGGACGGCGGACGGTCCGGTTCCGTGCGCCCCCGCGGCGGGTGAATTCCCGGTGCCGCGGCCCCCGTGTGCCACTACCGGGCGGCCTTGTGACGCGCCTGTGACAGACGCCGGACAGCGCGATGAAACTGGCCCGGCATTGTTTTGGCCATCGGACAGAACGACAGTCCGAAACACCGACTGACCGAGCTGGCTCCAACGACGGGGGGCGCGACATGAACACACTGCACAGCACCACGACCAGCGCAGTCATTCGCACGCGCCTTCACGACGCCGTACGGAGCCCGGAGAAGTCCGGTGCCGTGAGCGGACGGGGGTGCGCTCGCGGCACCGGACGCGGACGGCCGCCGTACATGGTGGCCATCGACGCGACCGTGTACGGGGAGGCCGCGGGGGAACCGCGGAACACCGAGGACCGGCAGGCGGAGACCTCGGACGCCGAAGCGGCGTTCACCGCCTACGTCCAGGAGCGCCGAGCCTCCCTGTACGCGACCGCCTACCACCTGACCGGCGACCGCTTCGAGGCGGAGGACCTGCTCCAGAGCGCGCTGTTCTCCACGTACCGTGCCTGGGACCGGATCACCGACAAGGCCGCGGTCGGCGGCTACCTGCGCCGCACGATGACCAATCTGCACATCAGCGCCTGGCGGCGGCGCAAGCTCAACGAGTACCCGACCGAGGAACTGCCGGAGACGCCGGGCGACCACGACGCGATGCGCGGCACCGAGCTGCGCGCCGTGCTGTGGCAGGCACTGGCCCGGCTGCCCGAACTCCAGCGCACGATGCTCGTGCTCCGCTACTACGAGGGCCGTACGGACCCGGAGATCGCGGAGATACTCGGCATCAGCGTCGGCACGGTCAAGAGCAGCATCTGGCGCTCGCTGCGCCGGATGCGCGACGACGAGGCGCTGAGCCTCGGCCGTGACGAGGAAGAAGCCTTCGGCGAGCTGGTGGCCTGAGGAGAGAAAAGCGGGGACCGGAGGGGGGACGGGGGCTCCGGGACACGCGGTTACGGGGGGTCTGCTCATCGGGGGAGAGCAGGCGGGCGGTACGGGTGTCGGGGGACGCCCGTAAAGCCGCCCTGACCGACGGGGGAAGTCGGGGACGCCTGTGAAGCGGGACCGACGCAGGACCGACGGGGGAAGCGGGAGCGGGGCCGGACAGCCGGGGGGTCTGTCCGGCCCCGCTCTCTTCGTGTCTTCGCTCTTTTCGTGTCTTCCTCGTCCGGCGCGCTTCAAGCCGCTGCGGCCCGGCCGATGTCCGGGAGGGGGCGATTTCGCGCCGGGGCTTGCGCGGGCCGGGGCGGGCTAGCGCCGCCACAGGCCGTCAGGCCACCCCTCCACGCTCAGCCCTCAGATTTCAGCCCTCAGACCTCAGGCCGTTTCCTTCATGCACGCCTTCTCGCGCCGGCCGGCCGCGGCGGAGGCGATGCGGCCCATGGCGGTGTCCTTCCCGCAGGCGTACGCGCCGAGCGCCGTGTGCCGGGCGACGATCGACCGCTCGGCGCGCAGCAGCCGCAGGCCGCGCCGGATCAGATAGGGGACGGGCTTGCGGCCCTCGCGCAGATCGCGCAGCAGCCGCCGCCGGAACGTGATCGAGGGGCGGCCGCGCAGACAGATGGCATCGGCGAGCAGGCCCAGTTCGCGGCAGGCTTCGATGATGTCGGCGGCGAAGATGCCCTCGGCTATGAACAGCGGGGTACGGCCTATGTCGAGCTGCTCCGCGCCGTACCGCGAGCTGGTGGCGATGTCGTACAGCGGTACGGACGTACGGGAGGTGCCGCACAGCTCGGCGATGGCCGCGACGGCCGCGGCGGAGTCCCACGACAGCGGAGAGTCCCAGTCCGCCCCGGCGCCGCCCGCCAGTTGGGGCAGCGTGGGGTCGCCGGCCTCCTTGTAGAAGTCGTCGAGGTTGAGCACCGGCAGCCCGGTCCGGGCGGCGAGGGACGACTTGCCGGAGCCCGAGGGGCCGGTCAGCAGGATGACGCGGGTGCGCGGCAGGTGGGGGGTCACGGGTCACCAGTGTGCGCCATTGGGCCGGTCGGGGGACCCCGAGGGGCGGGTAAGTGCGTGCGTCGGCGTGCCTCAACTACGTTGGGTGCGCGATTGATTACAAGCTCCTACTTTTCGGCAGGTACTCATGGCCTCGTACGCACGCCACCGCGCCCGTCCCGCACCTTCCTCGCCATCCCGACTGCCACGTGTGCTGCTGCGTGCGGGGCTGAGCCTGACGGCGGGCGCGGCGTGCGTCGCGGGCGGCGCGACAGCCGCGAGCGCCGCCGCCCCGGCCGCCCCGCCCGAGCTGCGGGGCGCGCCCGCCGGGGAGGCGAGTTCGGCGCTGGCGGCGGCAGTACCGACCGGGCCGGTCGCCCAGGCGCTGGGCAGCTCGCTGGACGGCGGCATCGGCCCCGTGAAGAACCTGCGCCTGGACCCGTTGGCGCGTACCGGATCGGACCCGCTCGACAACGGCGTCGGCACCCAGATCGCCGACTTCAAGCCGGTCGGCACGGACCTCGTGACCGGCCCGGTCACGGACGGCGGCGGCCTGAAGGACCTGCCGGTGGCGGGGCCGGTGGTGGACTTGCTGCCGGGCTGAGCACTGAACGGACCGGCGGCTACAGGCTCCAGCGCTGGATGTGGCCGGCCGGGGCGGTGTAACTGATGAGCTGCTCGCTCGCGGTGACCTCGATGGTGAACCACTCGCGCCGGGGCCGGTTGAGCTCCTGCCACAGCCGGTGGGCGCTCTCGATCGGCTCCCAAAGGTCGCGCGGCCCACTGGCGATGACCGTCGACACCCCCTGGGGTGTGTCGGCGACGCGGGCTGTCGAGTCGTCGGCGGGGTCGTAGAGGGTGGTGACGTGGAGGCCGTCGCCGTTCTTCCCGTACGTGCGAACGACGCCGGGCCCCATGTGGAGCTGGGCGAAGAACGAGAACGTCCAGTCGTCGAGAACGCGGGCCGAGAGGCCGGTGTCCCGGCGGGGGCCGTGCGGGTCGGTCGGCATTTGCGCGGGTGGGCCCGCGTCGCTCCGGAGCGGCATGAACGCGGCGGGCGTGTGCAGGATGTGCCCGACGGCGGCGCCGTCGGCGAGTTTCGTGAGGCGAGCGACCATGCCGCCTGCCAGCGCGCCTTTCATAGGGACGACCATGACGCCGCCGGGGCGCAGCCGCGCCGTCCACGTGGGCGGGACGCGCCGTACGGACGCCGTGGCGATGATCCGGTCGTACGAGGCGTCGGCGGGGAAGTCCCGCGTGCCGTCGCCGTGGAGGACGAGCGGATCGAAGCCGACGGAGTTGAGGCGGGGGCGCGCCTTGTCCGTGAGCGATTCGGTGCGGTCGACGCTGGTGATGTGCTGGTCCCCGGTGAGGAAGCACAGCAGGCCGGCGTTGTAACCGGTGCCGGTCCCGGCTTCGTAGACCTCGTGTCCCTCGTCCACGTCGAGGGCGTCGAGCATGTCCGCCATCAGGCTCGGCGCCGTGGAGGAGGAGGTGGGGGCCCCTGCTCCCGGCGGCCCGTCGGGGCCCGCGTCCTCGGCGTGGATGCCGTCCACTTCGGTGATCAGGGAGTCGTCCGCGTAGACCGCGTCCAGCCACGCGTCCGCGTCGGCGTCCGTGGCGCGCCACGGGGTGAACCGCTCGCCGTCGCGGCGGTAGAAGGCGGGCACGAAGGGATGGCGGGGGACATTGAGGAACGCCCCCGCCAGGCGCGAGGACAGCACCACGCTTCCACGGTCGATCTGCCGCGTCAGAGCGACGCGGGCGGCGAGGGCGCGCCGTTCGTCGTCGAGGATGTGCGTCACTGGCCGGTTCCTTCCAGGTAGTCACAGATCGCGGCCGTGATCGGCAGCCCGGTCGCCTGCTGGACGAACCCGTACTGGCCGCTCGGATTCACTTCCAGGAATCGCCATTCCCCTTCCGGGGTTACGACGAAGTCGAAGGCGCCGTAGGGCAGTCCGAGGCTGTCGAGTATCCGCAGGGCCCCGGCCTCCACGTCCGGCGGAGGCTCACAGATCCTGTACGTGTGGCTGTCGTAGTCGCTGCGCCAGTCGATGCGGCCGGCGTCCGAATCCGTATGGATCTCGGCCGCGAAGATCCTGCGGCCTACGACCGTCAGCCGCACCTCGTGCGCTTTGGGCACCCACTCCTGGAAGAGGTGGGCGGTGGTCGCGATGTCCGGGTGCGGCAGGTCGTCGGGTTCGACGACGTTCGCGTACACCGCGACGGCCTGACCGCCCACTGTGCCGCGCACGTGAAAGAACGGCTTGTACACGAGGGGGCCGCCGATCAGGTCGGCGAATTCGCGTGCCGCTTCAGGGTCGTTCGTGATCAGTGTTCGGGGAACGCTCAGTCCAGCCTCGGCCGCGACGCGGAGTTGCAGCGGCTTGTACTCGGCATCGGCCGCTTTTCCCGGCGGGGGAAGCCAGCGGCACGGAAGGGCGGACAGCAGCCCGCCGAAGCCCCAGCGGGCTTCGGTCTCGGCGGTCTTGCACGCCTCGGGGGACATGCCCTCGGGAAATTTCGGTCGGGTGGGGCGGCGGTAGTAGACGGAGCGGACCGACGCGAGGTCGAGTGTGCGGCGGCCGTTGGCCAGCGTGCCGTTCCAGCGGCCTTTGCTGAGGCTCGCGGCGAGCGTGAGCCTCAGCGGGAACTCGGCCAGATCCGCCCGGAAGACGGGCACGGCACGCCGGTTCAGCTCCTCGACCACCAGGTCACAGGTCGGGTCGAAGCGGCCTGCGAGGACGAGGACATGTCCGGCGTCTGTCATCAGTCGTCGCTCGGTCCGGGGTCGTCCGGGGCGTCCATCTCGCCCGAAGGCTGCGTGGGACCGTAGGTCTTCGGCGGATTCTTGGTCATGTAGACGCCAGGCGGCAGACCTTCGTACGTGCCCGTCTGCGTTTCCTCGTCGTACGCGACATCGGCGGGCAGGATGCCGCCCGTAGCCGGGGTCGGCACGAGGAAACGGAACGCGAACGGCGCCGCTCCGCCGCTCCCGTCCCCCGATAGTTCTGGCAACACCGCGGCACCGCCGGTGCTCAGCGGAAACCGCAGCTCAGGAACGTCGAGCGCCATGCCCGTGGGACGGCGCTCTTCCAGTTGCGTGATGGGCATTGCTTCCTCTTTTCTCGTCTTCTCGACGGGTGGGAAATGGGCAGAGCTCGTGCTTCCCCGCCCGCGCGGAGCGGGGAATCCGCGGGGTTCGGTCGCCATTCGCGGTGGTGTGGGTTCACCGGGGATTTCCGGAGCTCCGCGATTCCCTACACGTATCGGTTGATGGCGGCCGGTTGGGAGAGATGCGCTCGTTCTCAGGGGCGCATCGGTTGTCCGCATGGACGGGGCAACGACAGTGCGGGAAGCGGTTCGGCAATGGAGGAACCGGCTGTGTCAACGACGCTACGGAGACGGGAAGTCGCCGGTCCACGAAGTTGCATGCGGTTGCACGGATTCACCCGAGCGAGTCGATAGCCCTCGTGATGCGGGCACGCGCTTCCGGGCCCCGTACAGCGATCTTCGACAGCTCGCCGAAGGCTTTGAGGTACGTCCGGATCTCGCCGGGGGCTCTCACGTTGATCTCTGCCGTCAGCGTCTCCACCGCGACTTGGGCGTCATCGAAGGCGTAGAACGCTTCCAGCGGCCAGACTGTGCGGCGGGCGCCGAACGGGATCACTCCGAGTGACACGTTCGGCTGTGCCATCACCGACAGCAGATAGCCGAGCTGGCCCGCCATCGCCGCGTCATCACTGACGCGGTAGTAGAGAACCGCCTCTTCGAGCAGCAAAGCGAAGCGGTGGTCGCCCTCCCGCACGACGCGAGAACGATCCAACCGGGCCTGTACGGCCTCCGACACGTCATCTGGCGTGCCCTGGAAGTCGGTGATGGAGCGCAGGAGGCCCGTCGCGTATTCGGCCGTCTGGAGCATGCCAGGAACGAGGTTCGAGGCGTAGACGCGGAAGTGCCGGGTCCGTTGGTAGAGGGGCACCGTCTGCTCGTGGACACGGCGTATCCCGTCGCGATGGATCTGCCGCCACTCCACGTACATGGACTCAGCGTTGCGCGAGGCCGCGATCAGGTCGGCGATCTGATCCTCAGCGCCACAGGCCGTGCACCACGCCCGGATATCGGAGTCAGAGGGGGGCGTCTTCCCACGGGCGAGCCGAGAGGACTTGGACTTGTGCCAGCCGCACCGGGCGGCCAGTTCATGCCCCGTAAGCCCGGCGTCCTTCATGATGCCTTGCAACCGTGTCGCTACCCTGTCGCGCGCCGCCTGGGCACTGGAGAGCGGGGACGAGGACATGAACAGGCCGGCCTCGCGTCAGACGCTGTACTTCTCGTGCGGGACAGCGCGCTCCCACACCGCCTCGAATGCCGAGGCACAGAGCTGGGCAACGGCACGTTCTTCGATCTGGTCGGTGTGGACCCACCGCCCGGCCCCGTCGAAGATATTGAACTGGACCAACCGGCCGTCGAACAGCCAGAAGTCATTACCGGGCAGGGCCAGGTCCGACGCGTGACGCCGAGGAAGCCAACGGATCTGCTCACCCGCGGCAACGTTCGTGAACGTTCCCGAGTGCTCGAAGCGGATGTAGTCGCTCACCGGCTCCGAGACGATCCGGGCGCGGCGCATCACCACGCCCTTGCTCGTGACCTCCTGTACGAGGTCGAGCCACGGCCGCCACCACGACGCGCGGTCGTCGGGGCTGAGGCGGTGCCCCTCCCGCCACGCAGCGAACCCCTCGATCTCGCTCTCCACGCCGTAGGCGTCCCGCATCTCCAGATGCACGGCCGACCTCTCAGCCGCCCGGAGCAGGTCAGCGAAGCTGGTCAAGCTCTGCGACATCAAGTGCCTCCCTGAGAAGCGGGATCATTCGCTTCGGTACCCGGATCACTGCTTCGTGGTCGGGGATCGGAACATCCATCGAGCTTTCGCTCGTGGTCTGCCCGTCCGCCCGCCACCCCTGGAAGACGAGATCCCTCGTGTTCTCATCGACCCACACGGCCGGTGATCCGTGATCCCCGGACTCTGGATCTTTACCGACGAACCGTAGTGCCATGACAACCTCCGCTGTCGGGCGCGTTACGCCTGGTTGCACGAATCTCACTCTCCGGAGCAGCCGGGGTCAAGCCGCTGCGCCAGTCGATGCGGCCGCCGTCCGAAGCGGCACGGAACGCGAACGGCGGCGTTCTTCCCTCTGTCTGGTGGGCATTGCTTCCCTTTACGCGTATCGGTCGATGGCGGTCGGAGACGCGGACAAGGTGAAGCGGAGCTGGCCGGTGCAGATCACGAACGCGTAGGGCTCCCGTCGCCCGAGTCGGGCCACGGCGTGGGCGTGCTCGCGGCCGTCCTCCAGCCACGCCCGCACCGGGCGAGCCGACGGGTGGTCGAGCTGGTCGGCGATGTGGCCGGCGCGCTGCGCCAGCCACATGACGGCTGTCCAGGGGGACGGGGTCGCGTGGCCGCCGAGATGGGCGACGTAGGGATTGCCCGCTTCGAGGAAGTAGGCGACGCATTCGCACCAATACCCTTGCCGGGTGGGCACTTTGGGGTCGGCGTGCACGTCTGGCGTGGCGGTCACTCGTGGTGGAGGGGCAGTTGAGCCCAGACCGTCTTGCCGGTCTGGCGTGGGCGTACGCCCCACTTCTCCGACAAGGCGTCCACGATCAACAACCCACGCCCGTCGGTGTCTTCCTCGCAGGGCTCCTTGAGCTCCGGCATTCGCCATTGGAACGAGTCGGACACTTCGAGGATCAGTACGCCGCTTCGGCGTCTCAGCTCCACTTCGAAAAAATCGCCGATTCCCCTGGCGTGCTTGATGACGTTGGACGTCAACTCGCTGACGATGAGCGACGCGTCGTCGATGAGGCCGCCGAGTTTCCACTCGGTCAAGAGGGCTTCGACGTGGTGGCGGGCATCGGGTACCGAGTCCATGCGGACTCGGAATCTCTTCACGTTCGTGCGCCCGGACATGGGTCCCCCAAGGTGGATGGGCAGGCGGAACAGCGATCACCTACCGTCGATCAAAGGCGACGGTGTGTGACCACCCTCACGCTAGAGCGCAACTATCGTGGTGCGCAACTGGATCGAGCGCGCGAAGTTGCGAATAGCTGTGTGTGGCTGAGTCGTAGCGTGTAGCGTCCGGTCACGTGCAGACTTGGTGACACGCAGTGGAGGAGGGGGCCATGCCCGCAGGTGGACGTCCTACCGTGCGTAGTAGGCGACTTGGTACGGCGCTGAGGCGATACCGCGAGGCCGCGAAGCTCGACCAACAGCATGCCGCTGAGCATATTGTCGGGTCGAAGACCAAGATCAGCAGAATCGAAGCCGGACAGGTCTCTGCCCGCCCTGGCGATGTTCGGCTGCTGCTGGAGTTGTACGGGGTCGAAGACCGTAACGTCTGCCGCAGGCTTGAGCAGCTCGCGCGGGATTCCAACAAGCGCGGCTGGTGGCTCAACTATCCGTGGGCCACAAAGGAAGAGGGATACGCCGACTTCATCACTCTGGAGGCGGACGCAACCTACATTCGCACGTGGCAACCGCTGTTCATTCCTGGTTTGCTCCAGACCGACGGCTACGTGAAGGCTCTGATGGACCTGAGCTTGATGAGGCACAGCCCCGAAGACGTTGACGAAATGGTGGCGATTCGGCAGGCGCGTCGGCAGACGATCGAAGAGGGCGGGGCGCAGTACGCGGCGGTCATTTGGGAGCCTGCGCTCACAGCACCCATGCCATCGCGCAAGGTTCACCTTGAACAGTTGCTCCACATCGACAACGTGGCGCAGCGGCAGAATGTGAGCGTTCAGGTGTTGCCGTTCTCTGAGTGGCAAGCAGCCCACCTGACATCGCATTTCGTGATGTTCAGCCTCGGGCCGGAGCCCGCGCCCGAGGCTGTTGCGTATGACACCACCACGAGCACGGTCATCCTCGAAGACCTTGAGGACATGGCGAAGCACGCGCGGATCTTTGAGGCGCTGAGATCCGCCGCGCTGACCCCGGAGCAGAGCCTGGTCTTTATCCGGAAGGCAATACAGGGCATCTCGGAGAGCGAGAAGGGACCGGAATGAAGAACCAGGAAATAGTGACCGCGTTCAAGAAGGCAAGCGCCTCCCAGAGCGGAACGCAGGACTGCGTTGAGGTGGCCCGTACTGCCGACGGTGGTCGTGCGGTCCGGGACAGCAAGGACCCTGACGGCGGTACCCAGTTCTATACGCCCACCGAATGGGCCGCCTTCCTGGACGGCGTAAAAGCTGGGGAGTTCGACGACTGACTTGGACGCGCGTACAGCACTGTGCCCCGCTCACGGCGACGAGCCGTGAGCGGGGCACAGGTGTTTCGACCGAGAAGGATCAGGCGCCCATCGGGTGCCAGACCGTCTTCGTTTCCAGGAAAGCCAGCAGGCGCTCCGTGCCAGGGTCCGCCGACCAGTCGGCCGGGCGCGGGCGCAGGACGCGCTTGAGGTTGTCCGCGGCGGACACTTCCAGTTCCTTCGCCAGATCCGCACCGGCCCCTGCCAAATCGATGGCGTTGACGTCCTGGTGGGCGGCCAGTGAGGGGGCGATTTCGCTCGTACGGCCCGAGAGGACGTTCACGACGCCGCCCGGTACGTCGGACGTGGCCAGGGCCTCGGCCAGCGACAGTGCGGGAAGCGGGGACTTCTCGCTCGCCACCACGATCGCCGTGTTGCCGGTGACGATCGCCGGGGCGAGGACGGAGACCAGGCCGAGGAAGGAGGAGTCCTGGGGGGCCAGGACGGCGACGACGCCTGTCGGCTCGGGGGTGGAGAGGTTGAAGAAGGGGCCCGCGACAGGGTTGGCGGAGCCGGCGATCTGGGCGACCTTGTCGGACCAGCCCGCGTACCAGACCCAGCGGTCGACGGCCGCGTCCACCTGGGCGGCGGCCTTGGCCTTGGACATGCCCTCGGCCTCGGCGACCTCGGAGGCGAACTGTTCGCGGCGGCCTTCCAGCATTTCGGCGACGCGGTAGAGGACCTGGCCGCGGTTGTAGGCCGTGGCGCCCGACCAGCCGCCGAACGCCTTGCGGGCCGCGACGACGGCGTCCCGCGCGTCCTTGCGGGAGGAGAGGGGGGCGTTGGCGAGCCAGTTGCCCTTGGAGTCGGTCACCTCGTACACCCGTCCGCTCTCGGACCGGGGGAACTTGCCCCCCACGTACAGCTTGTAGGTCTTGAGCACACTCAAGCGATCAGCCGACATTGAGGTACGCCTCCAGACCGTGACGGCCGCCCTCGCGGCCGAAGCCCGACTCCTTGTAGCCGCCGAAGGGCGAGGCAGGGTCGAACTTGTTGAACGTATTGGCCCACACGATGCCCGCCCGCAGCCGGTCGGCCATCCACAGGATTCGGCTGCCCTTTTCCGTCCAGACGCCGGCCGAGAGCCCGTACGGCGTGTTGTTGGCCTTCTCCACGGCCTCGGCGGGCGTGCGGAAGGTCAGGACGGACAGCACCGGGCCGAAGATCTCCTCGCGCGCGATGCGGTGGGCCTGCGTCACGTTGGTGAAGAGCGTCGGGGCGAACCAGTAGCCGGTGGAGGGCAGTTCGCAGGCCGGGGCCCAGCGCTCGGCGCCCTCCGCCTCGCCCGCGTCGGCGAGGCTGCGGATACGGGCCAGCTGCTCGGGGGAGTTGATGGCGCCGATGTCGGTGTTCTTGTCGAGCGGGTCGCCGACGCGCAGGGTGCTCATCCGGCGCTTGAGGGCGTCCAGGATCTCGTCGGCGACGGACTCCTGGACGAGCAGGCGGGAGCCCGCGCAGCACACGTGGCCCTGGTTGAAGAAGATCCCGTTGACGATGCCCTCGACGGCCTGGTCGATGGGTGCGTCGTCGAAGACGATGTTGGCGGCCTTGCCGCCGAGTTCGAGGGTGAGCTTCTTGTCGGTGCCCGCGACCGTACGGGCGATGGCCTTGCCGACCTCGGTGGAGCCGGTGAAGGCGACCTTGTCGATGCCGGGGTGCGCGACGAGCTCGGCGCCGGTGGAGCCGTCGCCCGTGATGATGTTGACGACGCCCTTGGGGAGCCCGGCCTGGCGGCAGATGTCCGCGAAGAAGAGCGCGGAGAGCGGGGTGGTCTCGGCGGGCTTGAGGACCACCGTATTGCCCGCGGCGAGCGCCGGGGCGATCTTCCACGCGAGCATGAGCAGCGGGAAGTTCCAGGGGATGACCTGGCCGGCGACGCCCAGCGGGCGGGGGTCCGCGCCGAAGCCCGCGTAGGGGAGCTTGTCGGCCCAGCCCGCGTAGTAGAAGAAGTGCGCGGCGACCAGCGGCAGGTCGGAGTCGCGGGACTCGCGGATCGGCTTGCCGTTGTCGAGCGTTTCGAGGACGGCCAGTTCGCGCGAGCGCTCCTGGATGATGCGCGCGATGCGGAAGAGGTACTTGGCGCGCTCGGCGCCCGGCAGCGCCGACCACTTCTCGAACGCCTTGCGGGCGGCCCGTACGGCCCGGTCCACGTCCTCGGCGGCGGCCTGCGCGACCTCGGAGAGGACCTCTTCGGAGGCGGGGGAGACGGTCTTGAAGACCTTGCCCCCGGCGGCCTCGGTGAACTCGCCGTCGATGAACAGCCCGTAGGAGGGCGCGATGTCGACGACGGCGCGGGACTCGGGGGCGGGTGCGTATGCGAAGGTCATGGGTGCCTCAGTCCACCGTCACGTAATCGGGGCCGGAGTAGCGGCCGGTGCTGAGCTTCTGACGCTGCATCAGCAGATCGTTGAGCAGGCTGGACGCGCCGAAGCGGAACCACTCGCCGGTCAGCCACTCCTCGCCCAGGGTCTCGTTCACCATCACCAGGTACTTGATCGCGTCCTTGGTGGTGCGGATGCCGCCGGCGGGCTTCACGCCGACCTGCACGCCGACCGCGTCGCGGAAGTCGCGGACGGCCTCCAGCATCAGCAGGGTGACGGGCGGGGTGGCGTTGACGGCCACCTTGCCGGTGGAGGTCTTGATGAAGTCGGCGCCCGCGAGCATCGCGAGCCACGAGGCGCGGCGCACATTGTCGTACGTCGACAGCTCGCCCGTCTCGAAGATCACCTTGAGGTGCGCGGCGGTGCCGTCCGCGCGCCGGCAGGCGGCCTTGACCTGCTGGATCTCCTCGAAGACCGACAGATAGCGGCCGCTGAGGAAGGCTCCCCGGTCGATCACCATGTCGATCTCGTCGGCCCCGGCGGCCACCGCCTCGGCGGTGTCGGCGAGCTTCACCGGCATCCCGGCGCGCCCGGAGGGGAACGCCGTCGCCACCGAGGCGACGTGGATGCCCGAATCGCCGAGCGCGGCCTTGGCCGTGCCGACCATGTCGGGATAGACGCAGATCGCGGCGACCTTGGGGGTGCCGCGGTCGGTGGGATCGGGGTTGACGCCCTTGGCGCACAGCGCCCGGACCTTGCCGGGAGTGTCCGCGCCCTCCAGGGTGGTCAGGTCGATCATCGAGATCGCCAGGTCGATGGCGTACGCCTTCGCCGTGGTCTTGATCGAGCGGGTGCCGAGGGCGGCGGCGCGGGCCTCCAGCCCGACCGCATCAACGCCCGGCAGTCCGTGCAGGAAGCGGCGCAGCGCGCCGTCGCTGGCGGTCACATCCGCCATCGAGGCGAGTCGCTCCGCGGCGTCGTTGCCGTGTGCGGGTACTACCGCAGGGGGTGCCATGGTCACCAGCTGAGCATATCTACGCGCGTAGCGACCTGTCACCCCCTGCGGCGCCCGCAGTGGCCGTACCCCTGCCGCGAGCGGCCCCGGGCAGTTCACCAGGTCGTGTTCAGGTCGGTTCCTTCGGGAGCGCGGAAGCACGCGGAGACCACGCTGATATGAATCATCGGCTTCTCGGTGGTGGTCTGCCTGTTCCATGTGATGTGCGCGGCGTGCTGCAGTTTCTTGTTCTCGGCGAGGATCTCCGGATCCTGGTCCTTGCTGTTGGCCTTGCCGTCCTTGAGGATCTTCCAGCCGTGCTCGGGAAGCTGCTTCCGCAGATTCGCCATCCCCTTCTCCAGGGTCTCGTCCGGGACCTCATATAGCGACCACGGATGGCGCAGGAGATACAGGTCCTGCGCATCGTCGTCCTCGCAACTGGAGACTCCGGGGCCGCCCTGGGTGACCTTCCCCTTGATGCCCATCATGTCCAGCAGTTGGCTCGACACCGCCTTCGTCTCCTTCTTGGCGGTGTCGACGTCCCGCTCGACTGGCTTGTAGTTGAGCTTTTCTTCCTGCACTTGAGAACACCCCGTTGAAATCGACCCGAAGGCGGTGACGAAGGCCAGCGTGGCGAGCCAGCGCCGGCCGCTGAAACCACGGTTTCCATTAGCCATGCGTGACCTTCCCGTAGCGGCCGGTTACGACATTCGCCTGGTTTTCCAGACTGACGGAGCCATTTCGCCAGTAATCCCCATGTTTCTCGGCATCGGTTTCCATGATATGAGCTCCGAAATCCTCGTCGGATGGGACGTTCTGGTTGGCGACCGAGCCGAACGGGAGGAGATCGTAGAGCCACTCGGGGCCGTTCGCGGGACCGCCCAGCCCCGCGAGTTTCCCTCCGGCGGGCACCTGGTCCTTGGTCAGCGAGGCGGCCTCCGACCACACGTGGTCCTTGCCCACGTCGAGGTCCTCGGCGTGCCCGACCAGCATGCCGGGGCTGCCGGCGACGACGATGTCATCAGCGGGCAGCCGCCCCTGGATGGAAGACGCGCCGACGAGCGTGGACCCGTAGCTATGGCCGATGACCGTCGTGTGGCTCTTGTCCGCGCCGCCCTGCGCGGTCTCCACGCCTTCGAGGAACTTGTTCAGCGTCGGGGCGGCCTTCTCGGCGTAGGAGCGCGACATGGCCTCGGGGACGATGCTCTGCGGTGCGTCGTAACCAATCCAGGAAATCGTCGACACCTGCTGCCCCTGGGCCACGGAGTTGCTTGCCTGCCACAGATCCGTCATGTGCTGGATATAACTCTTGGATTTCCCGAGATTGGACGTTGTGCCGGGCACGAAGACCGCGGTGTGATCGGCCGTGTCTGGATTTCCGTTGGCCACGATGGACCGGCCCAGGCCCTTGTCCTCGAAGCCCAGCAGATAGGCTCTGGGCAGCTTGTCCTCGCCGGTGGCTTCGAGGCGCGACTGGATCGCGTCCATGCTGCCCAGCAGGCCGTTCGCCTTGTCCCGTTCTTCCTTCCACTTCTTCCAGGCGAAGGTCTCCACCTGAGAACCCTGGATAGGCAGCCCGGTGATGTTGTTGATCCGCTGCTCGTATTTCTTCGGCTCGCGCGCGTCGATGTCGTGCAGCTTTTTCGCCGCGTCGGCGTGGGCCTCGGCCAGTACGGTCCGGTTCGCCTCGTCGCGGGCGGTGGAGGGAATGCCGTCCAGCGCGCCCACGGCTTTGGGGTACACGGCGAGGTAGTCGTCCCGCTCCTGCTGGGACAGGCCGTTCCACCAGGAGGCGTTGTCCTTCGGGGATCCGTTCTTCGGCGGACTCTTGATATGGCTCAGATAGTCTTTCGCGCCCTCGCGGACGCTGCGAGTGTCCTGAAGGACATCGGCCCAGTCCTTATCGGTCACAGCCAGGTCGTCGTCGGCCTGTAGTTTGCGCAGGGCCGGCGCCCACTTGTCGTCGGCCTCCGTGGCCTCCTTGAGCGCCTCGGCTATACGGTCGGCGCACTGCTGGGCGTGGGCGAAGTTCGGGTTCGGGGCGAAGTTGGCAGCCTGCCGGCTGACGGCGCGGGCGGTTTCGTCGATGAGGCCGTGCGCCGAACCGCCCTTGGGCGTCTCGCCGTCCACTTTGTCGCCCGCAGCCGGATAGCTGACCGAGCCGTCCGCGCCGATCGAGAAGTTCTTTGCCTCCGCGTCCGCGACGGCCGCGTCCAGCTTTTTCTTCGCCGGCCGCACGTCCGCCGCGAAGGCGTTAAGGGCCGTGCTGACCAGCCCGCACTCCACCTGCATGTAGTGGAAATCCTCGGCCAGCTCGTGCAACTGGCCGTGGGCCGCGTCCGCGGCCTCCCCGCTGAGGGATTCGCGCATCTTGGCCCGGATACGGTCCTGAATGCCATCCTTGGCGTGGCCGGCCATATCACTGGCCGCGCGGTATCCGCGCGCCGCGTCCTCGAAGTCCTCCGGCTTGAGCGCCTTGAGCGCCGCGTAATCCATGGCCCGAAGTCACCGGCCCTTCTTAGCGCCGCCGACTGCAGGCGTCTCTTTGTACTTCTCGCCTACGGCTGTGAACGCGCTCTTCGTGTCCTCGTCGTTCTTGAAATGCGCGTCGCCCGCCTTCCGCAGCGGTTCCTCAAGCGCGTCGCACCGGCCGAATACATCCTCCAGGTAGCGCTTCCAGGACGCGTACAGATCCCGCTGCGCCACCGTGCTGAGCACTCCGGCTCCGGTACCCGCGCCCAGGCCCTTCTGCCCCTTCTCCAGTTCCCCCAGTGCCTTGCTGACTTTCCTGGCGATGTCGCCGACGCCTTGCGCCGCCGCGCTCCAAGCGGCCCGGTCGGACTTCAGCCCGTCCGCGCCGCCCCCGTCTCCGGCGCTCGCGAGCGTCATTCCGGCGGCTTTCGACGACTCCTGCTTGAGCTGCGCCCATTCCTCCGTGAAGGCGGCCATGCGCTCGTACCCCCGATTTCTCTTGCATCTTTCATGCCTCTTACCCGCCAGAGGCGATAAGGGCGATTGCGCATCCTACGTGCCGAGGCCGCCCCTGACATGGGCGGTCCTGCTCAAGCGGAACCCGCTCCGCGGCGTGTGAGGATCTTGGACGCGGGAGAGCGGACGCACATCGGAACGCCGTATCGCGCCACCCGATCGATGCCGTACCGCAACGTCCGGTTTCCGGACCGTCAGGCAGAATCGGGCCCATGACGAGCCCGGACGACGCCCCCAAATCCTCGGACGACCAGCGGGAACCCGCGTACGCCGAGCGCTGCTACCGCTCACCGGCCGCGATCGGCGCCGGGGTGCTGCTGCTCGCGCTCGGGGCGTGGCTGGGGATCGACGCGGCGGTGCGGGGTTCGGGGCGCACCCCCTGGATGGCCGTCGCCGGGCTGGTGTTCCTGGTGCCGCTGGTCGTCGCCTTCACGGTGCGGCCCGCGGTGTGGGCCGGCGCCGACCGCATCCGGGTGCGGAACCCCTTCCGTACGATCACGCTGCCGTGGGCCTCCGTCGAGGGCGTCCGCGCCGGGTACTCCAGCGAGATCTTCGCGGGCGGCACGAAGTACCAGATGTGGTCCATCCCCGTGTCCCTGCGCGCGCGCAAGCAGGCGTCCAGGCGGCAAGTACGGGCCTCCCTCGCCGACTCCTCGCAGCAGACCTCCCCGCACGCCCCGATCGGCGGCAAGCCGCTACGGGCCGTCGCCGATCAGGCCATCGACGAGATCCGCGACCTCTCCGAGCGCAACGCCTCGCGCGAGGGCGCGCAGGGCGCGCCGCAGGTGACCTGGGCGTACGAGATCATCGCCCCGGCCGCCGTCGGGTTCGTAGCCCTGGTGATCGTCTACCTGGTCGGCTGAGACCGGCCCTCACGGCGCGCTCGGCCAGACCAGGGCCATGTACGCCCCGAAGTACGCCGAGAACAGCGCCGCCCCGCCCAGCACCAGCAGCGCCGTCCGGCGTCTCGCGCGCGCGATGGCCAAGGCGAACGGCAGCAGCAGCGGGAAGCCCGGCAGCAGGAACCGGGCGCGCGGGAAGTACACGCCGCCGCTGCACAACACGATCACCAGCAGCGCACCCGTGAAGATCAGCAACGGCGGCGGCTGGCGCTGCGCCACGCACACCGCGTACAGCGCCGCCGACAGCATGATGACGATCGAGACGACGACCAGGAACAGTTCCGGGCGGGCCTGGTAGGTGAGTGTCTCGCGCAGCGAGCGCAGCGTCTCCACGCCGCCGTCGAGCTGGTTCGTCCACGTCCGCTGGACCGCGAAGTAGCCGTCCCAGCGGCCGAGCCGCACCGCGACCCAGACGAGATAGCCGAGCCAGCCGAGCGGGGCCAGCACGCAGCCCGTGACCATACGGGCCACCGGGGGGCTCCCGGTTACCCCGGCGCCCTCGCGGCGTGCTCCGCGCAGCGCCATCAGGGCGCTCACGGACACCGCCGCCGCCAGCGCCACGCCCGTGGGGCGGGTGAGCCCCGCGAAGGCCGACAGGGTCCCGGCCCACACCCAGCGGCCGGTCAGCACCGCGTACAGCGACCACGCGGCCAGTGCCGTGAACAGCGACTCCGTGTAGCCCATCCACTGGACCAGCGCGACCGGCGTCACGCCCCACAGCACCGCCAGGACCGCCCCCACCCGGTGCCCGTACAGCCGGTCGCCGACCGCGAACACGCCCCAGGCCGCCAGCAGCGAGGCCGTCACCGACAGCACCAGGCCGGTGCTCGCCCGGTGCCCCGGCGGCAAGGGATGCGAGAACGCCTTGACCAGGAACGGATACAGCGGGAAGAACGCCAGGTTGCAGGTGTTGCGGACGCCGGTCAGGACATCGTCGTAGCCCCGGTTGGCGATCCCCAGATACCAGCGCGAGTCCCACTGGTTGGCCAGCTGCGGCCAGAACCCGTGCCCCTTGAGATGCGCCCATTTGGCGAGCACGACCACGCCGAGGAGCCGTACGGCCACATAGCCGAGCAGCGCAGGGGCCGCCCTCCGCAGCGCCCGGCGCAGCCGGTGCCCCGTGCCGTCCCGTACGGGCCGCAGCGCGACGGCGTCGAGCGCCGGCGTCGCCGATGCCGCGGGCGGCGCGCAGGCCGGCGGAGGCACTTCGGCGGCGCCTGGCGGTGGGCTGGGGGACACCAGTCCAGACTTTCGCCCGCCCCTCGTGCCACGCCGCGCCGGGTGCGACAGGTGCAGTACGGATGTCACCCGTACGGGCGGAAGGCCCCTGGTTTGAGAACCAGGGGTCTCCTAATAGCCGACGTAACGGAATCTCAGATACCGGCCGCCCCGGAGAGGTCCGCCTTGATGGCCGCGAGCGTCGTCTCGGCCGTCGTACGCGCCTGGTTCAGCGCCGCCGCGGAGTCCACCGGCACGACGACCTCCAGATAGCACTTCAGCTTGGGCTCCGTACCGCTCGGCCGGACGACCACGCGCGCCGCCTCCACCCCCGCGTCACCGGCCAGGTGGTAACGCAACCCGTCGGTCGGCGGCAGCAACGCCGTGCCCTCGGCCAGGTCCTCCGCCGACGCCACCGGCAGCCCCGCCAGAGCGGCCGGCGGCTGCTCCCGCAGCCGCCGCATCGCCGCCGAGATCACCGACAGGTCCTCCACCCGCACGGAGAGCTGGTCCGTGGCGTGCAGGCCGTACCGTACGGCGATCTCGTCGAGCAGATCCGTGAGCGTACGGCCGCTCTCCTTCAGCTCCGACGCCAGCTCGGCGATCAGCAGGGCGGCCGTGATGCCGTCCTTGTCGCGCACGCCCTCCGGGTCCACGCAGTAGCCCAGCGCCTCCTCGTAGGCGTAGCGCAGCCCCGGGGTGCGGGCCAGCCACTTGAAGCCCGTGAGCGTCTCCTCGTACGGGGCGTCCGCGGCGGCGGCGATCCGCGACAGCAGAGAGGACGAGACGATCGTCGTCGCGAACGTGCCGCGGGCCCCCTTGCGCACCAGGTGCTCCGCCAGCAGCGCGCCGACCTCGTCGCCGCGCAGCATGCGCCAGCCCGCCTCCGCGGAGGGCGCCGGCACGGCCACGGCGCAGCGGTCCGCGTCCGGGTCATTGGCGATGACCAGGTCCGGGCCGGCGCGGCGGGCCGTCGCGAACGCCAGGTCCATGGCGCCGGGCTCCTCCGGATTGGGGAACGCCACGGTCGGGAAGTCCGGGTCCGGGTCCGCCTGCTCGGGCACGACCGTGGGGGCCGGGAACCCGGCGCGGGCGAAGGCCGCCGTCAGCGTGGTGCGTCCGACGCCGTGCATGGGCGTGTAGACGACGTTCGCGCCCCTGGGGGAGTCCGGGGTCAGGACCGCGTCCGTACGCCGCAGATAGGCGTCCACGACATCGTCGCCGAGCACCTCCCAGCCGGACTCCGGGCGGGCCACCCCGGACAGGCCGCCGACGGCCGCGATCCGCTCCGCGATCTCCGCGTCGGCGGGCGGCACGATCTGCGAACCGTCGCCCAGGTAGACCTTGTAGCCGTTGTCGCGGGGCGGATTGTGACTCGCGGTCACCTCGACGCCCGCGACCGCCCCCAGGTGGCGTATGGCGAAGGCCAGCACCGGCGTGGGCAGCGGGTGCGGCAGCAGCGCCGCCTTGAGCCCCGCCCCGACCATCACGGCCGCCGTGTCGCGGGCGAAGTCGGC
The DNA here is from genome assembly GCF_040654875.1 of Streptomyces sp. NPDC050610. Taxonomy (NCBI): domain Bacteria; kingdom Bacillati; phylum Actinomycetota; class Actinomycetes; order Kitasatosporales; family Streptomycetaceae; genus Streptomyces; species Streptomyces sp. NPDC050610. The sequence goes on along the minus strand of NZ_JBFAIV010000045.1, from coordinate 476 downwards.
GCTCTTGTAGCGGGCGTCGTAGCCGATGACGACGGTTCCGTCGCCCTGGCCCTGGTCCTTCAGGTACGCGGCGAGCCCGGCCGCGGCGCGGATGACGACCGAGCGGTTCATGCGCATGGGGCCCGCGCCCAGCTCGCCGCGGAGACCCGCAGTGCCGAACTGGAGGGTGCCGCTGAACCGGGCGGCGAGTTCGGTGAGGTCCTCGGCCTCGACGAGCTTGGCGAGCTCGTCGCGGGTGTCACTGTCGGGATCTTCGGCGAGCCACGCCTTGGCTCGCGCGATGAGGTCTGTCTCCACGGGGCTCCTCCGGGGTTGGGGTGGATGGTGTGGTGTCGGCGTCGCTCGGTACGGAAATTGCGGTGCCGGGCGGGTGTGCGGGGTGGGTGCGGGGTGTGGGTGCTGCGCGCCGGGTGCGGTGCCGGGTCGGGTACGGGGCGGTGGGGTCCCTACGGGGCTGCATGATTTACGGGCCCGTG
>NZ_JBFAIV010000044.1:0-61387 GCF_040654875.1 Streptomyces sp. NPDC050610 | reverse complement strand
CTGGTGCGCCGTCCGGAGATCTATCTTTTCGACGATTCGTTCTCGGCGCTGGACTACGCGACGGACGCCCGGCTGCGGGCGGCTCTGGCGCGGGACACGGAGCGGGCGACGGTGGTGATCGTCGCGCAGCGGGTGTCCACGATCCGTGACGCCGACCGCATCGTCGTCCTCGACGAAGGCCGCGTCGTAGGCACCGGCACGCACACCGAACTGATGGCCGGCAACGACACCTACCGGGAGATCGTGCTCTCCCAGCTCACCGAGCAGGAGGCAGCATGAGTACGGACCGCATACCCCCCGGCCGGCGCTCCATGGACTTCCTCGGCTCGGGCCGCCGGCTGCTCGGCATGCTGCGCCCCGAGCGCGGACCCGTGCTCGGCGTGCTGCTCCTCGGCCTCGGCGGCGTCGCCATGTCCGTACTGGGCCCCAAGCTGCTCGGCCACGCCACCGACCTCGTCCTGGCCGGGGTCTCCGGCGGCCGGGGCACGGACTTCGGCGCGGTGGGGCGGGTCCTGCTCGGCGCGCTCGGGCTCTTCGCCGCGGCGGCGCTCTTCGGCCTGCTCCAGGGGCGGCTGACGACGGTGATCGTGCAGCGCGTGACGTACCGGCTGCGCGCGGAGTCCGAGACCAAGCTGGCCCGGCTGCCGCTGAGCCACTTCGACGGGCAGCCGCGCGGCGAGATCCTCTCCCGCACCACCAACGACATCGACAACATCTCCCAGACCATGCAGCAGGCGCTGAGCCAGATCGTGACGTCGCTGCTGACCGTCGTCGGCGTGCTCGCCATGATGTTCTGGATCTCCCCGCTGCTCGCCCTCGTCGCGCTGGCCACCGTGCCCGCCTCCGCCGTCGTCGCCACCGTGATCGGGAAGCGGGCGCAGCCCCAGTTCGTACGGCAGTGGGCGACGACCGGGCAGCTCAACGCGCACATCGAGGAGATGTACACCGGGCACGCGCTGGTGAAGGTCTTCGGCCGGCAGGAGGAGGCCGTACGGACCTTCGACGAGCACAACGAGGCGCTGTACGCGTCGAGTTTCCGCGCCCAGTTCGTGTCCGGCCTGATGCAGCCCGCGATGATGTTCGTCGGCAACCTCACCTACGTACTGGTCGCGGTCATCGGCGGGCTCCGGGTGACGTCCGGCGCGATGACGATCGGCGACATCCAGGCGTTCGTGCAGTACGCCCGGCAGTTCGCGCAGCCCATCACCCAGGTCGCGGCCATGGCCAACCTGCTCCAGTCCGGCATCGCCTCCGCCGAACGGGTCTTCGCACTCCTCGACGCCGAGGAGCAGACCCCGGACGCCGCCGAACCGCTGCGCCCGGAGCACGTACGCGGGCAGGTCGCCTTCGAGCACGTCGCGTTCCGGTACGAGCCGAGGACGCCCCTCATCGACGACCTGTCGCTCACCGTCGAACCCGGGCAGACCGTCGCCGTCGTCGGCCCGACGGGCGCCGGCAAGTCCACCCTCGTCAACCTGCTGATGCGGTTCTACGAGGTGACCGGCGGGCGCATCACCCTGGACGGCGTCGACATCGCCCGGATGTCCCGCGAGGAGCTGCGCGGGCGGGTCGGCATGGTGCTCCAGGACACCTGGCTCTTCGGCGGCACCATCGCGGAGAACATCGCCTACGGCGCGGCGGGCGCGGACCGGGAGGCGGTCGTGGCGGCGGCGAAGGCCACCCACGCGGACCGGTTCATCCGCACCCTCCCCGACGGCTACGACACCGTGCTCGCCGAGGACGGCGAAGGGCTCAGCGCGGGCGAGAAGCAGCTGCTGACGATCGCCCGCGCCTGGCTCGCCGAATCCGTGATCCTCATCCTCGACGAGGCCACCAGCTCCGTCGACACCCGCACCGAACTCCTCATCCAGCGCGCCATGGCGCGGCTGCGCGCGGGCCGTACGAGCTTCGTGATCGCGCACCGCCTCTCCACGATCCGGGACGCCGACGTGATCCTGGTGATGGAGTCGGGCCGGATCGTGGAGCAGGGCTCGCACCGGACGCTGCTGGCGGCGGGCGGGGCGTACGCAGAGCTGTACGAGGCCCAGTTCGCGCGGCCGGGGGCGGAGTTGAGCGGTTGAGGCGAGGTGGGGCGCGGGGCGGGCGGGGTGCGGAGATGGCGGGGTGCGGGTGCTACGCCCCCGCGTCTCCCGCGTCTCCCGCGTCTCCCGCGTCTCCCGCGTCTCCCGCCGCGACGATCCTCGTGGCGAGGCGCACGCCGGGGCTGGATTCGGTCAGGGCCTCGCCGAGCGCGTCGCCCGCGGCGGTCAGGGCCGCGTCGTCCATGGGGCCGAGCGCGTCGAGGAGGAAGAAGGCGCGGGTGGTGTCGTGGGTGAGGCGGGTACGGACGCACTGCCGCCAGTTCCAGCGGCGGCAGGTGACACCCGCGTCGTCGCGCCACACGACCTCCCCGGGGGCGGGGTTCTCCACGACGCTCTCGCCCCCGGCGGCCGTCTCGAACTCCTCGGTACCGTCGGCCCGTACGAGCCGCGCCGGGCCCCAGTAGTGGTCGAGGTCCTCGCCGCCCAGCGGCACGACGTGCGCGACCGAGACCGCGTTGTAGATGTCGGTGAGCCGGTCCACGCGCGGCAGCCCGTCGGCGGCGCGGCGCAGCAGCGCCTCCGCGCTGGGCCGGGTCCGCTGCGGCTTCGCGCCGAAGGCGCGGAACGCCTCGCGCCAGGCCGCGAGGTGCGGGTGCTCCTCCACCGGCCCCTCGGCGAGCCACTTGCGCGCGGTCTCCTCGGCCGCCGTGAGCAGCCGTTCGCCGACGGCGTCGCTGGGCCCGGGGGTCAGCCCCTCGGCGGTGATCAGCAGGGCGCGGTAGTCGGGGCGCAGCGCCCGTACGGCGGGGTCGATCGCGGCGGCGGCGAGCCAGGCGGCGGTGTCGGAGTCGGTGTCGGTGTCGGTGTTCAGGGCGTCGGTCACTTCGTTCACGTCTTTCTTCGCGGTTTTCTGCGCAGGCGCGGGCGGTGGGTCTCCACGGTATGCGGGGAGCGTCGGCGGGCGACCACAGACGGGGGCCCGGCTGGAGGCCGCAGGCAGGGGCCCGGCCGGTGACCACAGGCGCGGGCCCGGCCGGTGGCTGCGGGCGGGGGATGCTTCGAACCCAGGTGGACCAGTGTGGCGCGCGCCGGTCTTGCCGGATTTGTACGCTCCGGAGACGATCGCCCGATGATGCTTCCGGGCTCTTCGGTCACCGACACACGCCGTCGGCGCGCGAGGCTGATCGCCGCGGTCGCCGCCCCCGCGGCGGCGTTCCTCGTCGTCTCGCTGCTGGGCGCCACGGCCGCCCTGTCCGGCACGAACGAGCTCACGGTGCCGGGCGCGGGAGTCACCACCATGCTGCGGGCGGTGCTGCTGGCCGCGTTCTCCCTCCAGTTGGGCGAAGCGGCCGCCAACCGGCTCACCCGTACGATCCCCGACGCGCCCGAACTCGCCCCGCGCAGCTGGGGGTTGACGGCGCCCGTCGCCGGGTTCGCGGCGGCGGCCGGGCAGATCGTCGTGCTCGCCGGGGACGGTTCCCTGGCCGCCGGGCTGACCAGCGGCGATCTCGTCGGCACGTACGCGACACGCCCCGGCGGACTGGCACTCCTGGAAGCCAACGGCTTCCTCTTCGCGGGCGCCTGCATCGCGCTGCGCCGCCCCGGCCTCGCCCCCGCCCCGCTGTCGCTGGTCGCCGTCGGGGAGGCACTGCGCGCACATCCCGAAGCCAACACCCCATTGCTCGGTTCGCTGCTGACGCTCATTCACCTCAGCGCGGCCGCACTGTGGGCGGGCGGGCTGGTGCACGTACTGCGCACGATGCGCCTGTGGCGGGGCCGGCCGGACGCCGCAAGGGCGCTGCTGCGCCGCTACGCCCGGCCCGCCGCCGCCCTCTTCGCCGCCCTGGCGGTGACGGGCACCTTCAGCACCCTGCGCCGGCTGCCGCTCGACGCGGTCCTGACGACGGCGTACGGGCGGGCACTGCTCGCCAAGCTGGCCCTGGTGGCGGTCGTGGGCGCCCTGGCCCTGGCCGCCCGGTTCCGCCTGCACCGCTCCTCGGACCCGGACTCCCCCGCCGGGCCCGTTCGCCCCGCCCGCGCGGAGGCGGTGGCCCTGGGCGCGGTGATCCTGGTCTCGGCGGTCATCACGGCCCTGCCGGTACCGGCGGCGAGCGGCTGACGCCCCCTGGACGCGTGCTTCCCACCCCTCACCCGCCGTGCGGATTGGCGGCGGTGCCCTCCGTACTCAGGGCGACGACGACAGACCCGGCCCCGACGCCCAAGGCCGCACGGCGGTCGGTGACTCCGGGGAGCGCCCCGGCTCCGTCGCTGGTGAGGGCCGCGCGCAGGCCCGCCAGGGAGGCGGCGCCGCAGGGGCCGGAGGAGACGCCGTGCGCGGCCAGCGCACCGGCCGCCGCGGCGCTGTCGGCGTCCGTCACGGTGACGGCCGCGTCCAGGCCGTCGCGCAGGAACGGCCAGGCGAGGCTGGAGGGGGTGCCGCAGTTCAGGCCGGCCATGGTCGTGTCGCCGGTCGCCACGGTGACCGGCCGCCGGGCCAGCAGGCTGTGCAGGACCCCCGCCGCGTTCTCGGGCTCCACCGACAGCAGCGCCGCGCCGCCCGCCGCCCGGCGGCTGCGGTAATGGGTGACGGCCGCCTGCGCGAGCGAGCCGACGCCGACGGGCACGGCGACGAGCCCGGGCGACCCGGCCCCCGCGGCGGTCAACTGGGCGTCGACCTCGGCGAACAGGGTGGAGTACCCCTCCGCGATCCAGCCGGGGATCTCCTCGTAACCGGGCCAGGCGGTGTCCTGGACGAGGACCGAGTCCGGCGCGGCGGCCGCCGCCTCCGCCGCGCGCACGGCGTCGTCGTAGACGCCCGGCACCTCCGTGACCCGCGCCCCCTCCCCCGCGATGGCGGCCACGGCGCCCGGGTGCACCCCGTGCGCCACGAAGACGTGGGCGTGGTGCCCGAGCAGCCGGGCGGTACGGGCCACCGCCCGGCCGTGATTCCCATCGGTGGCGGTGACCAGCCGTACCGATGCCCCGTCCCGACCACTGCCCTGAACCCCGTCCCGAACTCCGTCCCGGGCGGCGTCCGCCTCGCGCCGGGCCAGGACCCGGTGCACCGCCCAGGACGCGCCCAGCGCCTTGAACGCGGGCAGCCCCAGCCGCGCCGACTCGTCCTTGACGAAGAACCGGCCGACGCCCAGTTCGGCGGCGATCCCCGGGAGTTCGGTCAGCGGCGTGGGTGCGTAACCGGGCAGCGAGGCGTGGAAGGCCCGTACGTCGGCGGGCGCGGGCTCGCACGTCCAGGCGCGGGCGGCGGGACGCGCGTACCAGGAGGGCGGACGGGCGGACGGCGCGCGGAAGGGCGTACGGGCGGAGGCGGCGATCTCTGGCATGGGGCCAGCTTGCGATCCGGGCGCCCCATCGGTCCAGCAAATGTTTCCGGCCCAGGTTCGTCGGGCGAGCCGCCGGTGAGCTGACGGTGAGCCGGCGGCGGACGGAGCGACACTGGCACGAGGCGCCCCGAAGCGCCCTCCGAGGGCCCAAACCGCCTGTCCTCCACCGCCCCCGGAAAGTTTCTCGGAAGAATTCCGAAGAATTCTCGGCGGAGGTGTCGATCCCGGCGTCTCCCGTTCGACGCAAGGGTGAGAGGCGGGGAGAGTCCCCGCCCCTCCCGACCGAGGAGTCACCATGCCGCGCTACCTGACGATGATCCGCATCGACGAGCGGAACGCCCCCGCCGACGGCCCCAGCCCCGAGCTGCTGGAGCGGATGGGCGCGCTGCTGGAGGAGATCACCAAGGCCGGGGTCATGCTGGACACGGCCGGGCTCACGCCGACCGCCGAGGGCACCCGCGTCACCTGGTCCGGCGGCAAGATGAGCTGCACCGACGGGCCCTTCACGGAGAGCAAGGAAGTCATCGGCGGCTACTCCATCATCCAGGCCAAGGACAAGGCCGAGGCGGTGGAGTGGACCAAGCGGTTCCTGCTCACGCACGAGGACTACTGGACCATCACGGCTGAAGTCCGCGAGATCATGGAACCCTGACCCGGCCACGCCTGCTCGAACGCGCTTGCCCCGCCCTCGCGCGGCTGCTCTGATAAGTGCCCGTGACGGCAGCAGCGAGTACGAGCAGGACGACTGAGACGACTGAGACGACCGGGATCTCCAAGACAGCCGAGGCGGCCAAGACGGCCGAGGTGGTCAAGACGGCCGAGACGGCCAAGGCGGTCGAGACGGTCGAGACGGTGTTCAGGATCGAGTCCGCGCGGATCATCGCCGGTGCCGCCCGGATCGTACGGGACGTGGGCATCGCCGAGGAGTTGGCGCAGGACGCCCTGGTCGCCGCGTTGGAACAGTGGCCCGAGTCGGGCGTACCGGAGAAGCCGGGCGCCTGGCTCATGGCCACCGCCAAGCACCGCGCGATCGACCTCGTACGCCGCAAGGAGACGTACGCGCGCAAGCTGGCGGAGGTCGGGCGGGCGCTGACGGACGTACCGTCGCCGTACCCGGGAGACCTCGAAGGCACCGCGGACCCCTCCGACCCCTCCGACCCCTCGGACGCCGGGGCCATCGGTGACGATCTGCTGCGGCTGATCTTCACCGCGTGCCACCCCGTGCTGTCGACCGAGGCCCGGATCGCGCTCACCCTGCGGCTGTTGGGCGGGCTGACGACGCAGGAGATAGCCCGCGCCTTCCTGGCTCCGGAGCCGACCGTCGCCCAGCGCGTCGTCCGCGCGAAGCGCACCCTAGCCAAGGCCGGGGTCCCCTTCGAAGTGCCGGGCGCAGCCGAGCGGACGGCGCGGCTCTCCTCGGTCCTGGAGGTCATCTACCTCATTTTCAACGAGGGTTACTCCGCGACGGCCGGCGAGGACCTGGTGCGCCCGGCGCTGTGCGAGGACGCGCTCCGGCTCGCCCGCGTCCTCGCGGGCCTGATGCCCGGGGAGCCGGAGGCGCACGGTCTGGCCGCGCTCCTGGAGTTCCAGGCGTCGCGCATCGCGGCGCGTACGGGCCCGGACGGCGCCCCGGTGCTCCTCGCCGACCAGGACCGGTCCCGGTGGAACCGGATGCTCATCCGCCGCGGCATCGAGGCCCTGCACCGCGCGGGCCGCGGCCCGTACGCCGTCCAGGCCGCGATCGCCGCGTGCCACGCGCAGGCCGTCCGCTACGAGGACACGGACTGGGCGACGATCGCCGCACTGTACGGACGGCTGACGGCCCTGGCCCCGTCCCCGGTGGTGGAGCTGAACCGGGCCGTCGCCGTATCGATGTCCCAAGGCCCGGCGGCTGCCCTGCCCTTGGTCGACGCCCTGGCCGGCGAACCGGCCCTGAAGGGGTACCACCTCCTGCCGAGCGTCCGGGGCGACCTGCTGGCACGCCTGGGCCGCGGCGACGAGGCGCGTACGGAATTCGAGCGCGCGGCGTCCCTGACCCGCAACGCCCGTGAGAAGGCGCTCCTTCTGGAACGGGCCGCCGCCTTCCCGAATCCCGAATAGGGAGCCGGAGGGGAAGCCCGAGAGGGGGCCCTTGAGGGAGCCCTTGAGCGGCGTGCTCGGCGCACAGGCAGCCGACGCCCTTCCCGACCCGCTCCCGGCCCACCCACTCGGGATGCCGCTCGATCATCAGCGCCGCCCCTCGTCCACGATCGTCCGCTCGACGGCGGCGAAGTCCCGGCGGAGTCCCGGCGGAGCCACGTCTCGTCGCGTTCAGTCGATGACGGCGGTGGCTTCGACCTCGACCAGGTGCTCGGGTATGTGCAGCGCCGCGACGCCCAGCAACGTACTCGGCGCGGCCGGAACGACCCCCAGCTTCGCGGCGGCGCGCGAGACCCCCTCCATGAACAGGGGCAGCTTGTCGGGGGTCCAGTCGACGACGTACACGCTCAGCTTCACCACATCGGCGAACGAGGCCCCGGCCTCGGCCAGCGCCGTGCCGACGTTGAGGTAGCTCTGTTCGACCTGAGCGACGAGGTCGCCCGCGCCGACCGTGACCCCGTCGGCGTCCCAGGAGACCTGCCCCGCGGTGTGGACCAGCTTCGAACCGGTCGCGATCGACACCTGCTGGTAGGCGGGGATCTTCGGCAACCCGTCGGGGTTCATCAAGGCGACGGCCATGCCGCTCACTTCCATCCGGTCTCTCGTAGTTACTGGCGAACCGTAAGAGAGTCCGCGCTGACGTGGAAGAACGCACTTTTCCGTGGCTGGGGGACCTCATGGTCACCGAGCAGTCGAGCAGCCGAGCGCCCTGCCGTCCCGACCGGACCCCGACCGGCCCCCGACCGGACCCCGACCGGACGCAGCACTCAACGCACGGCGTCGTCCGCGAGGATCGCCTGAAGTCTCGCGCGGCATTCGGAGACGAAGGCGGGAAAGGTGCGCCAGTAGTAGGAGACTCCGCTGACGCCCACCGCGATGGCCCAGGCGCGGGCGCGGGCCCAGGTCGCGTCATCAAGGCCCAAGGCGTCCCAGTAGGCCCGTCGCGCCTGCGGCGGCAGGTCCCAGACGGTGGAGTGCTCGGCGTCGGGGAGGCCGACCGAGAGCCCTCCGAAGTCGATGACCGCGTGGAGCCTGCCGTTCCGGACCAGCAGGTTGGTCGGCTTGAGGTCGCCGTGGAGCCACACGTGGGGCCCGGAGGGCTCGGGCAGGGCGAGCGCGGCCCGCCACAGCCGTTCCAGGGCGTCGACGTCGAGTTCGGCGCCCACGAGGGCCCGGCACTCGTCGAGACATCCGCCGACCCACTGGTCACACGGCTCCAGGGTGCCCCCGCGGTACCAGCTGAGACCGTCCCCGCGCGTCGCCCCCATCAGGTCGACGCGATGCAACTCCCGCACGACGGCCGCCAAATCGGCCCCGAACGCGGCCCAGTCCCGGACGGTCTCCGGGCCCGCCTCCTCACCGTCGATCCAGCGGTAGACCGACCACACCAGCGGAAAGGCGTCGGTCGGCGCCCCCGCGTGAACAGGCTCGGGAATCGGCCGCGAAAGGCGGGGCGCCAGGCGCGGAAGCCATTCCCGTTCCTTCCGCAGGGACTGCCCGGTGCCGGCCGTTCGCGGAAGCCGTACGAGCAGGTCGGCGCCCAGCCGGTACATGGTGTTGTCCGTACCCGCGCCCGCGGGCGACAACGGCAGGGCGGCCCACTCCGGGCGCTGCGCCTTCAGCAGCGACCGGACAAGTTCTTCGTCGGCAGGGGTCTCGTCCTCGTGAAGCGTCACGCGGAAAGTCTCGACGCAGGAGGGAGCGGGGGCCAGCGACTTTCCATCGCGCCTGATCAAGGCTCTGGAAGCCCCTTGCGGAACCGGCACGTTCAGAGACAGCCGCGAGAAGCCGTCAGCCGGCACCTCCACACCACCCACCACCGTTGACAGCCATGGCTAACGACATTAGCTTTTAGCTAACAGCATTAGCCAAGCAGGCCGGAGGGACGCCATGACCGAGTACCTTGCCGTCGAAGGCGGGACCATCGCGTACGAGGTGGCGGGCGACGGCCCGCTGATCGTCCTCGCGCACGGCATGGGCGACAGCCGCTCCGCGTACCGCGCCGTGCTCCCGCGACTGGTGGCGGCGGGTCACCGGGTCGCCGCGGTCGACCTGCGCGGGTGCGGCGAGTCCAGCGCCGACTGGCCGACCTGGAGCCGTACCGCCATCGCGGGCGACCTGCTCGCCGTGATCCGCCATCTCGGCGGCGGCCCGGCCGTACTCGTCGGCCACTCGATGTCCGGCGGTGCCGCCACCATCGCCGCCGCCCGCGAACCCGCGCTGATCAGCGCGGTCGTGGAACTGGGACCGTTCACCCGCAAGCAGTGGGCCCGCCTCGGCGACCTGCGGGTACGGCGCTTCCGCCAGGGCATGCTGCGGCTGCTCGGCGCGAACGCGCTCGGCAGCGTGCCGCTCTGGCGCTCGTACCTCGACGTCGCCTACCCGGGCGTGAAGCCGGCCGACTGGACCGAGCGCCTCGACCACCTCAGCTCCCTGCTGCGCGAACCGGGCCGGATGAAGGCGTTCCAGGGCATGGCCCGCAGCGCCCCGGCCGACGCCGGCGCGCGGCTCGGCGACGTCCGCTGCCCGGTCCTGGTCGTGATGGGCACGCTCGACCCCGACTGGGCCGACCCGCACGCCGAGGGTTCGGCGATCGTCGACGCCCTGCCGGCCGGCCTGGGCCGCCTTGAGATGATCGAGGGAGCCGGGCACTACCCGCACGACCAGTTCCCCGACCAGGTGGTTTCCCTCATGCTCGCTTTCCTCCAGCCGCAGCCGGACGCCGCCCGTGCCTAGGGCCGGGCTGGACCCGACGACCGTGGTCGCGGCCGGCGCCGCCCTCGCCGACGAAGTGGGCATCGCCAACCTGACGATGGGCCTGCTGGCCGAGCGGCTCGGGGTCCGTACGCCGTCCCTGTACAAACACGTGGGCGGCCAGGAAGACCTCAACCGCCGCATCGCCGCCCTGGCGCTGAGCGAGGCCGCCGACGCCGTCGGCGGCGCGGTCCAGGGCTACGCGGGGCAGGACGCCCTGGCCGCCGCGGCCCGCTCGTTCCGCGCCTTCGTCCTGGAGCACCCCGGCCGGTACGCCGCCACCGTCGGCATGGAACCCTCCGGCCCCGACGACCCCCTGGCCGCCGGGGGCCGGCGGCTGCTCGACGCGTTCACGGCGGTTCTGCGCGGTTACGACATCCCGGAGGCCGACGTCGACCACGCCCTGCGCGCGCTGCGCAGCCTCTGCCACGGTTTCGCCACCTTGCAGGCGGCGGACGGCTTCCAGTGGAGCGCCGACGTCGACACGAGCTTCGAGTGGCTGATCGCCTTCGCCGACCGGGGCCTGCGGTCGTACGCGCCGGGGGCGGGGGCGGCGTAAGAGCGGGACGGCCCGCCGCCTGCGACGAACAGCGCGGCCACGTCCAGCAGTTGCGCTGACACGCACCAACTGTCCGCGACCGCGCCCCCGCACCCCCGGCCTCAGCGGACGTTCACCGTCACCACGTCGGAGGTCCGCTGCCGTACGGGGTGGCTGTCCTTCGGGGTGTTCAGGCCGTACACCGCCGCACGGTATTCCACGGCGCCGCTGTGCGCGGCCTTGATGTGCACGGCGACCTGCGCGTCGCCGTCGCCCCGCTCGACGACGGAGCCGCAGGTCACCTGGGCCCAAGCCTGCTTGCCGCTACGCCATTCCAGGCATACCCGCAGGTAGCTGGAGGCGTCGTCGTACGCGCTCGCCGTCACCGCGAAGGCCTTGCCGACCTGCGCCGTGTGCGGCGCCTTGATGCTCACGTCCCCCTTGGCGAACGCCGGCCCGGCGGCCAGCGCCACCGAGGCCAGACCCAGCGCACCGATCGCGGCGGCACGGCCGCCCCGTACCTTCATCCCGGTCTTCTTCGTCCTGGTCATGGACTTACCTCCCGTGGGCCTCCCCGGACGGCGAGACCCTCCCTTCGCGAGGACGCCCACTGCGCCTCGCTGATCACCGAGACGGACCTCCTGCCCCACCCGTTGCCTCGCGTCCGGCGCCTTTACGGATCCATGGCAAAACGCGCCAACGCGCTGCGCAGACCCGGGAGTCGGCCGCCCTGCGCGACCACGAAGCGGACCGGTACAGGGCGGCGCCGGACACAGCTTCCTCCCGCCTAACGACGCAGCGCCTCCGCACCGGCGTACCGGGCACTGTCGCCCAGCTCCTCCTCGATGCGGATGAGCTGGTTGTACTTGGCGGTGCGGTCGGAGCGGGACAGCGAGCCGGTCTTGATCTGGCCACAGCCCGTGGCCACCGCCAGGTCGGCGATCGTCGTGTCCTCCGTCTCGCCCGAGCGGTGCGACATGACGACGGTGTAGCCCGCCCGGTGGGCGGCGTGGACGGTGGCCAGGGACTCCGTCAGGGTGCCGATCTGATTGACCTTCACCAGGACCGAGTTGGCGACGCCGGAGCGGATGCCTTCGCGCAGGAGGGTCTCGTTCGTGCAGAACACGTCGTCGCCGGTGAGCTGGCAGCGCGCGCCGACCCGCGCCGTCAGGTCCTGCCACCCGGCCAGGTCGTCCTCGGCCATCGGGTCCTCGATCGACACGACGGGATAGGCATCGATCAACTTCACCAGGTAGTCGGCGTGTTCGGCGGGGGTGCGCCGGATGCCCTCGCCGGTGTAGTCGTAGACGCCTTCGCGGAAGAACTCGGACGATGCCGGGTCCATGACCAGGCCTATGTCCGTACCCGGCCGGTACCCCGTCCGTTCGACCGCGGCGACGACGAAGTCGAGGGCTTCTTCGGCGGTGCGCAGGGCGGGCGCGAAGCCGCCCTCGTCGCCGACGCCCGTGGAGTGCCCGGCGTCGAGCAGGTCGCGGCGCAGGGTGTGGAAGATCTCGGACCCCATCCGCACGGCCTCGGCGAAGGTCTCCGCGCCGATCGGGGCGATCATGAACTCCTGGAAGTCCAGCGGATTGTCGGCGTGTGCGCCCCCGTTGACGATGTTCATCATCGGTACGGGCAGCAGCCGCGCGTCGGAACCCCCGAGGTAGCGGTAGAGCGGCAGCCGGTGTGCGGCCGCCGCGGCCTTGGCGGCGGCCAGGGAGACCCCGAGGATCGCGTTGGCGCCGAGCCGGGACTTGGCGGGGGTGCCGTCCGCGGCGACGAGGGCGGCGTCGAGGCCGGCCTGGTCCTCGGCCTCGCGGCCGATGACGGCGGCGGCCAGCTCCATGTCGACGTGGCGGACCGCGCGGTCGACGCCCTTGCCGTGCCAGCGGGCCGGGTCGCCGTCGCGGAGTTCGACGGCCTCACGGGCGCCGGTCGAGGCCCCGGAGGGCACCGCGGCCCGGCCGATCGACCCGTCCGCCAGTTCCACGTCTACTTCGACGGTGGGGTTGCCCCTGCTGTCGAGGACGCGGCGGCCGGTGACGGAGGTGATGACTGTCATGGGAATCCTCCCGTTGTCGCATACGTGCCGAGATCCGGCTGCGACGACGGTGGCGCTGGATCCGGCACGAAAAACTATACAGCAATGCTGTTCAGTTCAGCTGTTCAGATACGCTGTGCAGCCCCACTGAACAGCCGCACTGAACAGCCCTGCTGCGCAGATGTGCTGCGTTAAAGTTCGGTATGCCCCTTCCGGAATCCGCCGCCGTCGCGGCCGACCTGCGCACCGCGATGGGAAAGCTCACGCGGCGCGTGAAGCTTGAGGACCAGATGCCGCTCGGCCAGGTGGCCGTCCTGGGCGCACTGGACCGCAGCGGCGCGATGACCACCAGCGAACTCGCGACCGACCAGCGCGTACGCCCGCAGTCCATGGCCCGCGCCGTAGGACTCCTCATGGACCAGGGCCTCATCACCCGCCGAGCCCACCCGACCGACGGCCGCAAGAGCCTGGTCGAACTCTCCCCCGCCGGCCAGGCACTGCTGGAAGAGGAACGGGAACGCAGGGCCGACTGGCTCGCGCGAGCGATCGAGGCGGAACTGACCCAAGAGGAACGGGCACTGCTGGCGCAGGGAATCGGCCTGGTGGAGCGCATCGCGGCGCACTAGCCGGTAGCCAGGCAGCGCTCCTCTGACACTGCCCTGTCCCAGGTGACTGTGGGGCAGGGGGTCTGTCCTGCGGTGCCTACGGTTGCGCGGGACAGGCCGGCAGTTGGTGTCCAACCGTAAGCAGCATGGTGGTTCATCCGCGGAGCCAGGCCAGCAGGCGTCGCGGAGTCGGTCGCGATGTGCTGGCCGGCAGGCGCCGGGGGGCCGGTTCGGCTCTCCTGGCTTGTTGGGCGAGCCGGTATTCGTCCGCCTCGCGGATGAGCTCACGAGAGCGGATCTGGTGCCACTCGAAGTGCATGCCCTCGCTCCTACTGCTGGAGTTCCAAGACGTCGGCGACCACGCAGCTGACGTTGTCGGAGTCGCCGGAGCCGTTGGCGAGGGTGATGAGTGCGCGGACCGCCTGCTCGGGCTCACTGATCTCGGAGAGCACCCGGTGGATCTCTTCGGTCGGCACGACGGTCGGCAGGCCGTCGGGGCAGAGCAGATACCGGTCTCCCCGCCGGGCATCGTGCAGGCGCATGTCGGCGGTGGTATCGGTTCCTTGGCCCAGGGCCCGGGCCAGCAGTGACCGCTGGGGGTGGGAGGCGGCTTCTTCCGGGCTGAGGCGTCCTTCGTCGACCATCGACTGCACCATGGTGTGGTCGTGGGTGATCTGGAACAGCTCTCCGTCACGCAGGAGGTAGACGCGGGAGTCGCCGATGTGGACGAGGGCGAGTTGCGATCCGGTCCAGAGCATCGCGGTGAGTGTGGTCCCGGCCTCTTCGGGGGAAGAGCCGGCCCCGGCGAGGCCGTTCACGGCTTGTTTGGCCTGTTCGACCGCGTCTTCGAGGACATTGAGGAGATTGCCCGCCGGGATGCTGTCGGTTTCGAGGTGCTTGAGCGCGTCGACGGCGGCAGTGCTTGCGGAGCCTCCTTGACTGCCGTAACCGTCGGCGACGGCGAGCAGGCGGGACCCGGCATAGGCGGTGTCCTGATTGCTCTCGCGGATGAGGCCGGTGTCGGAGAGAGCGGCGTGGATGCCCAGGGGCTTGAAGGTCGGGGACATGACAGGGTCCTTCCGTGACAGGTGGTCGACGAGGAAGGTGGCCAGGTCCCGCCGTGCGGCGGTGTCGGCTTCGACCTGGGCCCAGAACGCGCGGATCTCCTGGGCTGCCGCGTCTGCCTCCAGCGTGCAGACGCGCTGGATGCGGGTCAGGGGCATACCCATGCGCCGGAGCCAGGCGACCAGGCGGGCTTGGTCCAGTTGTTCCGGTGCGTAGAGCCGGTAGCCGGTCACCGGGTCGACGCGAGCGGGAGGCAGTAGGCCGAGCTCGTCGTAAAGACGCAGCGCCTTCGGCGACAGCCGGGACGCCTTCGCGAACGCCCCGATGGTCAGCAACCCCATGCTCGTTCCTCCTCATGCCGAGCACTCGCCCGGCCCAACCGATCCTGTGGCCTCCCCCAAGGTGAAGGTCAACCAAGGTCCTACTCGGCTGCGTCCGATGGGCTCGACCGGTGCCGAGCCGTCCCATCACGGATAGATCCGGGCATCGTAGGCGGCCCGCCGGCCACCGCACGTTCGCTGTCAGCACCGCATCCGGCGTCCCCACCCGCTGGAAGCCCCGGCCCACCGGCCGGCGGGCCGTCGCCGCCACGGCGAATTTCGCCGCGTCATCCCGCTCGATCAGCTCGTCCGGACACACGTCCACCACCGAACCCGTTGGTGTTCGGACGACGAATTCTGCTATTTCGGCCTGTGGATAGTGGGGCTCGGCCGGGATGCCTTCGCGCGGGCAGTGATCGATCCCGACGCTCTGGCCGACACCCCAGAGGTTCAGTTCCTGGTGGGTCGCCCTCGGGAGCTCTGGAACGACGACTGGCCGGAGTGGGAGTCCCTCGAATACGTCGCCATGGAGGCATATGGGCTGCTCACCCGCGCGGATGACGATTGCGGGGACGCATTCCATGAAGCCGTCGAAGCCGAGCAGGGCGCTGTAGGCGGCAATTCAGGGCTGCGCGGCGAGCAGTGCGACGTGCGATGCGAAGACGAGGCGCTGCGCGAACTGCTGAGGCTGAGCGCGATGTTCCCCCTCCGGCCACTTGCCCGGTAGGCGTGTTAAGCACGAGGGATCAGGCCGAGGCTTCGGGGGTCTCGGCAGACAAGCGATGCCACGCGTGGCCGCAGCCGTCGGAGCAGAAGCGCTCTCGTCGGCGTTCGTCGGCGATGGCCAGCACCGCGATCAGTAGCCGGAACGACTTGAGGCGCTCGTCGTGCGGGGTGAGACCCAGGCTCGCGCCCTGTCGGGTATCCCACCACGCAGCGCGTGAGCCACATCGAACTCGTCAACCATGCGGTGGACCGTACAGGTGTCCTGTCGCAGTGCAGCTGACAGATCGTGGGCCGCTGACCTGCTGGGTTGCCATGTCGTTTGAGAACGCCGCGGGCCGACGTTCTCAAACGACATGGCTTTCACGGAAGCGCGCTGGTGGTGGGCAAGGACAGCTCAGCCGTCTCGCTCTTCGGCAAGGCTGCCCATGGCCGTCCGGAGACGGTGCCGGGCTGCTTCCAGATGTTCGGCGTAGTCGGCGGCGAAGATTCCAGGGAGCGCTTTGTCCAGTGTTCCCGCGATCTTGTGGATCGGGGCCCATGCGGCCGGATCGTCGACCAGGCGGCTGAGATCTGTCATCTGTACTCGCTCCAGCCAGTCCGAGAGGACCAGGGCCTCGTCGGGGGTGAGCTTGATCGTGATGTCGCTCTTCTCCACGACCGGAACCTAATTAGTCGCGCTTGGGCCAGATCGGGCCCTGGTCGGTCCAGATGACGCCCTTGTTGCGGCACAGACAGAAGGGGTGGCCGATCGGGTCGGTGTAGACCTGCCAGCCATAGCCGTTGGGGCCGATGAAGTCCTGCCTCAGCGTCGCACCGAGGTCGAGGACGCGGCGCTGCTCGGACTCGATCTCGTCCACTTCGAAGTCGAGGTGGAACTGCTTGGGGTGCTCGCTGTCGGGCCACTGCGGAGCGCGATAGTCGTCCACCCGGATGA
Organism: Streptomyces sp. NPDC050610; assembly: GCF_040654875.1. Lineage (NCBI taxonomy): Bacteria > Bacillati > Actinomycetota > Actinomycetes > Kitasatosporales > Streptomycetaceae > Streptomyces > Streptomyces sp. NPDC050610. The sequence goes on along the minus strand of NZ_JBFAIV010000044.1, from coordinate 44,879 downwards.
ATGCCAGCTCGATCTCACCGAACTGGATGCCGGCCCAGTCCTCGGAGCTGCCTTCCTTGATCGGACGGCCCGTCACCTCGGAGTAGAAAGCCGCCAGCTTCATCGTATCCGGGCAGTCGATAATGAAATCGGTGAGTCGCAGCATCCCGCGATCTTGTCACAAGCTCACACCCCGACTTCGAGACAGGCCAGTCGCGATCTCGATAGAGACAGAAGCGTCGGCAGAGGGGGTCCTGGGTTCCGAGGGTGGTGTAGATCCGCGCGAATCGTCGGCTCAGCTCGGCGGTTGTTGCCAGGTAGAGCTCTTTGGGGTCGAGGGCGGTTGTGGGCGGGTCGAGGATCAGGGGCGTCAGCATCACGATCTCGGGGAACGCCGCGAGGCGACTGCGGCCCCCTTCCCCCTGGCCGCCACCTCCGTCCACGGGCCGTCGAAGTAGGGGACTGTGCAGCTTAAACGGGACCAAACCCGTCGTCCAGGTGATCACGCAGTCCGGCGCGATCCCCCACCGCCGGGCCGCATCTCCTGACTGCTGAGGCGAGGGGACGGGCTTTTGGTCAGGCTCGTAAGGTGTAGGCATGTGGACCCAGCACATCCAGGCTCTGTAATCACGAGGCGTTGAGGGCGATGCCGTAGGGCGTCGCCCTCCTTGGCGTGCCTGTTTACGTGATCCATCTCCCTTGTGCCGCCCACACCGAGGCGGCGAGATGCCGGGCCTCGTCTTTCTTGAGACGGCGGCTTTTGAGAGCGCGTGCAGGCACGGTCCCTTCCCTTCACCGTCGCCTGGAGTGCCTCGTGCCTGCGTTGCTTCCCCCTGCCCTCGAACCATTTCTCGACTTGCTGCGCTGCCCGGTGTGCCGCGCCTGTCTCCGACCCGACCGTGGCTCACTGCGCTGCCCGGAGGGCCACACCTTCGACATCGCCCGTCAGGGCTACGTCAGCCTGCTGACGGGCATCCGCGCCACCAGCGGTGACGACGCAGCCATGATTCAGGCCCGAAACCGGTTCCTGTCCACTGGTAGGTACGCCCCTATCCACCAGCCCCTGACTCGTATGACAGCCGACGCCCTGCCTGGTCAAGGCACGGTCGTAGACGTCGGATGCGGCACCGGCTACTACCTGGGCGGCGTACTCGATCAACTGCCCGGCATCCGCGGCCTGGGGCTGGACACGTCAGCACGCGCCCTGCGCTCAGCAGCCCGAGCCCATCCGCGAGCTGCTGCGGCGAGCTGGGACGTCTTCCGCCCCTTCCCCTTGGTTGACCAGAGGGTCGACGTCGTGCTGGACGTGTTCGCCCCGCGCAACCCGTCCGAGTTCCATCGAGTGCTCCGTCCGACCGGCCGGTTGATCGTGGTGCGCCCCATCGAGCGGCACCTGGCCGAGCTACGGGGCCAGATCCCCGCGATGGTCACGATCGACCCGGACAAGGAACAGCGCCTGCAACAGGCGTTGGACCCCTACTTCCAGGCCGCCGATACCCAACACGTTGAATACACCACGCCCCTGACCAGGCAAGAAGCCATCGACCTGGTGGGGATGACACCGAGCGCACGCCACCTGACCCACGCGGACCTGAGCGGCCACGGCTCCCTGCCCAGTCAGGTGACCGTCTCCGTGCTGGCCACCTCCTACCAGCCTCGGTAACCACGGGCGGGCGGATACGCCTACTGAACCGACAACCCAATGGGCGCGCCTGGCGCCCCACCTTCCTGGCAACTCGGGCAAGGTGGGGCGTCCGTCCGCTGGCCGTCGTGATCTCTCGGACCATCCGACAGCCGGAGCGGTGGGCACTGCCCTCGCGGGCAGGTGGCTCTGGTGGGCTCGTTGCTGCGCAGATCAGCCGGGACCCGTTCACTTCACACTGCAGACCCGGTGGGAAGTCGCAGATAGACCGGGAACGGACACCTATCGTGCTCAGTGTCCTGTCTCAGCTAGGTCCGGGCATCGAAGGCATTCGGACCTGGGATGCCCGTAGAAGCTTGAGACGCCCGATCCCGGGATCGTCTCAAATGGCTCCGGGTAGCTTCTTGTTCGGTATATGTGCAATATCCCGTGGGTTCGACCGGGGTTTCTTCCGCCGTTGCAGCAGGTCAACCGAGCAGGCGGGACTGGCGAGCCGTGTGGATCATGATGGGGTCTCGGAAATCCTGAAACCCCATCATGATCCACATGCTTCTTCTGTCGGCTGATCTAGTCGTCTTCGTCGGCACCCAGATTCATCGCCTCGCACAGGACGCGGATTGCCGCGCGACGAGCGGGGAAGCTGTTGCGGGTACCGAGTGCGCCCGTGCCTGATCCGCTGGGCGTGACGATGCCCGCGGCCGCCCACACCGGGTTGTCCCAGGCGAAGAAGTCGTCGTCGTCCTTCGCGGTGATGGCCTTGAACGCAACATCCGGATCTACGTGGTCGGTGTACATCGCGGACATCGCGCCGACCAGGCCATAGATCACCACGGCGCTGGTGGCGATGGTGTTCTTCCGCTGGGTTTGGCGTGCCGGAGTCGAGAGCTTGCCGTATTCCGGGCGGACCTTGACCAGGGAATCCCATGCGCTGATCAGCCAGCTGGACTGTGCTTCGACGTCGGCGGTGGTGACAGGCCCGCCCTTCCAGGAGGTTTCGATCGCCCTGCTGATGGTGTTGAAGGCGGTCAGTTTGTGTGAGCTGGCGGATACGGAGTTGGCCAGGACCTCGATGTTGTCCTGACCCAGATGCTCGCTGCCGTTGACGAGCCTACGGGCGAGCTCCTGCTCCTTGGTCTCCGAGTAGGCGTACTTCGCGGTGGAGTCGTTCACCTTGTCGCCGCGAGTGTTGTAAATGGTCGCGACCTTCTTCGCGAGCGCATCATCGAGCATCCAGATCCGTACCTGGAAGCGAGTGCTGAGGTCGAAGCTCCCCAGCGGGTTGTCCGCAGCAGCCAGGATCGACTTGATCCGAGAGAGAGAGTCAACGGCGCAGTCGAGCACACCTGAGGTGATGGTCAGATTGGTCTGCCCGGTCTCATCGTCGAACCAGGTCTCATAGACAGACTTGCTGGGATCGAGCCTGATCGAGATGTTGCCGATGATTGCCTCGTTGTCGAGCAGCTCGCTAGTCCACTTGTTGACCTTGATCTTCGTCTTGCCGATGAGACGCTTGCCCTCCATGTGCGCAGGACGGATGTTGCCGGTGAGGGAGAGCAACCCGCTCTTGTGCAGATCCACGAGGTAAGCCCCGGTCATCTGGCACTCGACGTGTACGCCACCGGCGTCATCGACCTGCGCGACGTTGAGGATCTCCAGCGGGAGGGCGAGACCTTGGGTTTTTTCGGCGACCGTCACGTTCGTCTCCTTTGTGCGGGACGCCTTGGTGACGCCCATTGGTCAAGCATACGCAACCTACGTGTGTTTTTCAATCGTCACGTGCGATGGGGCTGCGCTACGTGTCAGGGCTGCCTTCTACGTGTCTCCGAGGGTGTCGCCCGCCCAATCGTCGTCGTCACCCCGACGCCCCGTCCTCCATCTGTACGTCCTTCTGTAACTGCACAATGCGGAGAGGGATCTCTCGATCTCGGCGGCGGTCTCTCTCAACATGGTGGCGAACCACATGGTTCCGTCGAACCTGGGGACCAGCTCCACCTGGAGCCGGTCGTTGAATTCGTCGATGAACTGCTGGAACCCGTGCCCCTCCTGGAGGGCGAGTGACCGCCAGTGGGGTGAGGCGTAGAGAGCGGTGGTCGTGACGGTTTCCGGGTAGTGGGCGATGAGGCGGCGATGGTCACGGTTACTGCCGTGCTGGAGCGGGGGAAGCGCCCGGACACGTCGTGATGTGTCCTCCTGGCGGAAGCTCCGGCCGGTGAGTTCGTTCCAGAGAGCGGCTCCGCGTTCGTAGCAGGTGCTGAGGACGACGAGACCGTGCTCGTGGAGAAGGCGCTGGTGACGTTGTTGGGCTTGGAGGACGTCAGGGAGGTCGGTCAGGTCGGCCTGGATCATGTAGTTGCCCGGGGGCTGCCCAGTCCAGAGCCTGTGGCGGAGACAGACCTGCTCGTGGAAGCGGGAGCGCCGGGCGGTGACCTGGTGGATGCGGTTGTAGCTTCCGGTGCGCCGGGCGACGCAGAGACGGCAGGGAACGCCAGGGAAGAAGTCCGGGCGGTGGGGATGACGCATCTTCGGCTGTTGGCCGAGATAAGGGATCGCCTGCAGGAGGCTCTCCCGGGGCTGTCCGCTGGCCATGCTGAGCCGGTCGATGTAGTCCTGCCGGGACTCCAGCCAGTGGCTCTGCGCGAATGTCCTTTGCGCAAGGATCCCGTTCGCCTCGCCCAGCCGGCGGAGGTAGGACTTCTCGCTCTCCTGCGGGAACGGTGTGACGGTGCGGGGGAGCGGACGGACCAGCCAGTAGTCGGTCGGCTCGCTCATCCGGCCCTCTGGCGGGAGGAGTTCTCGCTGTTGTGGTCGATCCGGGTCTTCTTCAGCTGGCCCAGGGTGATGCATTCACTCTGGTCGAGGATCGACGAGATGGCCGCGACGCGGATCAGGTGGGAGAGGCTTCCGATCACGCCGCCGGTGCGTTGGTGCAGGTAGTCGGAGAGATTCACCAGGGTATTGGGCTGATGACGGTGAAGGCGCAGAGTGTTCTCCAGCGTGGCGATCAGCGATCGCCATTCCGCGTCGCGGGGAAAGGGGCCGGTGCGGACCAGGACGGAGCGTCCGCCCATCTGCCGGCCGCGGATCCCGGTGAACACGCCGGACTGCTCGACGTCGATGCCGGCATAGACGAAGGTCGCGGGAAGGTGCTCCGTGAAGTACTTCAGGTGGTCGGACAGGTCCTCACCGGCGGTGGTGCCGTGGTTCAGCAGGTGAATCTCGTCGTCGAGCACGAGGTCCGTGCGGGCCTCGATCATCACCTGGCAGACGACGTTGGTGATGTCGATCGTGTTGTGCCGGGCCGAGACGGAGGGCAGGCCGAGGAAGCGGGCGAACTCGATGGCGAGCTTGCGGGGTGACCCTTTCGGCGGGGCGGTTAGATAGACGACGGGGATCCGGTCACTCTCTGGGTAGCGCTGTCGGACCCGTAGTTCGTGGAGGCGGCCGAGCTGCTTGAGCGCGGTGGTCTTGCCCGTTGTCTGCTGGCCGGAGACGATCAGACCGCGCCGGGCGCCGGATTCGCGCTGGTTGAGCAGGGTCAACAGGCGTCCTTGGTGGGCGATCTCCCGGACGGCCGCAGTGCGTACGACTTGAAGTTCGGAGTGATAGAGGACGCGGGCATCGTCGTAGAGTTCCTGGTCAGCAGGGCTCAGCGAACACCGCTGGCTTTCGGGCAGCAGATCGAAGGCCGCCTGGTCGGCTTCGACGAACTGCCGCCAACCGGTGAGCTGCGTGGTGGGATCACGCCGCGTCTCCAGCAGGCCAGTGGCGCCGCCCGCGTCCGGCTCCGGTGGGTTCACCACCATTTCTCAGCCTCCTTGCGGGCATCGAAGATTCCGAGCGGGACGACGTCCGCAAGAGCGTCCTCGCCTTCCTCCGCGTCGCGAGAGGACATCTCGACGGGCTCGGCGGGAGCGGGCCGGGGCCAGGAGGGAGTACTGGTCGACCGGGTGCGGACGGCGACCTTGCGCTCCTTGCGACTGCGGCGGGCGGGCTTGTCCGGCGTGGCCTGGGGGCCGTCGGCGGCCCGGTCCAGGAGAGCGACCGCGGCCTGGGCGATCTCCTCCTCGGTGACCGGATCGGTGCCGCGTTCGGCAAGGACACGGCGGGCGTGGTCCCAGGCCAGCTCGCCCATCGGAGTCGGTGCGGTGCGGAGGTGCCGCCAGATCGCCGTGATCCAGGTGCCCTCGCGGTGGTTGCGTACCCAGATGCGGGAGATGTCATAGGGGTCGTAGCGGACCTCCCACCGCTTGCCGTCCCGTCCGGTCCCGGACGGCTGCCGGCGCCATGGCGTCAGCTCCGGGCTGTCGTAGGTGCGGTGACGTATGCGGATGCCGTAGGAGTTGATGGTCCGCAACTCCCTTGGCAGCAGGCCGATGTACTCCTCTGGGCTCAAGGGGACTGGGACGTAGCCGGCTGCGGCGACCAGGGCGGCGTACTTCTCGTTCGGGCTCATCGCCCGCTCGGGCATGAACGGATCGCGCAACCCGTCGTGCGGACGGTTCTGCCAGATGACGATCCATTCCTGGAGCAATTCCTGGAGCTGGTGGACCGACCAGAGCGGCCCGGAGCCCGGATCACTGCCGCGGTGTTCGGCGCTGCGTCCCTTGTGGCCGGGGAGGTACTGAGTGAACATCGTGGCGACCGATCCCAGTGTCGACTCGATGTGCGGTTTGTCGGTAGGGGTGTCCGGGTGGCAGGGCTGGAAGTTCAGGCCCAGGGACCGGCAGGCCGTCCGGAAGGTTTCGGAGAGATATGCCTTGCCGCGGTCGCAGACGATCGTCTCGGGTGTGATGACCGGGACGGCCGCGGCCTTGGCCAGCCGCTCGTCCAGCGCCATGAGCGAGGCGTGCGGCAGAACCGACCGCGACATGCGAAGCGCGTCTGCCCAGCCCGGCCGCATCGGTTCCGGGGTCATCGCCCGCGCCAGCAGCAGGGCGGCGTCGACCGCCTTCGTCGAAGGCCGCAGCACGGCTGCCGCGAGCGTCCTGGTCGCGATGTCCACGATGCCCGTCAGCTCGACCGTGTCCACGGTGCCGTCGGTCATGAACGACCAGGACATCGAGCGGAGTCGAATCGATCTCCATCACCTCGCCGGGCCGGGCTGCGGTGAGCTGGCCGAACATGCCGTCCGGCTGCTTGGCCAGCGAGCGCCGGGTGCGGGCCAAGCCCAGGGTGTGCCGGCCGGATGTGACCGCCGACAGGAGCCTGTAGAACGTCGCCCGCGACGGCAGCGGGACTCCGGGGCCGTGCTCGGCCTCCACCAGCCGTTCCATCCGGCGCCGCAGCACCTGGGCGGAGACCGTTGACCGGCAGGTCTGGTCGTCCACCACCCGCCGCAGAGCCTCGACAACCCGCCGTTCAGCCCGGCCTGTGCCGTCTGGAGCCGTCCGCAGCCGCGGGTCGACCAGGCCGAGAACCCCTTCCCGCTCGAAGCGGGCCCGCATGTCCTGCAGCACCGTGAGCGACACCGCCGTCCCGGCCTCCGCCAACTCGGCGGCCTTGGCGAGTTCCCGCTGCCGCAGCGACTTCACCGCCGGGTTGTACTCGGGCCTCACTGGCCCGTCCGGAGCGTAGGCCGGACAGCCGGTGAGCAACTCCACCAGATGCCGCTGCCACCACTCGGCCCGCTCCACCGCCTTGCCCGGCAACCCCTCCAGCACCCCGGCGGCGGGAACCGTCATGCGCGGCGAGGCCGCCGTGACCACCACGAACCCGTCGGACGCCAACAGATGCGGCAACAGCACCACGCTCGCCGACCCGTTCTCGTCGACGAGCCGGACCGTGGTCCCCTCCAGGGCCGCCACCGTGTGCAGGCGTTCATCGAACCGGACCGCATCACCCACCCGCAGCAACCGCGGACGCATCGGCATAGCCACCTCCCATGCTCGCGTCGGACAGCCGGACCGTCGCCCCCGCCGACAGCAGAGCCGTTTCCAGGTCAGCAGCGAACACCTGGCGCCAGAGCAGGTGATAGAGCACCGGAAGCACCGCGATCGGGTCGCCGACCCTGCGAACCCCTTCCAACAGCGGGGCGTCCTCGGAGAACACCGCCATCAAGCGGGCGGCGACATCCGGGCGGTGCACTCGCGGATGCCGGTAGCCGGCCAGCCACCGCGCGTTCGCCATCAGCACCGCATCCGGGGCTCCGACCCGCATGAAAACCCAGCCCACCAGCGAACAGGCCGCAGCCGTCGCGGCGAACTTCACCGCGTCACACGGCTCGATCCGATCATCGGAGCGGACGTCAACCACCAGTCCCGTCCCGTCCGCGCGACGCACGAAGAAATCCGGCGTGTGCCGGACCCGCTTCCCCTCCGGGTCCGGCCACGACAGCCGGAACGGTTGCGAGGCCATCCCCGTCACCAGCGGATCGAAGTCCAGCAGCACCAGCCGGTCCCGCTCCAGCCACGACTCGAACCCCACGTGATCACCGCAGGTCGCCGACCAGTACCAGCCGCACCAGTTGCCCTGACCTCGAAATGCCGGGAAACGCCGCTCAGGCGGCACGTCCTCGAACCGAACCGGCCACAACTCGCCCAGCGTGCCCCGCCGCCGTACGCCTGCCGCGGTGACGTACTCGACCTCGAAGTCCTCCGCGGACTCCGGAACCTGCCCACGCTCCGCCACCCCGGCCTCCGGTACGACGCTGACTAGACGCTACGACCGTAGAAGCGCCGGACCCGCCGGACCCGCCGGACCCGGAGAAGACTGAGACACCCCACAACTTGCCCGGGCATGACCGAGACTCCCACTCGCATGCCCGGAGATCTCCGAGACTGCCCGGACATAGCAGAGACAGGACACTCAGGCTCACCCGCCCCAAAGTGGCGTAGCTAACTTCTGCAAGCGTTCGCTTGCAGAAGTTAGCGAGGGTGGTGCAGCATCGAGGCATGGCATCACTGAACGTCGGCAATCTCGGCGAGTTCCTGCGGGAGCAGCGGCGCAGCGCGCAGCTGTCGTTGCGGCAGCTCGCCGATGCCGCCGGGGTGTCGAACCCGTATCTCAGCCAGATCGAGCGCGGGCTGCGCAAGCCGAGCGCGGACATCCTGCAGCAGCTCGCCAAGGCGCTGCGGATCTCCGCCGAGACCCTGTACGTGCAGGCCGGGATTCTCGATGAGCGGGACCGGGACGAGGCCGAGGTGCGGAGTGTGATCCTCGCCGATCCCTCGATCAACGAGCGGCAGAAACAGGTGCTGCTCCAGATTTACGAGTCCTTCCGCAAGGAGAACGGACTCGCGCCGGACCACGAAGACGGCGACGACGAAGCAGGCACATCCTCTAGCTGATCCGGGAGACCATCGCCATGGCCATCGCCGAAGACATCCGCAAGACCCTCACCGACCCGAAGCCGCTCTACGCCGCGGCCGGGGCCGCTGACGCGACCGCCGAGAAGCTCGGGCAGCTGATCGCCGAGGCGCCCGGTCTCATCGCCGAGCTGCGGGAGACCGACCCCAAGGCCGTGCAGGAGCGGGTCACCAAGCAGGCCAAGGAGGCCCAGGTGACCGTGCAGACCAAGGTCACCGAGGTGTTCGGGTCCCTCGACACGGATCTGAAGAAGTGGCGCGACACCGCTCAGGACCTGGCGCTGCAGGGCGTGGGCCAGGCCGTGGGGTACGCGGCCAAGGCCGGCGAGACGTACGAGAAGCTGGCCGAGCGCGGGCGTGAGGCCGTGCAGACCTGGCGCGGCGAGGCGGCCGACGAGGTCGCCGAGATCGCCGTGGCCATCGAGCCCGACCCCGAGGAGTCCGCCGCGCAGGACGGGACGAAGGACGAGGCCAAGGGCGAGGCGAAGAGCGAGTCCGCCGCCCCGCAGGCCTCCGCCAAGAAGCCCGCCGCCCGCAAGCCCGCCGCCGCGAAGAAGCCGGCGCCCAAGGGCGCCGACCAGTAAGGCTCCGGAACGGGCCGGGCACGCCCCGCGTGTCCGGCCCGTTGTACCGGTACGGTGGCGTGGCGGCGAGCGCCGACCGTAAGGGCCGCAGAAGCCTTACGGGCCCCACAGCGGACGAGAGGACTGAGAGGTGAACGGCGTGCTGGTGCAAGCCTTCGGCAACGTCATGTACTGGGTGTCGATCGCCCTGCTGGTCTTCACCCTGGTCGCGTTCATCGACGCCGCCATCCACCGCGAGGACGCCTACCGCGCGGCCGACAAGCAGACCAAGCCGTTCTGGCTGATCATCCTCGGCATCGCGACCGCCGTGAACCTCTTCATGGGCATCCTGTCCTTCCTGCCGATCATCGGGCTCATCGCCACCATCGTCTACATGGTGGACGTGCGCCCCGCGCTCAAGCAGGTCTCCGGCCGGCGCGGCGGCCCGCGCCGCGGCGGCTCCAGCTCGGACGGTCCGTACGGGCCGTACAACGGCGGCCGCTGACAGCCTCCCCGGAGGACGCAGAGGGCGCCAACCCAGAGGACGTCACCCCAGAGGACGTCAGCCCAGAAGGCGTCAGCCCGGAGGACGACACAGCGCATAGGGCGTCAGCCCGGAGGGCGTTCGGCCCGGAAGACCTCCGGGGCGGGCGCCCTCAGCCGCGGTCCAGCAGCAGCACGGCGACGTCGTCCGTCAACTCCCCGCCGTTCAGGTCCCGTACCTCGGTCACCGCCGCGTCGAGCAGCTTCTCCCCGCGCAGCCCCTCCCCGAGCTGACGGCCGATCAGCTCGGCCATCCCCTCCTGGCCCAGCCGCTGCGTGCCCGCGCCGATCCGGCCCTCGATCAGGCCGTCGGTGTACATCAACAGGCTCCACTCGGAGCCGAGTTCGAGATCATGGCGCGGCCAGCGGGCCTCCGGCAGCAGTCCGAGGGCCGGGCCGCCGTCCTCGTACGGGAGCAGGAGCGGTAACCGCTGATCCGGCCGTACGAGCAGCGGCGTCGGGTGGCCCGCGAGGAACATGCCCGCGCTGCCGCCGTCCGGCGCGATGTCGACGGTGCAGAGCGTCGCGAAGATCTCCTCGTTCGCGCGCTCGTGTTCCAGGACCCGCTGGAGCGTGGAGAGCAGTTCGTCGCCGCTCAGCCCGGCGAAGGTCAACGCCCGCCAGGCTATGCGCAGTTCGACGCCGAGCGCGGCCTCGTCCGGGCCGTGCCCGCAGACGTCGCCGATCATCGCGTGCACGGTGCCGTCGGGCGTACGGACCGTGTCGTAGAAGTCGCCGCCGAGCAGCGCCCGGCTGCGGCCGGGGCGGTAACGGGCGGCGAAGCGCAGGTCGGAGCCGTCCAGCAGCGGGGTGGGCAGCAGGCCGCGCTCCAGCCGGGCGTTCTCCTGCGCGCGCAGCCGCGACTCGCTCAACTGCCGCTGCGCGATATCGGCTCGCTTGCGCTCGACCGCGTAGCGGATCGCGCGGCTCAGCACCCGCTCGTCCAGTTCGTCGCGGAAGAGGTAGTCCTGCGCCCCGACCCGTACGGCCTCCGTCGCCCGTTCCGCGTCCGTCTCGGCGGTCAGCGCCAGTACGGCGTGGCGCGGCGCGAGCCGCAGCACCTGCCGCAGCGTGTCCAGCGCGTCCCCCGCCTCGGGGCAGTCGCTCGGCGGCGCCAGGTCGAGGAGGATGCAGTGCACGTCGTCCGTGAGCAGCCGGGCCGCCTCGGTGAGATTACGAGCCGTACGGATACGCACCGGCTTGCCCGATACGTCCAGCATCTCGGGCAGGGAGAGCACGTCCGCCGGATCGTCCTCGATCACGAGCAGCGAGAGGCCGCCGTCGGACGGTGCGGCGGTCCGGGGCTGCGGCAGCGTCCGAGCCTCGCCCGGCGGAGCCGCCCGCGGCCCTGGCACGGGTACGGACATCGGTTCGCTTCCCTTCCCTCCCCCATGAATCCATGGCACGCCGGAGGGCACGGGGCCCCGGGAGGCGCGGCCCCCTCAGGGCGCGGCGGTCCGTTCGATCAGCGGGCCGCCGGACGCGACCATAGCGCCAGGGCACGGCCCAACGGAATGGCATCAAGTGATTCACCCGCGTCATACGACGCCCCCCGCCAGGCATTTCGCCTGCCACGCGACAATCGGGCAATGACAAACATCACGCTGGTCCAGGGCGACATCACCGAGCAGTCCGTCGATGCCGTCGTCAACGCCGCGAACACCTCTCTCCTCGGCGGCGGCGGTGTCGACGGCGCCGTCCACCGGCGCGGCGGGCCGGAGATCCTGGCCGCGTGCCGCGCCCTGCGCGCGTCGCACTACGGCCGCGGCCTGCCTCCCGGCCAGGCCGTCGCGACGACCGCGGGCCGCCTTCCCGCGCGCTGGGTCATCCACACGGTCGGCCCGGTCTTCTCCGAGGACGAGGACCGCGGCGGGGTCCTCGCCTCCTGCTACCGGGAGTCGCTGCGCGTCGCGGGCGAGCTCGGCGCCGCCACGGTCGCCTTCCCGGCGATCTCCACGGGCGTCTACCGCTGGCCGCTCGCGGACGCGGCCCGCATCGCGCTGCGTACGGTCCTCGACACCGTGCGAGGCGACGCCCGCCCCACCGCCGAAGCCGGTCCCGCCGCCACTCCCCCGAGCGGACCCGCCGCCGGCCCCCTCACCGAAGTCCGCTTCGTCCTCTTCGACGCGCGGGCGTACGCGGCCTTCGACGACGCCCTGCGGGAGCTCCGCTGACCCCGCCGCCCCTGCCGCCCTCACGTACGCGCATAGGTACGCGCATACGTACGCACGTACGCGCACCACTCACCCCATGCGCCCCGCCGACCCCACAGCCGTCACGCGTCAGGCCGTACGACCCCCAGCACCGGCATCGAACCCGCCCCCGCCAGCGTCACCTGGCGGCCCGGCCGCGGCGCGTGCACGATGGCGCCGCCGCCCACGTACATGCCGACATGACTCGCGTCGCTGAAGTAGATGACGAGATCCCCCGGGCGCATATCGCGCGCGTCGACCTTCGGCAACTGCCGCCACTGCTCCTGCGAGGTCCTCGGTATGGAGCGGCCGGCGGCGGCCCACGCCTGGAGGGTGAGGCCGGAGCAGTCGAAGGTGTTCGGACCGACCGCCCCCCATACGTAGTCCTTGCCGATCTGCGCCGTCGCGAACGCGACCGCCCGCTTGCCCAGCTCGGTCGCCGCGCCCCCGCCGCCCTTCGGCGCCCCGGCGCCGAGCCACTTCTCCTGCGCCGCGTTCGCCCGCTCCTCCTCCAACTGCCGCAGCCGGTCCCGTTCCTTCGCCGCCAGCCGCGATTCGAGGTGCTTCGCGGTCCGGAGCCGCTCCTCGATCTCCTTCTTGGCGTCGGCCCTCTTCGCCCGCTCGTCCGCGAGCTGCTCCCACTGCTCGCTCGCCGCCTTCGCGTATCCGTCCAGCGCGGTCCGGGTGGCGGCGAGGTCCGCGATGAGCCCGCGGGCGGCCTGCTGGCCCTTGCGGGCGAGGGCCGCGTTGTCGAGGAACTGCGCCGGATCGCCGCCGAACAGCATCCGGGCCTCGGCGGGCATCCCGCCACTGCGGTACTGGGCGCGGGCCATCGCCCCGGCCCGGTTCCTCAGCCCGGCCATCCTGTCCTGCGCGGCCACCACGGCCCGCGCGATCTTCAGGATCGCCCGCTCCTGCTCGCTCTGCCGCTCGCCCGCGGCGTTGTACGCGTCCGTGGCCGCCTCCGCCTTCCGGTAGAGCGAATCGACCTCCGTACGCACCTCCTCCAGGCTCTGCCGCTTCGCTCCGGGACTGCCCGGACGCTGCGGCTCCGCATAGGCGGGGCCCGGCCCGGTCTGCGCCCCCGCCACACAAGCGAGCGCGACCGCGGCGACCACGGCGCCCCGAGCCACGGTCCGCACCCGCACCCGCACGACCACCGCGTCCTGCGCCGCCGCCCGTACCGAAGCCCCGGCCCGTACACGCACGCGCACCCCCGCCGGCTCCCGAGCCCCCCGCCCGCCATCGACGTTCATCACCCGTCAGCCTCCGCTTCGCGCAGCCCATACCTGACGTGCCGTCACATAGGCTCGGATGGTGCCACGGCGCTCCGCGATACAACAGAGAGCGGTCCGTATTGCCTTCGCGATTCCCCCGCGATTCCCCGGCGATCCCCCTCGCCGTTCCCCCGCGATCCGCCGCGCCGTTCCCCCGCGATCCCCCGCCCCACTCCCCGGGGTTTCCGCCGCCGCTCCCCGCACGCCGCCGGCGCTCCCCACCCCCGGAGCGCGCCGCCGGGCGGCTCTCACCGCCGCGCGGCCTCCCCCGGCGACCGTCCCTTACGCGCGCCGGAGCCGCCCCCGCCCGGCAGGCCACCACACTGACGGCCGAGGTTCACCCCCCGTTCACTCACCCCGCTCGACCACTTCACCTGTTCTGCCTAATTTCGGCCGTACACAGTGCGAGCCACACCGTCCGAGGCCCGCAACGCCCAGCAGAACTCCATAGCTGGACCCCGTGCTGGACAGCCAGGCTGAACAGCGCAGACTCCCGTTCGACAACCTCTTTGCACGCCGCCCCAGCGGCGGCTCCCGGAAGGAACCCCCGAAAGTGAAGCTTCAGCGCAAGAACCGGCTCCGCGCCGCCGCCTTTGGCGCCCTCGCCGTCTCCGGCGCCCTGGTCCTCACGGCGTGCGGCTCGGACAACAACAGCGGCGACGGCGGGGGCTCGGCCTCCAGCAAGGCCGCGGGCAACATCAAGTGCGAGGGCAAGGGCAACCTGCTCGCCTCCGGCTCCACCGCGCAGAAGAACGCCATGGAGCTCTGGACGAAGAACTTCATGGCGGCCTGCCCCGACATCAAGATCAACTACAAGGGGACCGGCTCCGGCGCGGGCGTCCAGGAGTTCCTCCAGGGCAAGACGGCGTTCGCGGGCTCCGACTCGGCGCTCAAGCCCGAAGAGGTCGCGAAGTCCAAGAGCGTCCTCAAGGGCGGCCAGGGCATCAACCTCCCGATGGTCGGCGGCCCCATCGCGATCGGCTACAAGGTGCCCGGCGTGAAGGACCTCGTCCTCGACGCCGACACCATCGCCAAGATCTTCGACGGCAAGATCGCCAAGTGGAACGACCCCGCGATCGCCAAGCTCAACAAGGACGCGAAGCTCCCGGACCTGAAGATCCAGCCGTTCCACCGCTCCGACGAGTCGGGCACGACCGACAACTTCACCAAGTACCTCAAGGCCGCCGCGCCGAAGTCCTGGCCGTACGAGCCCGCCAAGGCGTGGGCCGGAAAGCAGGGCCAGTCCGCGGACGGCTCCTCCGGGGTCTCCTCGCAGGTGAAGCAGAACGACGGCGCCATCTCGTACTTCGAGCTCTCCTACGCCACCTCGAACAGCATCGACACGGTGAAGGTCGACACCGGCGCCGCCGCCCCGGTCGCCGCCACCTCCGACAACGCGTCCAAGGCCATCGCCGACGCGAAGGTCGTCGGCTCCGGCAAGGACCTCGCCCTCAAGCTGAACTACGCCACCAAGGCCGAGGGCGCGTACCCGATCACCCTGGTCACGTACGAGATCGCCGGCGACAAGGGCAACAAGCCCGAGACCCTCGCCGCCACCAAGTCCTTCCTGGCCTACGTCGCCTCCGACGCCGGCCAGGCCGGTCTCAAGGAGCTCGGCTACGCCCCGCTCCCCGCGGAGATCGCCGCCAAGGTCCGCGCGAACGTCGCTTCCCTCTCCTGATCCGTGTGCGGCCGGGCCCCGGCGGCCCGGCCGCACCGTCCGGTGCACCGCCGCGCCAGGAGCCGGGCAGTCCGGCTCCGCAGACCGGAGAAATCCATGGACATATCACCGCCCTCAGCGACCAGCCCCCCACCACGACCGACGAAGGCCGCCACCCGAGCCGGTGACCGGATCTTCCTCGCGTTCTCCCGCGGCTCCGGCATCCTGCTCCTGGTGATCATGGCCGCCATCGCGGTCTTCCTCACCGTCCGCGCCGCCCACGCGATCTCCGCGGACGAGGGCAACTTCCTCACCACCTTCGACTGGGACCCCAACTCCCAGCACCCGACCTTCGGCATCGCGGTCCTCGCCTTCGGCACGGTCGTCAGCTCGGTCATCGCGCTCGCCATCGCCGTGCCCGTCGCGGTCGGCATCGCGCTCTTCATCTCGCACTACGCGCCGCGCCGCCTCGCGGGCCCGCTGGCCTTCGTCATCGACCTGCTGGCCGCCGTCCCCTCGATCATCTACGGCCTGTGGGGCGCCCTCTTCCTCGTCCCCCACCTCGGCGGCGTCTACAGCTGGCTCGACGACTACTTCGGCTGGACCGGGATCTTCTCCTACGACGGCGGCGCCGCGCGGTCCCTCTTCACCATCTCCATCCTGCTCGCGATCATGATCCTGCCGATCGTCACCAGCGTGAGCCGCGAGGTCTTCCTCCAGGCCCCGAAGACGCAGGAGGAGGCCGCGCTCGCGCTCGGCGCCACCCGCTGGGAGGTCATCCGGATGTCGGTCCTCCCCTTCGGCCGCTCCGGCGTCATCAGCGCCTCGATGCTCGGCCTCGGCCGCGCGCTCGGCGAGACGATGGCCGTGGCCACCGTGCTCTCGCCCAGCTTCGTGATCAACGCCAGCCTGCTCGACCACGGCGGCGGCACCTTCGCGCAGAACATCGCCAGCAGCTTCAAGGAGTCCGGTGAGCTGGGCAAGGACGCGCTCATCGCCTCCGGCCTGGTCCTGTTCGCACTGACCCTGCTGGTCAACGGCGCGGCCCGGATGATCATCTCGCGTCGCAAGGAGTACACGGCATGAGTGACGTGATCGCGGACCGGCCGACGGTCTCCGACAGCGCCCCGCTCCCGCGGCCCGGCCTGCGCCGGCCGCGCCTGCCCCGCTGGACGTCGGCCGCCGTCGCGGCCCTCGCCGTCGCCGTCGGCGTCGGCATCGGCCTCGGCGCCGGGCTCAGCAGCCGCGTCCAGTGGGGCCTGATCGCCGCCATCCTCTTCGTGGCCGTCATGTACGCGGCGGCGGCCCGCGTCGAGGGCCGCCGCCAGGCCAAGGACCGCCTCGCCACCAGCCTGGTATGGGTCTGCTTCCTGATCGCCGTCGTCCCGCTCGTCTCCCTGCTCTGGGAGACCATCGCGCGCGGCATCAAGGTCCTCGACGGCGCCTTCCTGTCCCACTCGATGGCCGGTGTGCTCACCATCCAGCCCGGCGGCGGCGTCTACCACGCGATCATCGGCACCCTGGAACAGGTCGGCATCGCCACCGTCATCGCGGCCCCGATCGGCCTGCTGACCGCCATCTACCTGGTGGAGTACGGGCGCGGCAGGCTCGCGAAGGTCGTGACGTTCTTCGTGGACGTGATGACCGGCGTCCCCTCCATCGTCGCCGGCCTGTTCATCCTGAGCCTGTGGATCATCATGCTGGACTTCAGCTACTCCGGCTTCGCCGGATCGATGGCCCTGGCCATCCTGATGATGCCGGTCGTGGTCCGCTCCACCGAGGAGATGCTCAAGCTCGTACCGAACGAGCTGCGCGAGGCGTCCCTGGCCCTCGGCATCCCGAAGTGGCGCACCATCCTCAAGGTCGTGCTGCCCACCGCGATCGGCGGCATCGCCACCGGACTGATGCTCGCCGTCGCCCGTATCGCCGGCGAGTCCGCCCCGATCGTGCTGCTGGTCTTCGGCTCCCAGGTGATCAACAACGACCCCTTCGAAGGCGCCCAGTCCTCGCTGCCGTACTACATCTACGAGCAGTGGGCGAACGGCAACGAGGCGTCGTACGACCGCGCCTGGGCCGCCGCCCTCGTCCTGATCGCCTTCGTCATGATCCTGAACCTGGTCGCCCGAGCCATCGCGCGCTGGAAGGCCCCGAAGACCGGCCGCTGAGGCCATCCCGATATGCGGCTCCGCCGAGCGGGGCCAGTCGCAGAAAAGAAGTGATTCACATGGCCAAGCGCATCGACGTCGGCGGCCTCAACGCGTACTACGGCGGCCACAAGGCCATCGAGGACATCTCGATGACCGTCGAGCCCCGCTCGGTGACCGCCTTCATCGGCCCCTCCGGCTGCGGAAAGTCCACCTTCCTGCGCACCCTGAACCGGATGCACGAGGTCACCCCCGGCGGCCGCGTCGAGGGCAAGGTGCTGCTCGACGACGAGGACCTGTACGGGCACGGGGTCGACCCCGTCTCCGTACGCCGCACGGTCGGCATGGTCTTCCAGCGCCCCAACCCCTTCCCGACCATGTCCATCTACGACAACGTCGCGGCCGGCCTGCGCCTCAACGGCCGGGTCCGCAAGTCCGAACTGGACAACGTCGTGGAGAAGTCCCTCAAGGGCGCCAACCTCTGGAAAGAGGTCAAGGACCGGCTCAACAAGCCGGGCGCCGGCCTCTCCGGCGGCCAGCAGCAGCGCCTCTGCATCGCCCGCGCCATCGCCGTCGAACCGCAGGTGCTCCTCATGGACGAGCCCTGCTCCGCGCTCGACCCGATATCCACCCTCGCCATCGAGGACCTGATGGGCGACCTCAAGGAACGCTTCACGATCGTCATCGTGACGCACAACATGCAGCAGGCGGCCCGCGTCTCGGACCGTACGGCCTTCTTCAACCTCGCGGGAGTCGGCCAGCCCGGCAAGCTCGTCGAGATCGACGAGACCGAACGCATCTTCTCCAACCCCTCGGTACAAGCCACCGAGGACTACATCTCCGGCCGCTTCGGCTGAGCCGCCCCACACGTCGTGCGGTGCTGCATGGCGGTGCCACCGCAAGACGAGGGCCCGCCCCTGCTCCCAGGGGCGGGCCCACAACCCACCTGTCCGACACTGGAGGACGACCGAACGCCAGCCCAAATCAGCCCGTCCGGCGTTTGAGGACACCCCAACGCCCGCCCCACTCAGCCCGTCAGGGGGCACCTCCCAGCGGTAGCTGGGGGAGCTTGAGGACCGGGGCCCGGGGCGGAGCCCCGGAAAGCCAGGGCGCAGCCCGCCCCCATCACCACGTCAACCAAAGACCAAGTCCACAGCCCAATAACTAATGGCAGCGACCAGCGCCGCAGCCGGCATCGTGATGAACCACCCCATGATGATGTTCTTGGCCACGCCCCACCGAACGGCCTTGACCCGCTTAGTCGCCCCCACGCCCATGATCGCCGAAGTGATCACATGCGTAGTGGAGATCGGCGCGTGGAACATGAACGACGCGGTGTACATCACCGAAGCCGCCGTGGTCTCCGCCGCGAACCCCTGCGGCGGGTCCAGCTCGATGATCCGGCGGCCGAGCGTCCGCATGATGCGCCAGCCGCCCGCGTACGTACCGAGCGAGAGCATCAGCGCACAGACGATCTTGACCCAGATCGGAATGGGGTCGCCTTCGTCCTCGACACCGCCGATGACCAGGGCCATCACCACGATGCCCATCGTCTTCTGGGCGTCCTGGAGGCCGTGCCCGAGCGCCATGCCGGCCGCCGATACGGTCTGCGCGATCCGGAAGCCGCGCTTGGCCTTGTGCGGGTTGGAGCCCTTGAACAGCCACAGGATGACGACCATCACGAAGTAGCCGAGAACCAGCCCCACGACGGGCGAGAGGAACATCGGGAGAACGATCTTCTCCCAGACGCCCCACCAGTGGACCGTCGAGGAACCGGCCAGCGCCGCGCCCACCATGCCGCCGAAGAGCGCGTGGCTGGAAGACGACGGCAGGCCGAAATACCAGGTCGCCAGGTTCCAGACGATCGCTCCCACCAGCGCGGCGAAGAGGATCATCATCCCCTGGCCGCCGGTCGGTGTGTCGATCAGTCCTTCGCTGACGGTCTTGGCGACCCCGCTGCCCAGGAAGGCGCCGGCGAGGTTCATCACCGCTGCCATCGCGAGGGCCGCGCGCGGGGTCAGCGCCCGCGTGGAGACCGAGGTCGCGATGGCGTTCGCGGAGTCGTGGAAGCCGTTCGTGTACGTGAAGAAAAGCGCGACCCCGATGGTCACGACAAGCGCGAAGGTGTCCACCGGGGGTCAGGACTCCTTGACCGCGATGGTCTCGACGGTATTGGCGACGTGCTCGAAAGCGTCCGCCGCCTCCTCCAGCACGTCCACGATCTGCTTGAGCTTGAGCACGTCCATGGCGTCGTACTTGCCGTTGAACAGGTGCGCCAGGAGCTTGCGGTGGATCTGGTCCGCCTGGTTCTCCAGCCGGTTGACCTCGATCCAGTACTCGGTGAGGTTGCTCATGGTGCGCAGATTGGGCATGGCCTCGGCGGTGAGTTCCGCCGCCCGCGCCAGCACCTCGATCTGCTGCTCCACGCCCTTCGGCAACTTGTCGACCTGATAGAGAACGACCAGGTCGACGGCCTCTTCCATGAAATCCATGATGTCGTCGAGGCTCGACGCGAGGGTGTAGATGTCCTCACGGTCGAATGGCGTGATGAAAGAAGAGTTCAGCTGGTGGAAGATCGCGTGTGTCGCGTCGTCCCCGGCGTGCTCCGCTGCCCTCATCCGTTCGGCGATCTCGACCCGGGCGGAGGAATCCGCCCCGAGCAGTTCCATCAGGAGCTTCGAGCCCGTGACGATGTTGTCCGCGGAGGCGGAGAACATGTCGTAGAAGCTCGTCTCCCTGGGGGTCAGACGAAAGCGCACTGGGGGTCCTCGGGGTGCAGCGGATTCGGTCGACTTGATGCTAGGCGCATCATCAAGCCACGGCTAACTGGCATTCCATCAGTGTCGCCCATCGGGCAGAGTGCTCAGCAAGGGGTACCGCCTCCTCGGCACACTCGGCGCCGCGGGAAAAACAAAAGATTCGGTACCATATACCCGGTGGGGGTATACGGCCCGACTCGGAACGACGGAGGACGCCATGACGAGCACGGAAGCGGCAGTGAACGGCGCCCCCGAAGCGCCCGCCCCGACCGACGCGACCGCCGAGGCGCTCGCCACCGCCGACCACGACCGCGGCCCGCACGGCTACAGCCACCAGAAGGACCAGCACCGCAAGCGGCTGCGCCGGATCGAGGGCCAGATCCGCGGCCTCCAGCGCATGATCGACGAGGATGTCTACTGCATCGACATACTCACGCAGGTCTCCGCCAGCACCAAGGGGCTGCAGTCCTTCGCCCTCCAGCTCCTGGAGGAGCACCTGCGGCACTGCGTCGCCGACGCGGCCACGCGCGGCGGCGAGGAGATCGACGCCAAGGTCGCCGAGGCCACCGCCGCCATCGCGCGCCTGCTGCGCACCTGAACCGGGCGGCCCGGCCCGTCCCACACGAGAACTGCCCGGGCCGGCCCGTTCCGCACGAGACCCGTCCGGGCCGGTCAGGCCAGATCGAGTCAGATCAAGTCAGGCCAGGTCAGGTAAGGCCAGATCAGGTCAAACCACCGCCGAGAGCCGGTCAGCCCCTGCCGGGCCCCATAACCGCCGGCACCCCCGTCACCTCCGGGAATCCGGCCCCTTCGCGGACTCCGGCCGCCGCTGCGGCACCACCCTCAGCACTTCGTCGATACGGTCCGGACTGAGCCGTTCCTCGTCCGCGCTGGACGCCGCGATCATCAACTCGCCATAGAGATCGATCTCGACGAGGGCGGCCATGGGGTCCGACGCACCGGACGAAGGTCGACGCGAAACCACGGGTTCCACCTCCTTCTCCGATCGGCGATTTACCAGCGTACGGATCGCTGCACACCCCGTGCATGGCACAGACGGACCATTTCGATGGCCCGAGCCGACGCCCGCACTAATTCCCCGGAGAAACAACCTTCCCCGTATAGATATCCGTAGCCGGGGGTAGCCGCACGGTGACTTCCGTCCCGAAGGCGGACAGCTCCACCGTCGACGCCACGTCCATCGCGCCGTGCTCGGCGTCCCGGACCGTGAAGCGGTGCCGCACCTTGCGCAGCCGCCCCTGCTCGTCGAGGTAGGCGTCGCACGCGACCGTACGGCCGAAGAACCCTTTCGCCGCCGCGGCCAGCGCCCCCCGCTGCCCCGCCGAGGCCGCCTGGGCGGCCCGTTCCAGGTCGCAGTCACCCTTGAAGTGCCGGACCGTCGCCCCGCCGGACCGCTCGTTCCCGGCGTACCGCACCCGCCGCGCCCCGCGCAGCAGTTCGGCGGCGACGAGCGGATCGGTCGCCCCGTTCGCGACGAGGTTCCCGTCACCGAGCGAGCCGGTGGCGAGGTGCACCCACTTGTCCGCGGGGACGCCCGCCCCGCGGTTCTTCATGTAGAGGGCGCCGGGCGCGAACACCTCGGTGATCACCGGACGCCCGGCGGGCCCTGCCGCGCCCGCCCCCGGCGCCGCGTCGCCCGGAGCCGGTACGCGCACCCGCAGCCGGCCCAGCGACTCCCCGAAGCCGTAGTCGCCCGTGCCCAGAATGGTCAGCCGGGTGCCGCCGCTGACCGTCTCCAAGTACGTACGGACGCGGGCCCCGCCCGTTCCGGCGAGTACGTCGGCGGCGTGCCGCACGGCGGCGAGGGCCTCGCCCGGCGCCGGTGCGTCGACCGCGCTGACGGCCGCGGCCCTGCCGTGGTCCCCGGTGGCGGCGCCGGTCGAGCAGCCGGCCGTCCCGAGCAGTCCCGCCGCGATCCCGGCCGCCACGGCGGTGGCGACGGCCGCGCCCCCGCGTCCCCGCTCCTGCACCACCATCGACGGCCTACCCCCTGGCCTCGCTGCACCTGGACACCCGCCCGGTTCAACGACGGTCCCGGAGCCCCGTCACGGCCGGTAGCGTGGTCACGTGTCCGAACCGACCCCCCACGCCCATTCCACGACCACCACGGAGAATGGCGCCTTCTGCGTCGCCCGGTGCGCGTGCGGCTGGTACGGTCCGGCCCGCCGGGCCCGTGCGCGCGCCCGCGAGGACGCCGATGCCCACCTGGTCGAAACAGGTGACGGAACGCCGTACAGGGGTAGGCCATCTCTCTGAACGGACGTGTCCGAGCGGCGCCGCGGCCACCGAGCGCTCCGGCCACGGCATGAGCACGGCATAGGGGCGGAGACCACGATGGACAGGCGCAGACTGCTGGCGACGGGCGCCGGGCTGGCGGCGGGCGGCGCGTGGCTCGCCGCGTGCAGCGGTGACGCGAGCCACGCCGCCCCCGACGGCAGCGGCGCCTCGGCCCCCGGCCGCAAGCCGTCCGTACCGCCCGCCCGCAAGGCGCACGACCCCGACTGGACCGCCCTCGGCAAGGGCCTCTCCGGCGACCTCATACGCCCGGACGACGCCGACTACCCCACGGCCCGCCAGCTGTACAACACCCGCTTCGACAGCCAGCGCCCGGCCGCCGTCGCCTACACCGCCGGCGCCTCCGACATCGCCGAGTGCCTCGCCTTCGCCCGCCGCCACGGCACCCCCGTCTCCATCCGCAACGGCGGCCACAGCTACGCCGGCTGGTCCAGCGGCAACGGCCGCCTGGTCATCGACGTCTCCCGGCTGAACTCGGTCCGTACGACCTCCTCGACCACCGCCGCGATAGGCGCGGGCGCCAAGCTCATCGACGTCTATACGGGGCTCGCCGGACAGGGCGTCACCGTCCCCGGCGGCTCCTGCCCCACGGTCGGCATCTCCGGCCTCACCCTCGGCGGCGGCCACGGCGTCGTCTCCCGCGCGTACGGCCTGACCTGCGACAGCCTGACGGGCGCGACCATCATCACGCCCGACGGCAAGACGCTGCGATGCGACGACTCCAGCCACGCGGACCTGTTCTGGGCGCTGCGCGGCGCGGGCAACGGCAACTTCGGCGTCGTCACCGAACTGCGGTTCCGTACGCAGCGGGCGACGAGCGGGGCGACCGGCTATGTCTCCTTCCCCTGGTCCCGGGCGGCCGCGGTGATCCGCGCCTGGCAGAAATGGGGGCCCAATCAGCCGGACGAGATATGGACCGCGTGCGACCTGTCCGTGACGGCCGGCCAGGACCCGCGCATCGCCGTCTCCGCCTTCACCATCGGCACGGCGGGCGACCTGCGCAACGCCATGGACCGGCTGGTGGAGTCGGCGGGCGGCTCCGCCGGGTCCGTGACGGTCTATCAGCACACCTACCTGGACACGATGCGCCGCTACGCGGGGTGCGGCACCAAGTCGGCCGCCGAGTGCCATCTGCCCGGCAGCACGCCGGGCCGCCGGCCGAGCGGGACGCTGGGGCGCGAGACGTACGCGGCGCGCTCGGACTTCTTCGACCGGGACCTGACGGCGCTGGGCCTCCAGACGCTGGTCGGCCAGGTCGAGCGGTTCAGCCGCACCGCGGGCAGCGGCAAGGGCTCGGTCCAGCTGACGGCGATGGGCGGCGCGATCAACCGCGTCAAGCCGCTGGCCACCGCGTTCGTCCACCGCCGCTCGCTGTTCCTGGCCCAGTACCTGACCTCGTGGCCCTCGGGCGGCTCCGGCTCCGCCCAGACCCCGTGGCTCGACGGCATCCACTCCGCCATGCGCCGCTTCGCCTCCGGCGCGGCCTACCAGAACTACTCCGACCCCGGACTCAAGGACTGGCGCCGCGCCTACTACGGCGACGCCGCCGACCGCCTCACCAAACTGAAGGGCCAGTACGACCCGAACCGCGTACTGGACTTCCCCCAGGCCCTCTGACCTCGCGGGCCGGGCCGGCCCGCAACACGTACGACCGTAAGCAGCCCGCTGCGCACGCGCTCTACTCCCGCGCAGCGGCCTGGGTATCAGGTCGTTCTACGCGGCGAGATCGTTGTCGCGGCGGCGCGGTTCCGGGAGTTCCGCCTCGTCGGAGGCCGCGGCCACCGAAGGCCGGGGCCGCGGTCGTACGAGCCAGCCCGCGCGTGAGTCCGCGAGCCGTGTCATCAGGGGCGTGAGGAGCATCATCGCGAGGGGCGCGAAGAGCAGGGCCACGGCCGTGCCGAGGGCGAAGCCGCCCACGACGTCCGTCGGGTAGTGGACGCCCATGTAGACGCGGCAGAGACCTTCCAGCAGTCCGAGGGCGATGCCGGCCAGGCCGAATTTGCGGTTGGCGCAGAAGAGGCCGACGCCGACGGCCATCGTCAGCGTGGCGTGGTCGCTGACGAAGGAGAAGTCGGTCTTGCCCTTGACCAGGACTTCCAGCCCCTGGTGCTCCATGAAGGGCCGCTGCCGTTGGACCAGGTCCCGGATGGGGATGTTGACCAGCAGCGCCAGGCCGGCAGCGAGCGGGGCCCAGACCAGGCCGGCCACGGCCCCCGGCGCGTCGTCGCGCTTGCGCGCACTCCACCAGGCGAAGAGCATCAGGACGGCGAGGCCGATGACGATGCCGTACTCACCGGTGAACTCCATCGCGCGGTCGAACCAGTGCGGGGCGCCCTTGGCGAAGCCGTTGATGTCGTAGAGAACGCTGACGTCGGGGTTCGAGCCGTCCATCGCGAGTCCAGCCATCTGTCGCGGCCCCTTATCTTTCGCCTGTCACTACGTGCAGCTGCCAACCCCCGTGGTCGATAACGCCGGTAACAGCGCGCCGCGTGCCCACCCCAATGGAACGTCAACACACTGCCCGGCGTTCCGTTCTCCACTCAATGATCACCAGGACGTTACCGAAGGGTGACCCATCGTCGCAGCTCAGGGCAGGGCTTTTACGCGGCGTTGGGTTCGGGCAGTGCTTTCGCACCATCCTCCGTCACACGCGTCGCACCGATGTAATCGGGTTTATCAATCTTGTCGTACCGGATCACCGCGCCGGTGAACGGCGCGTTGATCATGTAACCGTCCCCGACGTACATCCCCACATGGTGAATGCTGCGCGGGTCGCTCAAGTCATTGGCGAAGAAAACGAGATCGCCCGGCATCAGTTCGTCCCGTTTCGGGTGCGCACCCGCATTCCACTGGTCGTTCGCGACGCGCGGCAGCTCGATGCCCACCGAGTGGTACGCGGCCTTCGTCAGCCCCGAGCAGTCGAACCGGCCGCCCTGGTCCGCCGTGCCGTTGCCGCCCCACAGATACGGCGTGCCGAGCACCTTCTGCGCGAAGTAGATCGCGCCGGCCGCCTGCTGGGAGGGGGCGACCGGGCCGACCGGTTTCGCGAAGCTCTTCGCCAGCGTGCGAATCGTCTTCACATAACCCTGGGTCTCCTGGTACGGCGGCACCCCGGCGTTCTTGATCACCGCGTACGCGCCCGCGTTGTACGAGGCCAGCATGTTGTCCGAGAGGTCCCCCGGCACGCTCTTCACGTACTTGGCCAGATCGCAGTCGTACGTCGCCGCGGAGGGGATCGCGTCCTCCGGGTCCCAAATATCCTTCTTGCCGTCCCCGTTGCCGTCGATGGCGTGCGTTTCCCAGGTGCCGGGAATGAACTGCGCTATCCCCAGCGCGTTGGCCGGACTCACGGCTTTCGGGTTCCAGCCGCTCTCCGAATAGAGCTGCGCCGCCAGCAGCGGAGGGCTCAGCGCCGGGCAGAGGTTGCCCCATTTCTGCACCAACGCCTCGTATTGCGCGGGCACCGCGCCCTTCGCCAGCCCGACCGCGCCGGCCGTGCCGCCGCCCACCAGGTTCGAGGCGGCCGAATAGACGCCTACGACCAGCAGGCCGATGAGGCAAAGGGACATCCCGATACCGACGCTGACGCCCAACCAGAGTTTTCGCACCCCGCCGGCCTCCCCTGCCCACCCGCCCACGAATCCGTCGTTCCGCACGGTACGGCCACCGGCCCCCACCTGGCGAGAGTGCCTCGGCCGACTCCTCTATGGTGGTCAGCCCGAACACCGCACAAGGGGGCACAGTGACGGAGCTCAACTGGCAGCAGGCCACCGACGGCACCGAGAAGGAGTTCCTCGAAGTCGCCTTCGGCGAGGACGGCAACGTCTACTTGCGCGAGAACCTCAAGCCCGACGAGGTCGTCATCACGACCCGCGCCAAGTGGGACGCCTTCGTCCTCGGCGTGAAGGCCGGCGAGTTCGACCACTTCATCGAGGACTGAGAGGGCTGAGAGGACTGACGGAGCTGAAGGGACTGGACTGCCTGGAGCGGCTGTCAGGGCTGAAGAGCCGACGGCCGCCGGGCCGAGGCCCGACAGCTCCCCGGCCCGAACGCCGTACGCCGTGAGCACACCGCTCATCGGCGCGCCGCGTCCGGGCCGTGGCCCTGCCCCTCGGCCTGCCCCGAGTCGCCCGTACCGTCTGTCGACCCGCCCGTCGACCCGCCCGTCGTCCCATCCGTCGACACCGCATCGGGGCCCTGCGAGCCCGTGACGTCCGAGCCGAACAGGGAAGCGCCGACGGCCATCGCCACCACGAAGGCCACCCCGCCCGCGACCACGCCGAACAGCACCTTGTGCTGCCGCAGCCACGCCCGTACGGCGCCGAACCCGGTCGGGGCCGAACCGCCCCGGCCGCCGCCGCCCGTGACGCTCCTGGGCGCGCCGCCGCGGACCGCGCCCCTGCTGCCGCCGCCCGCTCCGCGCGCCGGCGCGCTCCGGCCCGCCGCCCTGCCGGCCGAGCTCCGGCTCGCGCTGCGATGGCCGGCCGCCGGCAGCGCGTACGTCGTCAACGACTCGCGCTCCAGGGCCAGGGCCGGACCGGGAGCGATCACCGGCGCCGGCTCGGGGACCGGGAGGGGCTGGGGGATGTCGCGCCAGGAGCCGCCGCCGAACCAGTCGGCCGCCTCCTGCGCCGTCGGCCGGTCCTCCGGCGACTTGGCCAGCATCCGCAGCAGATACGTCTCGAAGGAGCTGGGCAGCCCGCCGCAGTACTGCCGCGGGGGCACCGGCTCGGCGTCCACGTGCTGGTAGAGCAGGGCGGTGGGGGTGTCGGCCCAGAACGGCGGCTGTCCCACCAGCAACTGGTAGAGCACGCACCCCAGCGCGTACACATCCGAGCCCGGGCCCGCCGCCCGGCCGAGGGCGCGCTCCGGCGCGAGGTAGGTGCTCGTGCCGACGATCTGGCCCGCGCTGGTCAGTCCGGCCGAGGTCTCGTCGACGAACCGGGCGATGCCGAAGTCGCCTATCTTGAGCGTGCCGTCGGCGTCGGTCATCAGGTTTCCGGGCTTCACGTCCCGGTGCACGACGCCCTGCCGGTGCGCCGCCGCCAGCCCGGCGGCGGCCTGGGCCGCGATGTCCGCCACCCGGGCCGGGGCGAGCGCGCCGCCCGCGGCCGACGACAGCTCCTGCGCCAGGCTGGGCCCCTGCACCAGCTCCATGACCAGATAGAAGCGCCCGTCCCAGGCCCCGAAGTCGTACACCCCGACGACCTGATGGTGGTTCAGCCGCGCGGCGGTCTGCGCCTCCATGCGGAAGCGCATGGCCGCCGATTCGTCGCCGTCGTTCCCGAGCAGCAGCTTGACCGCGACCTGACGGCCCAGCACCTCGTCGGAGGCCCGCCAGACTTCGCCCATTCCGCCGCGCCCGAGCAGATCTCCCAACCGGTACCGATCGGCAACCAGCACCCGTACCATCCTCGATCTCGTTGCATCCCGAGCGTGGGCGGAATGCGGTGAATGCGTGCAATCCTCTCGACGGCCGCAGGGCGCAGCGCATATGAGGGAGACCGCCACAGGGTACCCACCGAACACGCGGTCGTTTGAACATCGGCACGGACCCCCGTCTCACCGTTCATTGCTCGGCGTTCATGCGCGTGGTACACAGAGTGACGATAGGCCACCCCACTGACAACGCCGGGCGCCGCGGCCGGGGATGGAGTGATCAGCGGCACGTGCGAGTCCGGCAAAAAATGACGCCAAGTCGACATGCGTTGGCGGCTTTGTCGGCGAAGATAGGGCCTGACCTCCGCCACCGCGGCGGAGGGTGTACACAACAACCCATAAGGGGCGGTGAGTTACATATGCTTTTGGCAGCCGCAAAGGGCGATATCACCACCATCATCGGCGGAATCGCCCCCGACTGGGGCCCATTCGGGACCCTGGGCAACGAGGCGCGCATCATGGTCGAGGTCGTCATGGCCGTCGCCATCCTGCTGTGCCTGGGCATCGCGATCTGGGGCGCGGCGAAGCAGCGGATCGGCGCGACGGCGCTGCGCGACACCTTCAGCGCGGAACAGGGCAAGGGGCTGATCGTCGCCGGGCTCACCGGTGTGTTCATCATCGGATCGCTGGGCACCCTGTTCACGATCGTCTACGGAATGGCCGTCTGACCCCCCACCCGCACACCAGTACGCCATCCCCACCTCGCACCATCCCCACCACCCGCACCACACCATCCCCCGCCACCGCCGCGCATCGTCCCCCGCGCAGACTCTTTTTCCCCGTTCCCGAACCCCCACAAGTCCCACCCTTCGCACCAGAGGCTGCCTGCTGATGCCCACTCACCCCTCCTCGCCCGCAACCTCCTCCGCGCCGCTACCGTCATATACGGGCAGCCAGTCACCGACGACGTTTGAGGAGGCTTACGCGCTATGAGTCTCGACGGCGACGACGGCTACGGCAGCGCCGGTGACCACGGCAGAGGCGGCAGAACGGGCAGGGGCCGGGGCGACCCCGACGACCAGGGCCGCCCGACCCGCACGCGGCTGCCCGAGGGCGAGGGCGACTACGACGGCGCCCGCCGCGGCGGCCGTCCCGGCCGTACGGGCTTCACCAGCCGCAACCTGATGACCGTCGTCGGCGTCGTGGTGCTCCTCGTCGCCGCCATCGCCTTCGCGAACCGCGGCGGCGGCAGCGACCACGGCGACGACGGCGGCAGCAGCGGCAAGGGCGGCGACCGGAACACCCGCGCCCAGGCCACGGCCCCCACCGGCGTCAAGCCCGTGGACGGCAAGAACAACGGCATCCCCAAGGGCTTCGCCCACACCGAGCAGGGAGCGCAGAGCGCCGCCGCCAACTACGCCGTGGCGCTCAGCTCCGACGGCATGTTCCGCAGCGAGACCCGGCACCGCATCGTCGCCGCCGTCTACGCACCCGACGTCGTCACCGCCCGGCAGAGCGACTACGACCAGGCGTATTCGAGCGAACGCTCCGTCAAGATCGGCCTCAAGACCGACGGCACCGCCCCGTCCGGCATGACCTTCGTGTCCCGCTCCAACCCGGCGGGCACGAAGGCGGCCTCGTACCAGGACGGCGCCGCGAGCGTCTCCGTCTGGTACTCCACGCTGTTCGGACTGGCCGGCGAGCACTCGAAGAACCCCGTCTCCGAGGGCTGGTACACCAGCACCTTCCAACTGAAGTGGATCGGCGACGACTGGAAGGTCACGGCCTTCACGCAGAAGGACGGGCCGACCCCGGTCGGCCGCGACCAGGCCGCGTCCTCGGCCAAGGACATGTCCGACGCTGTGCAAGGTTTCGGAGGGTTCACCTATGCCCGGTAAACGCCGCCGACCGAACCGCGCCCTGACGATCGCCGGTGCGCTGACCGCGGTCCAGACGACCGCGGTCCTGCTGTCGGCCAGAGCCTTCGCCGCCCCCACGCCGCCCGCGACCCCCGGCGCGACCAGCACTCCCTCCCCCGGCGCGACCAAGGAGAACTGCGGGTTCCTCCTGGGCTCGGTGAAGGACCAGTGCGAGAAGCAGCAGGGCGGCGCACCCTCCGGCCCCAGCTCCCCCTCCAACCCCCTCGATCCCCTGTCGTCCCTCGCCAAGGGGTGCGGCGACGCCGCCGCCTGGATCGTCGGCAAGCTCTCCAGCGCCGTGAAGTCCACCGCCAACATCGACTTCACCAACAGCGACTTCCTGCGCCAGTACGCCGTCGTCTTCGCCGCCTCCACCGTCCTGACCCTCGTCCTGTGGCTGCTGGCCGTCGCCAAGCGCGCCGTGCGCGGGGTGCCGTTCACCGAGGCGGTGACCGAGGCCATCGGCTTCCTGTGGCTGACGGTCCTGGCCTCCGCGTTCACCCCGCTGATCCTCTACACCGTGGTCTCCGCCACCGACGCCGTCACCGACGTCATCGCCAAGGGCACCGGGGCGAACAACGACGCCTTCTTCGGGGGCTTCGCGAGCGCCCTCAAGAAGGGCCAGGACATCGGCGGCGGCCCCATCATGCTGATCGTCGTCTCCCTCGTCTCCGTACTGGCCGCGGGCGTGCTCTGGCTGGAACTGGTCATCCGGGCCGCGCTCCTGTACGTGGGCGCACTGCTGGGCACCGCCGTCTACGCGGGCCTGGTCGACAAGAACATGTGGGGCCACGTCCGCCGCTGGGCGGGCATCATGATCGCGGTGATCCTCGTCAAACCGATCATCGTGGTCGTCCTCGGCCTCGCCGGCGCACTGTCCAGCGGCAACGGCCCGAACGCCATCTCGGCCGTCGTCTCCGGCCTCGCCATCATCATCCTCGCGATCTTCGCGAGCGCGATGATCTACCGCTTCGTCCCCGGCTTCGGCGATGAGATCATCAACAGCCGCAGCGCCAGCAGGGACCCCGCGTCCCGGCAGGCCGCCGCCGTGATCTCCTCCCCGGCCGCCCTCGTCAAGCAGGGCATCAACACGCACAGCGCCCGCGGCTCGGACGGCGGCGGGGGCGGCGGAGGCGGCGGCGGTCAGCAGGCCAAGCCCGCCAACCCGGTGTCGGGCGGCGTCGCCGCCCACAGCACCCGCGCCCCCAGCGGCGGCGCCGGGAGCAAGACAGCCGCCCCCGCACCCCGCACGCAGGACCGCAGCACCGGCAAGACCCCAGGAGGTGACGGGCATTGACGACCCAGTCGCAAGCCCAGCCGATCACGCCCCGCCGCACCTACCTGATCGGCCGCGCCCGTCCCAACGCCGTCGTCGGCAAGAACCGCGAGACCGGCGAGATCGCACTGATCATCGCGGGCGCGTTCCTCGGCATGGTGGGCGGCCTGGCGATCCAGATCCTGCCGTTGCGCATCGCGGCCCTCACCGGGTTCCCGATGCTGGCGCTCGCCGCCGTGTACGTCCCGTACAAGAACCGCACCTTCTACAAGTGGTTCGAGATCAACCGCTCGTTCAAGCGCACCCTGCGCCGCGGCGCCGCCTACCGGTCCACCGCCTCCCAGGCCGGCACCTCCCTCGACGGCCGGGAGGTCGAGGTCGGCCCGCCGCCCGGCATCGGCCGCATCAACTGGCTGGCCGCGCCCTTCGGCCCCGACGAGATCGCCGTCCTGCTCCACGCCGACCGGCGCACCGTGACCGCCGCCATCGAGATCGAGGGCCCCGGCGTCGGACTGCGCGACAGCGAGGACCAGGAGGCGCTCGTCGACCGGTTCGGGACGCTCCTCAAACACGTCGCCAACGGGGACGGCTTCGTCACCCGCATCCAGATGCTGGCCCGTACGCTGCCCGCCGACCCGGACGCGCACGCCAAGGACGTCGAGCGGCGCGGCTCCGACAAGTCCCCGCAGTGGCTCCAGGACTCCTACGACCAGCTCCAGTCCATGGTCTCCACCTCCTCCGAGCAGCACCGCGCGTACCTCGTCGCCTGCATGCACTTCACCCGCGAACTCGCCGCCGAGGCCAACGCCATGGCGCGCGCCTCCCGCCACGAGGCCGGCAAGCGGCGCCTCGACCGGGACGCCGGACTGGCCGTGGTCATGGCCCGCGAGCTCACCGACATCTGCGCGCGCCTCGCCGAGGCCGACATCCGGGTGCGCCAGCCGCTCGGCCAGGGGCGGCTCGCCTCGCTCGTGCACTCCATGTACGACCCGGACCACCCCATCGACCACATCCAGGCGATGACCAAGCGGAACGCCTGGCCCGCCGAACTGGACGCCATGGAGCCGACCTTCCTCCAGGCGAAGACCCGCGAGTCCGCCACCCGCGCGCCCTGGTGCCACTCCACGGCCTGGGTCAAGGAGTGGCCGATGACGCCCGTAGGCGTCAACTTCCTCGCGCCGCTGCTGGTGCACACGCCGGACGTGATCCGCACCGTCGCGGTCTGCATGGACCTGGAGCCCACCGACGTCGCCATCGAGCGGATGCTCACGGAGAAGACCAACGACGACGCCGAGGCGTCCCGGCAGGCGAAGATGAACCGCGTCATCGACCCCCGCGACAGCGCCCACCACGTCCGCGTCGACCAGCGCGGCGAGGACCTGGCGAGCGGCGCGGCCGGGGTCAACCTGGTCGGCTACCTCACCGTCTCCTCCCGGTCGCCCGAGGCGCTCGCCCGCGACAAGCGGACGATCAGGGCGTCGGCCGGCAAGAGCTATCTCAAGCTGGAGTGGTGCGACCGCGAGCACCACCGGGCCTTCGTCAACACGCTGCCGTTCGCGACCGGCATCCGACGATAGGGGCAAGCCGTGCTCGATCCGCTCGCCGCACTGTCCGAGGCGTTCACCAGCTTCCTCTTCGGAAAGGTGGAGACGACCCGGCTGCCCGTCAGAACCTCCACCGGCCAGGCCCAGGCCGTCTATCTGCCCACCGCCGCGCCCGGCCTGGGCGACTCGGGCGTGATCATCGGACGCGAGGTGTACAGCGGCAAGGGGTACATCTACGACCCCTTCCAGCTGTACGGGCAGCAGCTCCCCGCGCCGCACTGGCTGGTGCTCGGCGAGTCCGGCAACGGCAAGTCGGCGCTGGAGAAGACGTACGTCCTGCGCCAGCTTCGGTTCCGCGACCGCCAGGTGGTCGTGCTCGACGCGCAGGGCGAGGACGGCGTCGGCGAGTGGAACCTCATCGCCGAGGAGCTGGGGATCACCCCCGTCCGGCTCGACCCGATGGCCGCCCTCAACGGCGGCATCCGCCTCAACCCCCTCGACCCCTCGATCACCACGACGGGCCAGCTGGCCCTGCTCCGCACGATCATCGAGGTCGCGATGGGCCACGGGCTCGACGAGCGCGCCGGCTTCGCGCTCAAGGTCGCGCACTCCCATGTGAACGAGACGATCACGGACCGGCAGCCGGTGCTGGCCGACATCGTCGAGCGGCTGCGCCACCCCGAGGCGGAGTCCGCGGAGGCGATGAACGTCGACATAGACGACGTACGGGCGTGGGGCCTGGACGTCGCGCTGGTGCTGGACCGGCTGGTCGACGGCGACCTGCGCGGCATGTTCGACGGCCCGACGTCGGCCGGCATCGACCTGGACGCCCCGCTGATCGTCTTCGACCTCTCGCACATCGACCGCAACTCCATCGCCATGCCGATCCTGATGGCCATCGTGGGCGTCTGGCTGGAGCACACCTGGATCCGCCCCGACCGGAAGAAGCGGATCTTCCTGGTCGAGGAGGCGTGGCACATCATCAACTCGCCGTTCGTCGCCCAGCTCTTCCAGCGGCTGCTGAAGTTCGGCCGCCGCCTCGGCCTCTCCTTCGTCGCCGTCGTCCACCACCTCTCCGACGTGGTGGACGGCTCGGCCGCGCGCGAGGCCGCCGCGATCCTGAAGATGGCCTCCACCCGCACCGTCTACGCCCAGAAGGCCGACGAGGCGCGGGCCACGGGCCTGGTCCTGGGGCTGCCCCGCTGGGCGGTCGAGATCATCCCGACGCTCACCCCCGGCATCGCGGTGTGGGACGTCAACGGCAACGTACAGGTCGTCAAACACCTGATCACGGAGGCGGAACGGCCGCTCGTCTACACCGACCGGGCCATGACGGAGGACGGCCTGGCCATGGAGCTGGCGGCGGAGGCCGCGGCGGCGGAACGGGCGGCGGCGGCGCTGGAAGACCGGCTCTCGGACGAGGCGTACGGGTCGTCCGAGCCGACGGTGGCGTGAGATGACCTTCTCGGGACCTTCAGGCCCTTCGGGACCCTCAGGAGCCTCGGGCCCCTCTGGAGCCCCAGGCCCCTCAGGGCCCTCGGCGCCGAGACCGAGACGCGACGGCCAGCGGGGCATCCCGGACGGCCTGCTGGTCGGCCTGCTGGCGTTTCTGCTGGGGCTGACGGTGCTGGTCTGGACGGGCACCGGCCTGGCGGCCCTCTTCGCCCACGGCTCCTGGCCCGACGGCGTCACCTTCACCCGCACCCCCCTGGCCATACGCCGCCTCCTGACGTCCCCGCACGACCTCGCCACCGCCTGGCCGGACGCCCCGCACGACGCCCTCTCCGGGTACGGGCTGTTCTGGGGCGTCCTCATCAGCGAACTGATGCTGCTGACCGTGCTGACCGTCTTCGCGATGGGCACGTACGCGCGGTGGAAGGCGGTACGGCGGGCACGCCGGGCGGAGGCCGCTTCCGCCGCACCCGCCGCTACGGGCGCCGCGGCCGCGTACGGGCCCACCGGGACGCCACCGGGCGCGGCCGGTCCGCATGAAGTCGCCGCCGGTCCGCATGAGGTCGCCGCCGCGTCGCCGGCCGTGGCTGCCGCGCCCGAGGCGGCGACGGCGATTCCGGGGAGCAGCCCCCCAGCCGCCCAAGTCCCCCCGAACACCGAGCCGACGACATCCCCAGCCCCACCGGCCCCAGTCGACTCCCCAACATCAGCCGCCACGACCGTCACCCCCGGCAGCGCCCTCCCCTGGACGGCAGCCGTGCCCGCCCCCCGCACCCCCGCCGCACCGACCGGCCTCCACTACGGAACCTCGCACGGCGACGCCGCCCTGCTCGCCGTGCTGGAAGCCCCCGGCCCCGTCCTCGTCGTCACCAGCGACCCGGCCCTGTGGGCCGACACCAAGGACTCGCGCGCCAAGCTCGGCCCGACGCACGCCTACGACCCGAGCCACCTCCTCGACACCCCGGACCGGCTGCGCTGGAACCCCGCCGAGGGCTGCGAGTCCCGCGAGACGGCCGCCGCCCGCGCCGCCGCGCTCCTGGCGCCCGTACGGCCGTCCGGCTCGCTCGACTCCTCGACGGCGGAGGCCGCCGAGACCCTGCTGCGCTGCTGGCTGCACGCCGCCGCCGTGGGCGGCCGGCCGTTCCGGCTCGTACACCGCTGGGCGCAGGGGAACGGCGCGCACGAGCCCGTACGCATCCTGCGCACCGACGCCAAGGCCGCGACCGGCGCGGCCGGCGAGCTGGAGGCCACGCTCACGGGGCACCCGGACCGCCGCGACCGGGCGCAGGAGCTGGTGGCGCGTGCCCTGGCGGCGCTCTCCTCGATCCATATCCGCGACGCTTGCAACGCCCATCGAGCGGATTCGCTCGCTTTGGAGTCATTCATCGCCGAAACGGGCACGCTTTACGTTGTGGGTGAGGCGATTGAGGACCCTCGCACCCACCCGGGTGCGATGCCGCTGCTCACCGCACTCGCCGCCAGCGTGGTCGAGCACGGCCGGAGCGTGGCCGAACGGTCACCCGCCGGTCGGCTCGACCCACCACTCACGTGCGTGCTGGACGATGTCGCCGCCGTCGCCCCGCTGCCCGCCCTGCCGGAACTGCTCGCCGACGGCGCGCCGAAGGGGCTCGTGACGCTCGCCCTGATGCGCTCCGAGGAGCAGGCCCGCGCCCGGTGGCCCCACCGCCCCCTCACGCGGTAGCACTGACAGCACCCCCGATCCGCCTGCTGCCCCCACTGCTTCGCGCGCCGCGTTCCGCGAGAGTCGGAGCACCACCCGGCGAGCAGCGAAGGCGGAACCCATGTCCACTGAAGTGACCGACGGCGCGCGGGATGTTCTCGCGCTGACGCACGCCACCGTGATCGACGGCACCGGCGCCGGGCCCGCCCACGACAGGACGGTGCTCGTCGAAGACGGCCGGATCACCACGATCGGCAGGTCCGCCGAGGTCCCGGTGCCCGAGGGCGTACGGACCGCGGACCTCACCGGCAAGTACCTGATACCCGGCCTGGTCGACGCGCACGTCCACAGCCCGGCGCTGGAGGACATCGCCCCGCCGCTCTATCCGCTCACCGGCATCACGACGGTCCGCGAGATGTGGGGCGAGCCGCTGCACCACGAGTGGCGGCGGAAGATCCGCCAGGGGGAGCTGCTCGGCCCCCGCTGGGTCATCGGCAGCGCGATGGTCGACGGGACGCCGTCCCTGTGGTCCGGCGACGCGGGCTCCGTCATCCTGGTGGGCGACGAACACGCCGGCCGCCACGCGGTGCGCCAGGTCAAGGCGGACGGCGCGGACTTCGTGAAGGTCTACTCCCGGCTCTCCCGCGAGGCGTATCTCGCGGTCGCGGACGAGGCCCGCCGCCAGGGCATCCCGTTCGCGGGGCACTGCCCCGACACCGTGCCGGTCGCCGAGGCGAGCGGCGCGGGCCAGCGCAGCATCGAGCACCTGCACGCGCTCCTGCTGTCGACGGCCTCGCGGGAACGGGAGACGGACATCCGCCGCGGCCTCGCCGAGGTCCGCCTCGACCCGGTGCCGAGCAGCCTGGACCGCTACCACCGCTGGTTCCAGCAGATCCACGACCTGGAGGGCCAGGCGGTACGGGCCTACGACCGCGAGCGCGCGAGGTCCCTCTTCCACCGCCTGGCGGCCAACGGCACGTACGTCACCCCGACGCTGACGGTCCATCACATGCTGGAGCGCCCGGGCGAACTGCCCTCGCACGCGCCCGAGTGGACGTATCTGCCGCGCTGGATGACCGCGTCCTGGCCCGACATCCTGGAGAGCCTGATCGGCGGCCGCACGGCGGAACAGGCCGAACTGGTCCGGACGGCCTACGCCCACCGCCTGCGCCTCGTCGGCGAACTGCACCGGTGCGGCGTACCGCTCCTCGCCGGCACGGACACTGGCACGGGCTACGCGGTGCCGGGCTTCGCCCTCCACGACGAACTGGCCCTCCTGGCCGAGGCCGGCCTGACCCCCATGCAGTCCCTCCAGTCCGCGACCCGCACCCCGGCCCACTTCCTCGGCCTCGCCGACCGCACCGGAACCGTCGAGGAGGGCAAGACCGCCGACCTCCTCGTACTCGACGCCGACCCGCTCCACGACATCCGCAACACCCGGAAGATCGACTCCGTGGTCCTGCGCGGCCGCCTCATCGACGCCGCGGAACGCCGCCGCCTGCTCACCACCGTCGAAAAAGCCGCCGCCGACAGCACCCCGCCGACCAACGGCACAGCGGTCACAGGCGGCTGCGGCTGCTCACTCCATCCTCGGCCCTGAGCACACGCGCCCGCCTCAGCACACCGGCCAACGGCGCCCCGTCCACCCCGTCCATCGCGTCCATCGCGCCCCTCACGCCTCCGGCCGCGACAGCGCCAGCTCGTACTCCCGCTCCCCGGGCCGGCCCGGCATGTCCGGGGTCCGCCCGGTCGGCTCGAAGCCGAGCTTGCGGTAGAAGGCCAGCGCCCGGAGGTTCTGCTGGTGGACGTGGAGACGTACGCGCTCCATGCACGGGTCCGCGAGGGACCAGGACCACTCGACCCCCGCCCGTACCAGCTCCTGCGCGAGACCGGTACCCCGGTGCTCGGGCCGTACGTAGACGCCGATGAGCTGCGTCTGCGGGGCGCTCGGGGCCCCGCCGAAGATGTGCTCCGCGTCCGGGCCGTCCGGCTTCTCGACCTGGGCGGTCACGGTCCCCGCCCACTCCCCGGCCGGGCTCTCGGCGACGAAGGCGAGCGCCGTCTCACCCGCCGCGGTGACGCGGGTGCGCTCCTGCCAGTAGCCGTCGGGGCGGGCGTGTGCCTCGGCGAGGGTGGTGACGAAGGCGACGGAAGCGTCTGGATCGGCGAGGGCGGCCAGCCGCAGGGCCTTGCTCTCGGCCCACTCATCGGGGCGTACGGGTCTGATGATGTAGTCCATCAGCAGATGATCGCCCGGCCCCGCGGCCCCGGTAAAGCCGGATACTCCGGGCCCCGCAGTCCCGGTAAGGCCGGATGCCCCCGGCCCCGCCGCCCCGGTAAGGCCGGATGCCCCCGGCCCCGCGGCCCCGGTAAGGCCGGAGATACGCCTGACCCGCCACCCCGGCAAAGCCGAATACTCCCGGCCCCGCCACCCCAGTAGCGCCGAATTCTCCCGCCCGCGCTCCCCCGCACGCCCTCGTACGCGCCCAGGCCCCCTTGCCCGCTCCCCCGCCGACCCCATAGCCTCCGCCCGCCCGGCGGAAACCGCCCGCCGCCGACCGAGGGGGCAGCGCGTGCCGGAGCGACCGACCGCCGCCATGGCCATGGGCGCCGACGAGGCCGAGGCCGTGCTCCCCCCGGAGCTGCGCGCCCGCCTCGCCCGCCTCACCGACCTGCACCCGGACCCGCTCACCGGACCGCTGGACACCCCGGCGGCCCGTACGGTCCTGGCCCGTACCGACCTCCTCGTCACCGGCTGGGGCTGTCCCCCGCTGACCGCGGACGTCCTGGCGCACGCGCCCCGGCTGCGGGCCGTACTGCACGCCGCCGGTTCGGTCAAAGCCCTGGTCAGCGAGGCGCTCTGGGCCCGCGGCATCGCCGTCTCGTCGGCGGCCGACGCCAACGCCGGGCCGGTCGCCGACTTCACCCTCGCCGCCATCGTCCTGGCCGCGAAGAAGGCCCTGCCGACGGCCGCCGCCTACCCCGGCGGCTGGCCCGCGTTCCGCGACCGCCGGGGCGCCGACGCCCGCACCATCGGCGTCATCGGCGCCTCCCGCATCGGCCGCCTCGTCATCGCCCGGCTCCGCGACTCCGACCGCGGCCACCGGCTCCTGCTGCACGACCCGTACGTACGCGAGGACGACGCCGCGCGGCTCGGCACGGAGCCGACCGGCCTCGACGAACTCTGCCGGACCGCCGGCATCGTCACCGTGCACGCCCCCGAACTCCCGGACACCATCGGCATGCTGAACGCGCGGCGGCTCGCCCTCATCCCCGACGGCGGTACGGTCGTCAACACCGCGCGCGGTTCCCTCATCGACACGGACGCCCTCACCCGCGAGTGCGCCACGGGCCGCCTCGACGCGTTCCTCGACGTCACGGACCCCGAGCCGCTGCCCGCCGGCCACCCGCTGCTCGCCCTCCCCAATGTGCTGGTCACCCCGCATATCGCCGGGGCCCAGGGCAGCGAGGCCCGCCGCCTCGGCGCGTACGCGGTCGACGAGGTCGCCCGCCATCTGCGCGGCGAGCCCCTCCTCGGCCGCCGCTCCGCCGCGGACCTGCCGTACCTGGCCTGACGGTCCGTCGGCCGCTCGTCGCCGCGTACCGCCACACGGCCCCGTTCGGCGCAGCAAATCGCGGCATGACGGTCTGTCACCTGTGAAGGTTGTCGGGTCGGCCGGTTGCCGAGGTGTCACCGGGGCGCGAGCGAAAGGCATTCCATGACCGAGCAGCGCGCGAGCGGACGGACTCGCTCCGCAAGAGCGGCCACGGGGCTGCTGATGTCCTTGGGGCTGCTGACCGCCATCGGCTGGGCATCCGGCCACGACGCCCGCGCCGCCCCCGCCACCATCCCGAACCCCGCCCCCGCCACCGACACCACCCCGGATCAGTACTCGCCGTTCTGGGTCGACCCGAACAGCCAGGCGCAGCACCAGACCCGCATGGTGGAGAAGCGCGGCCGGGCCGGCGACGCGGCGCTGCTGCGCCGGATCTCGGACCGGCCCACGGCCGTCTGGCTCACCGAAAAGGACCCGGCGGAACACGTGCGCGAGGCCACGGAGGACGCGACGCGCGCCGGGCAGGTCCCGGTGTTCGTCGCGTACAACATCCCGGGCCGCGACTGCGGCCAGTACTCCTCGGGCGGCGCGGCGAGCGACGAGGAGTACCGCCAGTGGGTCGGCCGGATCGCCGAGGGCATCGCCGGCCGGCGGGCGGTCGTCATCCTGGAGCCGGACGCCGTGCCCCAGGCCGCGACCGGCTGCGACGGGCGGTCCCGGGTCGACGCCGAGACCGAGTCGGGTTCCGCGGCCGGCCTCCGCCCCGCGCCCGGCTCCCGCTCCGACCGCCGCTCGCTGCTCGCCGACGCCGTACGGACCCTCAAGGCGCGGCCCGGCGCGGCGGTGTACGTGGACGCGGGCAACGCCGGATGGATCCGCGACGTGAACCAGATCGCCGACGTGCTGAAGAGCGCGGGCGTGAAGTCGGCCGACGGCTTCGCGCTCAACGTCTCCAGCTTCCAGACCACCCGCGCCAGCCAGGAGTACGGGCACCGGCTCTCCGCCGCGCTCGGCGGCGCCCACTACGTGATCGACACCAGCAGGAACGGCAAAGGGCCGGCGCCGGAGCACGAGAACCGCGGCGGCGAGCCGTGGTGCAACCCGCCGGGCCGGGCCCTCGGCACGCCGCCGACCACGAAGACGGGCAGCCCGGCCGTGGACGCGTACCTGTGGGTCAAGCGCCCCGGCGAGTCGGACGGCGCGTGCCGCGGCGGCCCGCCCGCGGGGCAGTGGTGGACGGAGTACGCGCTCGGGCTGGCACGTGAGGCGATGAGCGAGCCGACCGGGGGAGGGCCCGCCGCGGACCCGGCAGCCGAGAAGCAGCCCGCCGCAGACCGGCGGGCGGAAGACCGGCGGGCGAACGACCGCCCGTAGCGGGTGGCACACACGGGCGGCCCACCGGTGAACATGCCACCGATGGGCCGCCCGACCTTCTCCGCTCCCATGAACGCGCCGCTACGACGACGGGGCTACCGCTACCGCACGTGAACCCACCTGGCCTGCGACGGCGTCCCCCGCCCGTCCGTGATGAAGAGCATGTACCAGCCGCGCGGAACCAGCGCCTGGTCGTGCGGCACCTTCACCTTCAGCTTCCCGCCGTGCCGTTCGACGTCCAGCGCGATGGAGCGCTGTTCGACGTCGGTGGCGTGGGTGACCGCGCTGGGGCGCATGAGCCGCGCTTTCTGCACGGAGGCCGTGGCCGGAACGGCGAACTCCGCAGAGCCGCCGCGCCGCACCTCGGTCGGCCCGGCGCCGAGCTTGGGTCGCGTACGCCCGTACAGATACGGCGGGGTGTAGACCTCGATGCGCTTCTCGAAGGCGGCGACGGCGGTGTTCGCCCGGTCCGCGAAGAGCGGGTTGGAGCCGAACACCGCGATCCGGCCGTCCGGCAGCAGCATCGCCTCGGAGTGGTAGTCCCGGCCCACCGCCGGATCGGCCGCCGGCCGGAACGCCCGGCGGGCCGGGTCGTAGAACTGCGCCTTGTGGATGTCGCTGGCGCCCTTGCCCCGGTAGTCCTTCGAGCCGCCCGTGGTGAAGACGGAGTCGTCCGGGGCGAGCACGGCGTTCAGATACCGGGTGCCCCGCCCGAGACCGGGTCCGGGGCGGAAGGCGGGGTCGTCCTTGGTCAGGTCCGCGATGGCCGTACGGCCGGTGGAGCGGTGGGACTCGCCGACGCCGCCGCCCCCGAAGATCATGACCTTCTGGCGCTGGGCGGGCGGCAGCAGCACGGACGTCGACGTCTCGGTCTGATCGTTGTCGCGCAGCCCCGGCACCGGCTTGAAGGTGTTCGCGTCGGGGTTCCACAGGCCCGGCCGCCGGCCCTTGTCGGCCGGGCCGTACCCGGCGTTCGAACCCGAGTAGAAGAGATTGCCGCCCTTGGTCAGAAAGAGCGCCGGATAGGTGGGGAAATACCGGTGCGGGCCCGCGGACCACTTCTTGGACTTCGGGTCGTAGACCTCGTTGTCCCCCGGAATGATCTCGCCCATGTCGTCGAGCCCGGATACGGCCAGCACCTTGCCGTTCTTGAGCGTGACCAGCGTCGGGTACCAGCGGGCCTCGGCCATCGAGTCGACGGGAATGTACCGCTCGGCGATCGGGTCGAACTCGTACGCCTCTTTCAGCCCCTGGAAGTCCTTCTTGTCCAGGCCGAGTTTGGTGGCCAGACCGTAGTGGTTACGGGCGTCCGCGCCCTTCTCACCCACGATCTCGTACTGCGCCGCCACGTTGGCGATGCCCTTCTCGCCCTTCCGCACGGCCTCCACGAAGACACGGGCCTGCCCGGCGGTAACGGTGACCTTCCCCTTGGCCCGCGTTCCCGTTCCATGCTCGGCGAACTTCTTCTCGGCGCGGGGCACGAGGACATTGACCTGGGAAACGTACTCCTGGCCGCTCGGCCCCCGGAATACCGTGCCCTTGGGCAGCGTCTTCGGGGCGTCGGGGTCCTCGTTCTTCACCACCATCGCCCCGCCGGCCCGCGTGACATCGCCCTTGAGCTTCTCGTACCGCGCGGTGCCGCCCGCCACGAGGAGATTCCCGTCGGGGAGTTGGGCATGGCCGCCGCAGAACATGTCCTTCGGAGTGTCGATCTCCTTGAACGTGTTCTTGACCGGGTCCCAGAGCACGCTCTGGAACGTGCCCGCCTTGAAGTTCTTCTCGTCATTGCCGGAACCGGCGATCATCAGCACTTTCCCGGTGTGCAGCAACGCCGCGTGGATCGAATTGATCCGGTACTTCTCCGGCACGTCGACCAGATCCCAGTGGCCGTAACGCGCCATGTACTCCGGCTTGTTGATCGTGTAGTCGTGGTACGCGCTCTCGGCGAAACCGTAGACGGCCGGGGCGTTCATGCCGCCGAGCACGACCACGGCCGCGGCGCCGAACGCCAGCTTCCGCGTACGTGAACTGGGACGGTACTTCACTGCGCTCCTCCCTTGCCCGCTGCTCTCTCCTCGCGCCCCGCCCGCCCCGCCATAGCCGGAACCCGACTGCCACCCGTTTTCGCTCGCTCCCCCGCGCCCGCCCCGCCCGACTCACTCCGCACAGCCCCGTCCCCCGGAACCTCGCGCCGCTCCCGTACGAGCGTCAGCACCCACAGCGCGACCGGGGCCAGGGCGATCACCGTGGCGAGACAGGCCCAGGAGCGCATCGCGATATGGGTATGGCCGAGGAACCCGGAAGCGATGACCGAGCCGCCGAACAGCGCCGCCCACATCAGATGCGTGGAGAACGTCCGCACACGGTCGGGACTGGCCGAATCACCCTTCGAGGTGACGACGAAACCCGCCTTGCGCCGCAGCACCGCACCGACCAGCGAACGCGCGTACAAAGGCGCCGACAACGCCGACATCGCCATTCCCGCCGCCCCCGAAGAACCCTCCGGCTCATGCGGGCTGACGTTGTGCCGGCGATTCCACAGATAGAGCCCGATCTGCAGCGCCGCGGCATCGCTGTACAGCATCATCCAGATCTGCGACTCGATATGGATTCCCGAGGCCCCGAGTCCCAGGAACAGCACGCAGGAGACCCCGCCGAGAATCCAGTTCACCGCGGTCATCGGGTAGTACGCGACGAGCAGCGCGTAATTCAGCATCCGCCCCGGCGACAGCGTGAACGCCGCCCGCCAGAACTGCCGGAAGAGGGTCTCGTACGTGCCGCGGCTCCAGCGCAGCTGCTGGTTGAAGAAATCGGTCCAGGTAGAGGGCCCCTCACCCACGGCCAGCACATCCGGGGTGTAGACGGAACGCCACCGGTTCCCCGACTCCGGATTGCGCTGCCGGTGGATCTCCAGCCCCGTCGCCATGTCCTCGGTGATCGAGTCGAACAACCCCCCGACCTGCTGGAGCGCGTTGACCCGCACACAATTGTTGGTACCGACGAACATCGGGGACCCGTACGCGTTCCCCGCCCGCTGAATGAGCGCGTGAAAGAGGAACTGCTGGCTCTCGGACGCCTTGGCCACGGTGCTGTCGTAGTTCCCGTACACCTGGGGGCCGACGACGAACGCCACATCCGGATCACGGAAATAGCCGAGCATCCGCTCCAGGAACTCCGGCAGCGGCACATGGTCGGTGTCGACGCAGGCCATGAACTCATAGCCGGAGCCATGCGCGTCCAGCCACGAGTTGTAGTTGCCGTGCTTGGTCTTCGCCCGAAAGGACCCGCTGGGCTGATTCCACTTCTCCACCCCTTTGCGCGAGAAGTGCCGGACCCCCAGCTCCTCGCACATGCGCCGCACCTCGGGATCATTGCCCTCGTCCAGCAGCCAGACGTGCAACGTCCCGTCGTGCCGCAGCCGCATCGCGCCCTCCAGCGTGGCGCGCAGCATGTCCATCGGCTCCTTGCCGGGGACGAAGCTGGTCAGGAACGCCACC
Source organism: Streptomyces sp. NPDC050610 (assembly GCF_040654875.1). Classification (NCBI taxonomy): domain Bacteria; kingdom Bacillati; phylum Actinomycetota; class Actinomycetes; order Kitasatosporales; family Streptomycetaceae; genus Streptomyces; species Streptomyces sp. NPDC050610. The sequence continues at coordinate 821 of NZ_JBFAIV010000044.1, read as the reverse complement.
CGGGTGCCGGACTCGGCGGTCACCGGAACGGGGTCGCGGGCCACCAGCGTGGCATGGGCGTTGGAGACCACGTTGACGACGCGGAACGTCTCCAGGAGCCCGATGGAGACCAGCATCACCCAGTCGGCAGCGGTCTCCCAGCCCGAGACGTACTGCCGGTGCACCCAGTGGTCCGGCCAGATCAGCCACACCAGAAGCACGAGGGAGACGATCGGCGCCGCGGTCAGCAGCAGCGCGGTACGCACCCGGTGCGCCCCACGGCCGAGCAGGCTGTGATAGCGCACGCGGTACGGCGCGTCACCCGTACGGTCTGGTTCGGTGAGCGGCCCGGCCAACCGGCTGAAACGCTCATAGTCGTAGCTCTGACCGCTGTCCTGGTCCCGTGCCGCCTCCTGGCCGCCCCCACGGGCAGCGGCAGGAGCCGGAATGCGCCGGCGCTGACGGTCCTTGTCTCGGTGGGCAGTTCTCTGTGTGGTGGGCACGGCATCCCCACGTCCTTCTCCTGCCCCAAATGGGCAGAAAATAGAATAATGGCGAAGGAAAGATAACTAATCTGACCGACCATCAGGACGTAGGACGAACCTCGGCGTGGCGTGAGTCACGCAGATGGCCGCAGAACACTTGATCCCACGGCGGACCACACGCAGACAGCGCCCACCACCCGCCGGCCCCTGCGCCGACGCCGCCCCGGGGGACGGGGGCCGCGCCCCTTATAGGTTCCGACTCCCCCGTGAACGCAAAAATGCCGGTGTCCCAGGCCATAAGGCCCGGGACACCGGCTTAAAAATTGTTCGGCGGCGTCCTACTCTCCCACAGGGTCC
>NZ_JBFAIV010000043.1:0-62284 GCF_040654875.1 Streptomyces sp. NPDC050610 | reverse complement strand
TTTTCGCCGGTGCGTTTCGGCCTTTCGGCTTCTTCGCGTTTCCAACCCTACCAGATCCGTTTTCCGTTCCGTTTCCGGTCGGAATTCTTTCTCCGATCCCCGTTGGAGGGGGTTTGCCTTTCGGCTTTTCCGACTTTATCAGGTTTCCCCGGGCCGGATTTCCACTCGCTTTCCGGGCCTCCCGGTCACACGTGAGTGATCGCGGTTCCCGTTGCGGTGGAGCCGTAAACGTACTGGACGGCCGCGCCCGGATGCAAATCGGCATCGGTGCGGCCGTCCAGCGAGTTGACGCGGCGTCAGACCTCGACGACGACGGGCAGGATCATGGGGCGACGGCGGTAGCTGTCGGAGACCCACTTGCCCAGCGTGCGGCGTACGAGCTGCTGGAGCTGGTGCGGCTCCACGACGCCGTCGGAGCCCGACTTGGCGATGGCTTCCTCGACCTTCGGAAGCACTGCCGCGAAGGCGGAGTCCTCGATGCCGGAGCCCCGCGCCTGGATGTGCGGGCCCCCCACCACCTTGCCGGTGGTGCTGTCGACCACGACGAAGACGGAGATGATGCCCTCGTCGCCGAGGATGCGGCGGTCCTTGAGGGAGGACTCGGTGACGTCGCCGACCGAGAGGCCGTCCACGTACACGTATCCCGCCTGGACCTTGCCGACGATCCGTGCGGCGCCGTTCACCAGGTCGACCACGACGCCGTCCTCGGCGATGACGATATGGTCCTTGCGGACGCCCGTGAGCGCGCCCAGTTCCGCGTTGGCCCGCAGGTGCCGCCATTCGCCGTGAACCGGCATCAGGTTGCGGGGCTTGCAGATGTTGTAGAAGTACAGCAGCTCGCCGGCCGAGGCGTGGCCCGAGACGTGCACCTTGGCGTTGCCCTTGTGGACGACGTTGGCGCCCCAGCGCGTCAGGCCGTTGATGACGCGGTAGACCGCGTTCTCGTTGCCCGGGATGAGCGAGGAGGCCAGGATCACCGTGTCGCCCTGGACGATACGGATCTGGTGGTCGCGGTTGGCCATCCGGGACAGGGCGGCCATCGGCTCGCCCTGGGAGCCCGTGCAGACGAGCACGACCTCGTCGTCCGGCAGGTCGTCGAGGGTCTTGACGTCGACGACGAGCCCGGCCGGGACCTTGAGGTAGCCGAGGTCGCGGGCGATGCCCATGTTGCGGACCATCGAGCGGCCCACGAAGGCGACTCGTCGCCCGTACTCGTGCGCGGCGTCGATGATCTGCTGGATGCGGTGCACATGGCTGGCGAAGCTGGCCACGATGATGCGCTTGTCGGCGCTGGCGAAGACCTGGCGCACCACATTGGAGATGTCGCGCTCGGGCGGGACGAAGCCCGGCACCTCGGCGTTGGTGGAGTCCGAGAGCAGCAGGTCGATGCCCTCCTCGCCGAGCCGCGCGAACGCGGGCAGGTCGGTGAGGCGGCCGTCGAGCGGCAGCTGGTCCATCTTGAAGTCGCCGGTGTGCACCACCATGCCGGCCGGGGTGCGGATGGCGACCGCGAGCGCGTCCGGGATGGAGTGGTTGACCGACACGAACTCCAGGTCGAAGGTGCCGACGCGCTCGCGGTGCCCCTCCGTGACCTCAAGGGTGTACGGGCGGATGCGGTGCTCCTGGAGCTTCGCCTCGATGAACGCGAGGGTGAGCTTGGAGCCGATGAGCGGGATGTCCGCCTTCTCGCGGAGCAGGTAGGGGACGGCGCCGATGTGGTCCTCGTGCCCATGGGTGAGCACGATGCCGTCGATGTCGTCGAGGCGGTCCCGGATGGACGTGAAGTCCGGCAGGATCAGGTCGATTCCGGGCTGCTCCTCCTCAGGGAAGAGCACCCCGCAGTCGACGATGAGCAGGCGGCCGCCGTACTCGAAGACCGTCATATTGCGGCCGATTTCGCCGAGACCGCCGAGCGGGGTGACGCGCAGGCCGCCCTCGGGCAGCTTCGGCGGCGGACCGAGTTCAGGGTGCGGATGACTCAAAAGACTCTCCTCACCACGCGCGCCACATGTCCTCTTGGGACACATGGCGCGCGTGACATTCGTGCACTTGCAGTTGTTGTCGGTATGCAGTTGTGAAGTCTGTGGTTACAGCTGTACCCCACCGGCGGACAGATCTCGCTTGAGCTGCTCCGTCTCCTCCGGGGAGAGCTCCACGAGCGGCAGGCGCAGGGGGCCGGCGGGCAGGCCCTGGAGGGCGAGCGCGGCCTTGACGGTGATGACGCCCTGGGTGCGGAACATGCCGGTGAAGACCGGGAGCAGCTTCTGGTGGATCTCGACGGCCTTCTGGACGTCGCCTCCGGTGTGGGCCTCCAGGAGGGCGCGCAGCTCCGAGGGGACCACGTGGCCGACGACGGAGACGAATCCGACGGCTCCCACCGACAGCAGCGGCAGGTTCAGCATGTCATCACCGGAGTACCAGGCCAGCCGCGAGCGGGCGATGGCCCAGCTGGCGCGGCCGAGGTCACCCTTGGCGTCCTTATTGGCGACGATGCGCGGGTGCTCGGCGAGCCGGACGATCGTTTCCGTGTTGATCGGGACGCCGCTGCGGCCGGGGATGTCGTAGAGCATCACCGGCAGCTCGGTGGCGTCAGCGATGGCGGTGAAGTGCCGCAGGAGGCCTTCCTGCGGCGGCTTGCTGTAGTAGGGCGTGACGGCCAGCAGTCCGTGGGCGCCCGCCTGTTCGGCGGCGCGGGCCAGCTCGACGCTGTGCCGGGTGTCGTTGGTGCCGGCCCCGCTGACGATGTGGGCCCGGTCGCCGACCGCTTCCACCACGGCCCGTACGAGCTGGGCTTTCTCCGCGTCGCTGGTGGTCGGGGACTCGCCCGTGGTGCCGTTGACGACGAGTCCGTCGTTGCCGGCGTCCACCAGATGGGTGGCGAGTCGCTGGGCACCATCGAGGTCGAGGGCGCCGTCAGCGGTGAAGGGCGTGACCATCGCGGTCAGGACCCGCCCGAAGGGCGTCTGCGGTGTGGAGGTCGGAGCCATGGGGGCCACGCTACTCGTTGCTCACCGTGAGGTGCTCCCTTGGGGAGTCCGATATGGATCCCGGCGCTGCCTGCTCGGGGGTTCAGGCAGCGCCGAGTCCGTATGTCAGCCTAGATGAAGGTAACGAAATACCGCAATACGGACACTTCTCCCACTAGCCCGTACACCTGAGCACTGTGCGCGCTACGGGGCGATCCGCCCGTTCTTGTTGTACGCCGCGTGCGTGAGCGGCATGAGCTTGGCCCACGCCTCCTCCATCTGCTCGCCGACCATCTCGATCTCGCGCTGCGGGAACGACGGGACGGTCGCCGCCTCGTGCTGGGTGCGCAGCCCGAGGAAGTGCATCAGGGAACGGGCGTTGCACGTCGCGTACATCGACGAGTAGAGGCCGACCGGGAGGACCGTGCGCGCCACCTCGCGCGCCACGCCCGCGGCCAGCATCTCCTGGTACGCCTCGTAGGACGCGCGGTACGAGTCCGCCATCACGCGGCCCGTCAGCTCGTGCTGCGCCTGCGTGCCCTCCACGAAGACGTACTTGCCGGGGCGGCCCTCCTGGACCAGCTTGCGGGACTCCCCCGGCACGTAGAACACCGGCTGGAGCTCGCGGTAGCGGCCGGACTCCTCGTTGTACGACCAGCCTGCGCGGTGCCGCATGAACTCGCGGAAGACGAAGATCGGGGCGCTGATGAAGAAGGTCATCGAGTTGTGCTCGAACGGGCTGCCGTGCCGGTCCCGCATCAGGAAGTTGATGAGCCCCTTGGAGCGCTCCGGGTCCTTGGTGACCTCCTCCAGGGACTGCTCGCCGGCGGTGGAGACGCGGGCGGCGAACAGCACGTCGGAGTCGGCGGCGCTGTGCTTGACCAGCTCGACGGTGACGTCGCTGCGGAAGCTGGGTGCGGCGCTCTCGGTGGGGGTGTCGCTCACCGGCGGGGGTCCTTCCAATCGCGTGATTCGGGCGGCGCCCAGCCTACGGGCCACCACTGACACCGCCGCCCCGCCGAGCCGGTCGGCGCCCACGCCGCCCGGAGGGGCGACGGGCCGCGCGCCAGTCCCGTTTCGTCGCATCCGTAAAGCGCGCGCCCCGGAAGCGGATGGAGCAGGAGTTGATATTTTTCACAGAAAGTTGCCGAAAACGGGCACCAAAACAGGCTGGCGATCGTCTGTATGTGTGAGTGCCCACTACGAGGTTCTTAGGAGAGCCCTTCATGTTCCGCCGGCGAGAGCCCGTACCGTTCGCCTTCGTCGCCGAAGCCGAGCGCTACCGCAGCAACATCACGCCGCCGCCCCGAGAACGCGCGAGCCGTTCGCAGCTCGCCGGACGTGTCCTGGTCGGTCTGACCGTCACGACAGGTCTGGTCGGCGCGCTGCTGTTCGGGATGCCCTCGCTCCAGCCCGGGGCGCAGAGCCCCCAGCACGCCCAGCAGTCCGAGGCGTCGAACGGCCGCTGATCGGGCGTTCTACGGGTCCGAACCGCCCCCTGGGGTGGTCCGGGCCCGTACGCATGGATAACCTCACCGAGCACAGCCCATTCGAGTGTGCTTGTGAGTGAGGACAAGTTGTGCCCCTGCCCTTCCTGACAGCCGAACGCGACTACGACGAAATCGCGGCCGCTGTCCCCCTCCCCTTCGAAGACCGGGACCGCTGGCGCCGCCCGTACCGGCCGGGTCCCTGGCGAGTCGGCGGCTCCGCGCTGCTGCTGCTGCTCGCCTCGTACATTCTCCTCTGCGCCGTGGTCATCGCCGCCGCCGGTTCCCTGGTCGGCGCGGGTGTCTGCCTGGGCGTGGCCGTGCTGATCATCGCCTTCTCCGTCCAGCTGGTCCGGGTCGGCATCTGGGTGAGCGCCCAGGGGCTGCGCCAGGTCGGCCTGTTCTCCTCGCTGACCGTGCGGTGGCAGGACGTCGCGTCCGTACGGACCGTCCAGCAGCCCGTGCGGTGGCTGGGGCTGCCGCGCACCGTGCAGGGCCAGGCCCTCATCGTGGGGCGGCGGACCGGCGAGCCGGTGCGTACAGTGCTGACCGACCACAACGGCGACTTCCTGTCCCGGGCCGAGGCCTTCGACATGGCAGCCGACGCCATCGAGGGCTGGGCAGCGGAGTACAGCGGACGCCCGTAAGCGCCCGTAATAGACGGCAGACGACCGCCGGACGGAGGCGGGGATTTCCCCGTTCCGCCCGGCGGTCGTCTGTATCCGCCCGGCTCAGGCCCGTACGGGCTTGCCGTCGTGCAGGGCGATGGCGCGCTGCATGGCCTTGCGGGCGCGCGGGGTGTCGCGGGCGTCGTGGTAGGCGACCGCGAGGCGGAACCAGGAGCGCCAGTCGCCGGGCGCCTCCTCGGTCTCGGCCTGCCGCCTGGCGAAGACCTCGTCCGCGGAGTCGCGGTCGATGCGGCCGCCGGGCGTCCGTACGAGCTCGTCCACCGGCAGCCCGTCCTCGGCCTCCAGCTCCCGCGCGAGCCGGCCCGCGTCGCGCGCGAACTTGGTGGTGTGCCACAGGAACCAGGCGCCGATGAACGGCAGGATGAGCACCGCGACGCCGAAGACGACGGTCACCACGGTGCCCTGCTCTATGAGCAGCACGCCGCGGCTGCCGACCAGGACGAAGTAGACGACCAGGACGGCGGCCAGGGCGAAATAGACGATCTTTGCGCGCACGGTGTCAGCCCAGGTCCAGGAAGTGTTCCAGGCCGAACGTCAGCCCCGGGGCGTCGACGACGCGGCGCGCGCCCAGCAGGATGCCCGGCATGAAGCTGCTGTGGTGCAGCGAGTCGTGCCGGATCGTCAGCGTCTCGCCGGTGTCGCCGAGGACGACCTCCTGGTGGGCGAGGAGGCCGCGGAGGCGGACGGAGTGCACCGGGACGCCGTCGACGTCCGCGCCGCGTGCGCCGTCCAGCGCGGTGGCCGTCGCGTCCGGCTGCGGGGCGCAGCCGGCCTCGGCCCGCGCCGCGGCGATCAGCTGCGCGGTGCGGGTGGCGGTGCCCGAGGGGGCGTCGGCCTTGTTGGGGTGGTGCAGCTCGATGACCTCGACCGACTCGAAGTAGCGGGCGGCCTGCTGGGAGAACCGCATGGTCAGCACGGCGCCGATGGAGAAGTTCGGCGCGATGAGCACGCCGGTCCCCGGTGCGGCGTCGAGCCAGCCGCGCAGCCGGTCGAGGCGGTCGTCGGTCCAGCCGGTGGTGCCGACGACGCCGTGGATGCCGTTGCGGACGCAGAAGTCGAGGTTGCCCATGACCGAGTCCGGGCGGGTCAGTTCGACGGCGACCTGGGCGCCGGCGTCGGTCAACGCGTCCAGGCTGTCGCCCCGGCCCAGCGCCGCCACCAGTTCCATGTCGTCGGCGGCTTCCACCGCTCGTACGGCCTCGGAGCCGATACGGCCCTTGGCGCCGATGACTGCCACGCGCAGCTTGCTCATCGTGCTTGCTTCCTTCGACTTATCGGCTGATGGTGATCCGATCGGGTGATCGGTTTACGGACCCGGAGGCGTCGGCCGGCCGGTTACGCGACGACGTCGTGCAGGCGGGCCGCCTGCTTGTCCTTCAGCGGTCCGATGACGGACAGCGAGGGCCGCCGGGTCAGTACGTCGCGGGCGACCGCGCGTACGTCGTCCGGGGTGACGGCCGCGATGCGCGCCAGCATGTCGTCGACGGACATCTGCTCGCCCCAGCACAGCTCGCTCTTGCCGATGCGGTTCATCAGCGCGCCGGTGTCCTCCAGGCCGAGCACGGTGGAACCGGCGAGCTGGCCGACGGCGCGGCCGATCTCCTCGTCGCTCAGGCCCTGCTCCGCGACCTGGTCCAGCTGGTCGCGGCAGATCCCCAGGACGTCGTGGACCTGGTTCGGGCGGCAGCCCGCGTAGACGCCGAAGAGGCCGCAGTCGGCGAAGCCGGAGGTGTAGGAGTAGACGGAGTACGCCAGTCCGCGCTTCTCCCGGATCTCCTGGAAGAGGCGCGAGCTCATGCCGCCGCCGAGGGCGGTGTTGAGCACGCCGAGCGCCCAGCGCCGGTCGTCCGTACGGGCCAGGCCAGGCATGCCGAGGATGATGTGCGCCTGCTCGGTCCTGCGGTCGAGCACCTCGACGCGGCCGGCCGTGCGGAGGGTGCGGGCGCCTTCGCGCGGGGCGATCGGCGTCGCGTCCGCGGCGCCGAGGGCGCCGGCCCGCTCGAAGGCGCGGCGGACCTGGCGTACGACCTTGGCGTGGTCGACGTTGCCGGCGGCGGCCACGACCAGGTGCGTCGGGTCGTAGTGCTTCTTGTAGAAGCGGGCGATGCGGTCGCGGGTCAGCGCGTTGACCGTGTCGACGGTGCCGAGGACGGGGCGGCCCAGCGGGGTGTCGCCGAGCATGGTCTCCGCGAAGAGGTCGTGCACGCAGTCGCCCGGATCGTCCTCGGTCATCGCGATCTCTTCGAGGATGACGCCGCGCTCGGCGTCGACGTCCTCGGGCTTGATCAGCGAGCCGGTGAGCATGTCGCAGACCACGTCGATGGCCAGCGGCAGATCGGTGTCGAGCACCCGCGCGTAGTAGCACGTGTACTCCTTCGCCGTGAAGGCGTTCATCTCGCCGCCGACCGCGTCTATGGCGGCCGAGATGTCGAGCGCGCTGCGCCGCTCGGTGCCCTTGAAGAGCAGGTGCTCCAGGTAGTGGGTGGCGCCGTTCAGGGAGGGCGTCTCGTCGCGGGAGCCGACGTGCGCCCAGATGCCGAAGGTCGCGGAGCGTACGGACGGCAGGGTCTCGGTGACGACGCGCAGGCCGCCCGGGAGGGTGGTCTTGCGGACCGTGCCGATGCCGTTCTCGCCCTGGAGAAGCGTTTGGGTACGGGCGACGGCCCGCGCCTCCGTGGAGGTGCGGGCCGTCGCCTGTGAGCTACGGGACGTCACTTGGCGGCGTCGTCCTTCTCCTCGGCGGCGTTCTCGTCTTCCTCGACCACGGGGATCAGGGAGAGCTTGCCGCGCTGGTCGATCTCGGCGATCTCGACCTGCACCTTGGCGCCGACCGCGAGCACGTCCTCGACGTTCTCCACGCGCTTGCCGCCGGCGAGCTTGCGGATCTGCGAGATGTGCAGCAGACCGTCCTTGCCGGGCATGAGGGAGACGAAGGCGCCGAAGGTGGTGGTCTTGACGACCGTACCCAGGTAGCGCTCGCCGACCTCCGGCATGGTCGGGTTGGCGATCGAGTTGATCGTGGAGCGGGCGGCCTCGGCGGCCGGACCGTCGGCGGCGCCGATGTAGATGGTGCCGTCGTCCTCGATCGTGATGTCGGCGCCGGTGTCCTCCTGGATCTGGTTGATCATCTTGCCCTTGGGGCCGATGACCTCGCCGATCTTGTCCACGGGGATCTTGACGGTGATGATCCGCGGGGCGTTCGGGGACATCTCGTCCGGGACGTCGATGGCCTCGTTCATGACGTCCAGGATGTGCAGACGGGCGTCACGGGCCTGCTTCAGCGCGGCGGCCAGAACCGAGGCGGGGATGCCGTCGAGCTTGGTGTCGAGCTGGAGCGCGGTCACGAACTGCTTGGTGCCGGCGACCTTGAAGTCCATGTCGCCGAACGCGTCCTCCGCACCGAGGATGTCGGTGAGGGTGACGTAGTGCGTCTCGCCGTCGATCTCCTGCGAGATCAGGCCCATGGCGATGCCGGCGACGGCGGCCTTGAGCGGCACACCGGCGTTCAGCAGCGACATGGTGGAGGCGCAGACCGAGCCCATGGACGTCGAGCCGTTGGAGCCCAGCGCCTCGGAGACCTGGCGGATGGCGTACGGGAACTCCTCGCGCGTCGGCAGCACCGGCACCAGCGCGCGCTCGGCGAGCGCGCCGTGGCCGATCTCGCGGCGCTTCGGCGAGCCGACGCGGCCGGTCTCACCGGTGGAGTACGGCGGGAAGTTGTAGTTGTGCATGTAGCGCTTGCGCGTGACCGGCGACAGCGTGTCGAGCTGCTGCTCCATGCGGAGCATGTTCAGCGTGGTGACACCCAGGATCTGGGTCTCGCCGCGCTCGAACAGCGCCGAGCCGTGCACCCGCGGGATGGCCTCGACCTCGGCGGCGAGCGTACGGATGTCCGTGACGCCGCGGCCGTCGATGCGCTTCTTCTCCTTGATGACGCGCTCGCGGACCACGGCCTTGGTCAGCGAACGGTACGCGGCGGAGATCTCCTTCTCGCGGCCCTCGAACTGCGGGAGCAGCTTCTCGGCGGCCAGCGCCTTGACGCGGTCCAGCTCGGCCTCGCGCTCCTGCTTCCCGGCGATGGTCAGCGCCTGCGCGAGCTCGTCGCGGACGGCGGTGGTCAGCGCCTCCAGGACGTCGTCCTGGTAGTCGAGGAAGATCGGGAACTCGCCGGTCGGCTTCGCGGCCTTCGCGGCGAGGTCGGACTGGGCCTTGCACAGCGCCTTGATGAAGGGCTTCGCGGCTTCCAGACCGGCGGCGACGATCTCCTCGGTCGGCGCCTCGGCGCCGTCCTTGACCAGCTGGATGGTCTTCTCGGTGGCCTCGGCCTCGACCATCATGATCGCGACGTCGCCGTCCTCCAGGACGCGACCGGCGACGACCATGTCGAAGACGGCGTCCTCAAGCTCCGTGTGGGTCGGGAACGCCACCCACTGGTTCTTGATCAGCGCGACGCGGGTGCCGCCGATCGGGCCGGAGAAGGGCAGGCCCGCGAGCTGCGTGGAGCAGGAGGCGGCGTTGATGGCGACCACGTCGTAGAGGTGGTCGGGGTTGAGCGCCATGATCGTCTCGACGACCTGGATCTCGTTGCGCAGCCCCTTCTTGAAGGACGGGCGCAGCGGCCGGTCGATGAGGCGGCAGGTGAGGACCGCGTCCTCGGAGGGTCGGCCCTCGCGACGGAAGAAGGAGCCGGGGATCTTGCCGGCCGAGTACATGCGCTCTTCGACGTCGACCGTCAGGGGGAAGAAGTCCAGCTGGTCCTTGGGCTTCTTCGAGGCGGTGGTGGCCGACAGCACCATGGTGTCGTCGTCCAGGTAGGCCACGGCGGAGCCGGCGGCCTGACGGGCCAGGCGGCCCGTCTCGAAGCGGATGGTGCGGGTGCCGAAGGTGCCATTGTCGATGACGGCTTCGGCGTAGTGGGTCTCGTTCTCCACCAGGGATATCTCCTCGTCTGCGTCCCGGCGCCCGTGTGGCGCGGGACGGTGGTGGAGGGCGTCCTCCGTGCGGGGCCGGTCTTCGATCGAAGCACCCGGGGTTCTGTGTTCCGGGGGCCACTACCGAGGACCGGCGGCGAGCGGGACGCTCCTCCTCATTCGCTATGCGATTTTCGTCATGCCGTTGTGGGACCAGACTACAAAGCTTCCGCTTCCCACGAGATACGCAAAGGGAGCGGCCCCCATTCGGTGGGAACCGCTCCCTTCACGACGGCTTACTTGGCGCCGGCCGCACCGCGACGGATGCCGAGGCGCTCCACCAGCGCGCGGAAGCGCGTGATGTCCTTCTTCGCCAGGTACTGCAGCAGCCGGCGGCGCTGGCCGACCAGGAGCAGCAGACCACGGCGGGAGTGGTGATCGTGCTTGTGCGTCTTGAGGTGCTCGGTCAGGTCCGAGATGCGGCGGGACAGCATCGCGACCTGGACCTCGGGGGAACCGGTGTCACCCTCCTTGGTCGCGAACTCGGCCATGATCTGCTTCTTCGTAGCGGCGTCGAGCGACACGCGGTACTCCTTAAAATCTGTATTCAGCCACCGAGTGCCCCTGGTCTCGATCGCAGGGGAGCTTCCATGACTCGGGAGGCGGGGTCCGCTGGGCGCTGTCCCCAGAACGCTCCGGGGGCGCGTACACAAACGGCCGCCACCCACACTACCAGCCGGACCGCGCGGCCCCTCCCGCTCGGTTTGCCGGCGGCCCCCGGCCGGTCTGGTGCGGCCCTTAGTCGCTCCCCCGCGGTCGTCGGCCGCCGGGTACTGGGCCTTCGCGGCGCGGTCGTCGGCGGTTTCCCCGCGGCGTCCGGCCGGCTCCGCGGCCGTCGCCGGTCAGCTGCCGGCGAGGCCGCGGGCCGAGGCGTAGACGTCGAGCACCGCGAGGCACAGCGGTACGAGCGCGAGCAGCAGCACGCTCTCGCCTATGTCGGACAGCCGGCCCCAGAAGGGGGAGAGCCCCTTCTTCGGGATGATCAGCGCGATGCCGATGATCAGGGCCGCGCCGGCGGTGACGGCCGCGGCGAGCCAGACCGTACGGATGTCGAGCGGGCCGTGGTCGTGCTCGGTGAGCAGCTTGAGGACGGCGTCGGCCGGCGGGTTGAGGGAGAGCCCGAGTACGAGCAGGGCGAGGGCTGCGAGGCCCGCGCCGAGCACCGCGGAGACCTGGGCGGTGTAGCGGAAGAGGCGGGCGCGCAGCAGCATCGCGAGGCCCGCGGCAAGGGCCAGCAGCTGCCCCCAGAGGTCGGCGGAGAAGCCGAGGACGGCCGCGGCGCCCACCACGACGGCGGAGCAGCCGCCGACGAGGCCGAGCAGCATCTCGTGGCCGCGGCGGGCCTGGGCGGCGATGCGGTCGGCGTCGACGGGCTCCGCGGGGGCGCCGGCCGGCGCGGCGTCGAGGTCGTCGGCGGTGGCGGAGCGGGGTGCGGCGTAGCCGATGGGCAGCCGGGCGACGCGGGCGGAGAGACCGGGCAGGAAGGCGATGGCGCCGATCGCGACGACGGCGCAGACGGCGGCGGTGCCGGTGACGTCGGCCTCGGTGAGGATCGCGCAGAAGGTGGCGAGGGTGCCTACGGTCGCCGCGAAGACGGTGGCGACGAAGGGCGCGTCGCCGGTGGGCATGGCGGCGACGAGGGCGACGGAGGCCACGAGGACGGTGACGCAGCCGAGCAGGAACTGGAGGCGGCCGATGCCCTCGCCCGCGGCGGGGGCGAGGATGCCGGAGCCCGCGATCATGAGATGCGGCAGGGCGGCGAGCCCGAGGGCGATGGCCGAGGACCGGTCGGCGTAGATCCGCGCCCGTACGCCCGCGAGGGCGACCAGCAGCACGCCGACGGCCGCGGCGATAATGCCGGGCAGGCCGTGCATGTCGTGCCGGACGGGGTCGGCGAACCAGAGCACGAAGCCCATCAGTACGAGCAGCAGGGCGCCGCCGAACAGGCCGCAGACGCGCAGCAGTTGGTCGTTCCACAGGGTGCGGTCGCGGGTGACGGCGGAGGCCACGGCGTCCGACACGTCGTCGTAGACGGCGGGCGGCAGGGATTCGGCGAAGGGGCGCAGCGAGAGGAGTTCGCCGTCGAGGATCTGCTGGGCTACCAGGGATCGGGAGCTGTCGAGGACGGCGCCGTCGCGGCGTACGAGGTGGTAGCCGGTGGGTTCGCCGGCGGCCTGGGTCTGGCCGGTGAGCCGGAGGATCTCCGGGTAGACGTCGGCGACCGCGATGTCCTCCGGGAGTGCGACATCGATCCGGCTGTCGGGTGCGACGACGGTCACCCTGCAGAAGCCGGTCGTAGCGGACGTACTCACGTTAAAGGCCCCCTGAATCGCTCTGCTCGGTGCGCTCGTGCATACGGCGTGCTCGCTCGTGCGTACGCGCGGCGGCCACCCTACCGGGGCCGCTGTCAGTCCCCATCGGTAGGATCGCCGTCTCGCGGAGGGAGGCCGTCGCCACGGGGGCGCCGGACTGGAACTGTCCTTTTGCGTGATGGGGGTTGAAGGACCGTTGAGCCAGGTCGTCGTCAAGCGCCAGCCGCGGGCCCTGCCGCCCGAGGTGCCGAGCGAGGAGCTCCATCTCGAATCGCCGCCGGAGCTGCCGCGCGGCCAGCAGGACGGCGTGCTGATGCAGCTGCTGCCCACGCTGGGCATGGCCTCGTCGATGGTCTATTTCTTCATGCCGGGCGCCGCGCCGATGATGAAGATCATGGGCGTCATGATGATGTTCTCGACGCTCGGCATGACCATCGCGATGTTCATGCGGCACCGTCAGGGATCACAGGGGCAGATGGCGGACATGCGCCGCGACTACCTCAAATACCTCGCGCAGACACGGCGGACCGTGCGCAAGACGGCTCGGGCGCAGCGCGACGCGCAGTTCTATCTGCACCCCTCCCCCGAGCAGCTGTGGGCGGTGGTCGCCGAGGGCAGCCGCGTGTGGGAGCGGCGGATGAGCGACAACGACTTCGGGCAGGCCCGGCTCGGGCTCGGCTCGCAGCAGCTCGCGACGCCGCTGGTGGCGCCGGAGACCGCGCCGGTCGATGAGCTGGAGCCGCTGACGGCGGGGGCGATGCAGCACTTCCTGGCGGTCCACGGATCGCTGGACGGGATGCCGATGGCGGTGTCGCTGCGCGCCTTCTACCACGTGACGCTGTCGGGCGAGGCGGAGACGGTGCACGGGGCGGCGCGCTCGCTCGTGGCGCAGCTCGCCACGCTGCACTCGCCGGACGACCTGGTGATCGCGGTGGTGGCGGCGCGCGGCGCGGCCTCGTACTGGGAGTGGACGAAGTGGCTGCCGCACGTGCAGCTGCCCGGCGCGGCGGACGGCGCGGGGGTCCGACGGCTGATCAGCGACGACCTGACCGAGCTGGAGGACCTGCTGAAGCCGCGGCTGGAGGGGCGTACGCGCTTCAGCCGGGACGGGCAGCCGCTGCTCGACCAGCCGCAGGTGCTGCTGATACTGGACGGCGCGATGGTGCCGCCGGACTCGGCGTTCGCGGCGCAGGAGGGGCTCCAGGGCGTCACGATCGTCGAGGTGGTGCCGGGCGAGCTCGACGAGCTGCGCGGCGGGCTGTCGGTGGTCGTACGGCCCGGCCGGCTGCAGCTGTTGTCGCAGGTCGCGGTGTACGAGGGGGTGCCGGACACGCTATCGATGGAGGCGGCGGACGCGCTCGCGCGGCAGCTCGCGCCGCTGCGCATGGGGGGCGGCGGCGACGATGACGAGCCGCTGCTGGCCAACCTCGACTTCACGGAGCTGCTCGGGCTCGGCGACGCCGGGTCGGTCGACGTGTCGCGCACCTGGCGGCCGCGGACGCTCTCGGAGCGGCTGCGGGTGCCGATCGGCGTCGGCGAGGGCGGCACGCCGGTCATGCTGGACCTCAAGGAGGCGGCGCAGGAGGGCATGGGGCCGCACGGGCTGTGCGTCGGTGCGACGGGTTCCGGCAAGTCGGAGCTGCTGCGGACGCTGGTGCTGGGCCTGGCCGTGACGCACACGTCGGAGTCGTTGAACTTCGTCCTCGCGGACTTCAAGGGCGGCGCGACCTTCACGGGCATGTCGCAGCTGCCGCACGTCGCGGCCGTCATCACCAACCTGGCGGACGACCTGACGCTGGTCGACCGGATGCGCGACTCCATCACGGGTGAGCTGCAGCGCCGCCAGGAGCTGCTGCGCGCGGCGGGCAACTACGCCAACATGCACGACTACGAGAAGGCGCGGGCCGCGGGCGCCGCTCTGGAGCCGCTGGCTTCACTCGTCCTGGTGATCGACGAGTTCAGCGAGCTGTTGACGGCGAAGCCCGACTTCATCGAGATGTTCATCCAGATCGGCCGCATCGGCCGCTCGCTCGGCGTCCATCTGCTGCTCGCCTCGCAGCGGCTGGAGGAGGGTCGGCTCCGCGGGCTGGAGACGTACCTCTCGTACCGGATCGGTCTGCGCACCTTCTCCGCGGCGGAGTCCCGTACGGCGCTCGGCGTCCCGGACGCGTACCACCTCCCCTCGGTGCCGGGCTCCGGCTATCTGAAGTTCGGCACGGACGAGATGACGCGCTTCAAGGCCGCGTATGTCTCCGGTACGTACCGCACGGGCACCGCCGACCTCGGCGGCGCGCCGCTGCCGATCGAGCGCCGGCCCGTGCTGTTCACGGCGGCCCCGGTCCCCGTGACCTACACCGCCCCCGATCCGATCGCACCGCCGGACCCGGTCACCAGCGGCGACGACGCCCTGGCCGACACGGTCCTCGATGTGATCGTGCGCCGGCTGGAGGGCCAGGGCGCGCCCGCCCACCAGGTCTGGCTGCCGCCGCTGGAGGAGGCGCCGTCCCTCGACCAGCTGCTGCCGGGGCTGGCGCCGGTGGAGGGGCGCGGCCTGACGTCCGCGGACTACCCGCGCCTCGGCGGGCTGGTCGTCCCCCTCGGCCTGATCGACAAGCCCTTCGAGCAGCGCCGCGACATCCTCTACCGCGACTTCTCGGGCGCGGCCGGCCACATGCTCGTCGTCGGCGGTCCGCAGTCCGGCAAGTCGACGCTCATGCGCTCGCTCATCTCGGCGTTCGCGCTCACCCACACCCCGGCCGAGGTGCAGTTCTACGGGCTCGACTTCGGCGGCGGCGGCATGAGCGCCGTCGCCGACCTGCCGCACGTCGGCGGCATCGCCTCGCGCCTCGACCCGGAGAAGGTGCGGCGCACGGTCGCGGAGGTGGCGGGCGTGCTCAGCCGGCGCGAGGAGTACTTCCGCTCCCAGAACATCGACTCCATCGCCACGTACCGGCGGCAGCGGGCTGCGGGGCACCACGCCGACCAGGGGTGGGGAGACGTCTTCCTCATCGTCGACGGCTGGGGCAACTTCAAGCAGGAGTACGAGATGCTGGAGGCGATCGTCACCGACATCGCCGGCCGGGGTCTGGGCTACGGCGTGCACGTCGTCGTGACCGCCTCCCGCAACATGGAGGTGCGCGCCTCCCTCAAGGACCAGCTCCTGAACCGGCTCGAACTGCGGCTCGGCGACACCATGGACTCCGAGTTCGACCGCAAGGTCGCCGCGAACGTCCCGGCGGGCGTGCCCGGCCGCGGCCAGCTCCCCGAGAAGCTGCACTTCATGGGCGCGCAGCCGCGCATCGACGCAGGCAGCGACCCGGACTCCATGACGGACGCGACCGCGGAGATGATCCGCGCGGTCGACGCCGCCTGGTCCGGCCCGCACGCGCCGGGCGTCCGGCTGCTGCCCCGCAGGCTCCGCGCGGACGAACTCCCGAAGGGGTTCGAATACCCGCAGCACGGCGTCGCCATCGGCATCGACGAGACCAACCTCGAACCGGTCTTCGTGGACTTCGAGACCGACCCGTTCTTCCTCGTCTTCGGCGAGAGCGAGTCCGGGAAGACCGCGATGCTGCGCCTCCTCGCCAAGCAGATCACCGAGCGGTACGGGCCCGACGAGGCGAAGATCGTGGTCGGCGACTACCGGCGCTCGCTCCTCGACGTCATCCCGGAGTCGCACCTCCTGGAGTACGCGCCGATCGCCTCGGCGCTCACCGTCCACGCGGGCGCGATGAACGGCCTGATGGAGCGCCGCGCGCCGAAGCCGGACATCACGCCGCAGCAGCTCCGCGACCGCAGCTGGTGGACGGGCCCGCAGTTCTTCGTCATCGTCGACGACTACGAACTCGTCTCCTCCGGCAGCGGCAACCCGCTGGCGGTCCTGACGGAGAACCTCCCCTTCGCCCGTGACGTCGGCATCCGCTTCATCATCGCCCGCAGCACGGCGGGCGCGTCCCGCTCGATGTACGAGTCCTTCATGCAGCGCATCAAGGAACTCGGCGCCCAGGGCATCGTCCTGTCGGGCGACCCCGCCGAGGGCGACCTCCTCGGCGGCGTCCGCCCCCGCCCGATGCCCCCGGGCCGCGGCTTCTTCGTATCCCGCAAGCGGGGCGTTCCGCTGGTGCAGGTGGGGTGGCTGCCGGAGCAGTAGGGGCGCTGCCGTCAGCATTCAAGGGCACACGACTCACCGTGTCCCCTTGGTAGCCTTGCGTGCCGGCGGCCGTCCATTGACTGCTCCACACACAACTGGCATATAGCAAAGCTGACTTGAGCAAGGACCGGGGGAAATGACTTTCAGGGCCGAGTGGGATCGACTGCGGGCAGAATCAACCAGGCAGCAAGAGACTCACACTCGCATCAACAGCACCGATGGAGGCGGCCCCAGCTCCGCTACCACCGCAGACCTGCATGTGAACAGCGACGAGCTCGGACCTATCGGCCATGACGCCTACGGCCTCTACAACCAGCTCAGAACAGACGGCAGACACGCCCACGACAACAGCAAGGCTGCGGCTGCCCATCTCACCGACGGAGGACTGGGCACCGGATCGGCGCTGGACCATGTCGTCCACACGTGGGAAAACCAAGTGAACACGCTGCTGCAGGCATGTGCCCTCATTTCCGACCATCTGGATTATTCAATCGCCGCGCACGCTAACGACGAAAAGAAGATCGCGTCCAGCATGCCGAAGGTCGAGGGGGAATACTTGACCGCCTCCAAGATCAGTCACTACTTCCACTGAGGAGTGGGATCCCGTGCCATCGTTCGAACAACTCCACCACCTCCGCCTGGGGAAGCTCGAGGAAGCGGTCGAGGACTGGACCGCCATGGTCAAGAAACTCAAAACGCTGGAAGAGATCGCCGATAAGCGCATGGCCGCTAAGACAAAGGCTGCGAACTGGGAGGGAGAGAACGCCTCTGCGGTCAAGCCGTTCGTCCTCAAGACAGTCAAGGAGTTCTCGGATGCTCTGACCGAGGCCACGAGCATCCGCAACATGCTCAAAGAGGCACACGCCAAGTTTCAGACATGCCAAAACGACCTGCAGGCCGCATTGGACGAAGCCGCAAACCACGACCTGAGCATCAGTTCGAGTGGCGTCGTTCGCCCCGCCCCGAAAGTTGCCCCACCACGCCTCGCGCCCACGCCGTCACAGAACGATGATGTCCCGAACTTCATGAAGGCTCCACCGGCGGAGCAAAAGAAGGTCGACGCGATGGTGGAGAGAATCAATAAGATTCTGGAAGCAGCAGCCGAAGCCGACGAAACCACTTCGCGCGCACTGCGAACTATCGCCGGCAAGGAATCCCATAACTTTACCACGGTGAAATACGGTTCACACAAGGATGCAGTGAAGGCACAGGCAATCGCCGATGCCAAAACTGCCACCAGACTCGCCCACCATCTCACCGTGGACGGCACGGCAAAGAACCTCGACGACCTCAAACGGCTCCAGAAACTGTTCGACAGGAACGCGAAGAACGCCGACTTTTCCACTAACTTTTACAAGTCCATGGGAGCGAAAGGTGCGCTGGACTTCTACGCCAACGTAGCCTTGGATGCTTCATCGCTGAACGATAAAACCCGAATCAACCTTGTTCATCACATTCAGAACGAGATGGGCTCCATGCTCGGCGTAGCCACGAGCAAGCACAGCGCGACCCATCTGGATGCCACTTGGATTACTGACCTTCAAAAAGCCGGCCACCAGCAACTCGACCTCTCCCGAATCACCGCTCCCGGCACCCAGGTATACGGCTATCAGGCGGTGGGGGCGCTCGTGCGAGACGGAAAGTTCGACGCCGGCTTCCTGACGAAGATCGGCCGCGACATGGTCGCGATGGAGCGCAAAGATCCACAGATTTGGGACCGGAACGCACCATTGGACTCTCACTACGGATCATCTGGGCAGCCGACGCTCAATTTCGACAAAACCGGCGGCAGAGGATTCCACCCACTCACCGGTTTGATGGAAGGACTGAGTCACAATCCGGAAGCCTCTACCGCCTTCTTCAACGAGCCGGTCAGGGAAGACAGCGACCACGACGGAATCATCACCTCAGCCGACAGAGTCGTCACTCACTATGACTCCAACTACGACGGGAAGATCAACAAGGGAGACACTCGTCCAATGAGCATGGTCGACTACATGCTCGACCGAAATCCGGACACAGACGTACTGGACTACGCGAAGGGCAAGGAAGCCCACTCGCAAGAGGTGGCTCTGGGGAACGCCCTGGAAGCAGCCACCACTCACCGGGATCCGAGCGACGAGGGAGCTCAACAAGTCCGCCACACCACGGCCATGGCCAAGGTGATGGAGAGGGTGGTGGAGAAGGTCGGGGCGCACCCTGTACTGGTCGAGGGGAAGGATCCGGATCACCCTGGTGTACTGAGCGGACTGGCCGGCAACTTCGGCAACATGGCGGCTGAGTACATGCCGGATATGCAGATGACACTCGAAAACCAAAATCATCTGATCAAGCCCTTCGGGCACGGTGCAAAGTTTTCCAGTTCCGACCTCCAGCAATTTCTCGGAGCAGTCGGGCAGGATCCAGATGCGTACGGCGCGATCAATAATGCCCAGCAGGCTTACACGACAAGCTTGGTGCATGAGGTAATCAAGCATCGGGACCAATACCATTATCTTGAGTCGGCCGTCAAGAACGCCGTGAATCCAGGCGGTCAGATCGCAGGCATCATGACTGAGGCTCGCGCCGAGGCTCTTCACGGCGATCGAGCCTATGAGGATGATCAGTTCAATAAGGCGGTCGACGAAAAAGCGAAATGGGTCAACCGCATCCTCGACTCGGTCGGTGGTAAATACATCGACATGCTTCCGGTGGGCAGCGAGGTAATCGATTGGGCCAAGGAAGACATCAGCGAAGCCGTGGTTGATCGCGTGAAGCAGGACAGCACGCTTGAGGCCAGACACGATTCCGCTGCTGCTTACATGCGAGCCGAGGAGGCCACGAAAAATGCTGCGGCAGCAGCGGTCCACACCGCTTGCCGAGGGAGCGACATCTCTCGAAGCGACGTCTACGCCCTAGCGGGTGCCGCCTCTACGGAAGCAGGGCATGCTCATACAGATGGCCGAGGAGGGTGGGCCACTTCGACAGGAGGATCTTGATACGGCACCCCTTCGAGCTCCCACTGAGGACAATACATCATGCCTCGCAGAAAAGCGTTTACCATCGCATCAGCTACGCTCGCCATTCTTGCTACAGCTGTACTACAGGGCTGCACCAGTGGGCATAAAGACTCATCCCTGAAATTCCCCGACAGTGTATGCTGGGGGGCTTTTAACGGGGCCGACATCAATAACCTCGTCCCGGACGGAAAGAAAGTATCGTCGGACACCACCAACAACTTCGATCTCTACAGTGGTAAAGAATCCACAATTTGCTCGGTGTACATCGACGGAAGAACCCGGTTCCTCGCCTCCGCCCACCGGTACCCGGTCAAGAATTCCGTAGAGCAACAGAACCTAGTCGAGAACAAGCCCAATATTTCTACCATCGAAGTGGGAGACAAAGGGTGGGTATGGGATACGGGCGCGGCATCTACTTTCGCCTGCAATCGACCAGATTCACGCTCCGCAACTGACCCGCAGCACCCAAACTCCGAGAAATATGTGATCCTACGCATTGACACATACCCGCCCGCAGGCAAGAAGAGTTCGCATCAGCTGCTCGAAAAGATACTTCGCGGCTACACCGATTTCGCGCTTGAAAAACTTCTCTGCCGTAATTGACTTGACTGCTGTAATTTTACGACCTCGCCCTGGGCAGAGGACGAGCCCTGCTGCCTGGTCGTACCGACCAGAGCTGACATCCGCGCGGAGAGCGATCTGGGCCCCCGAGTACCAGACTCACCCATCATCTTCCTCCTGCACTAGGCACGATTTCGATTCCCGTCACCGAAGGAGTTCTTGACCGATGTCTGATGAACGCGAGAAGGCTGAGCTGTACGCGCTCGACATCTCGGATGTCGAGTGGGTGAGCGCCCCCGGCGACACGTCCGCGGAGCGGGTGGAGATCGCCTATCTGCCGGATGGCGCGGTGGCCATGCGGTCGTCCGCGGATCCGGAGACCGTCTTGCGCTACACGGAAGGCGAGTGGCGCGCCTTCGTGCTCGGGGCGCGGGATGGTGAGTTCGATCTGAAGTGAGTACGCGGATGGGGTGGGCAGCCGTCGGCCGGCTGCCCACCCCATCGGGCTTAATCGCCCCGGGCTCAGTAGCTGATGTCGAACAGCTGAGAGGCCTTCTTGTCCGTCGCGTGGTACTGCGCGGAACCCGTGCGGACGCGGTTCGCGACGTCCTTGAGGGTCTGCTGGATGTGGACGCTCCGGGCGTGGAAGATGCCGTCGGCCTGCTTCATCATGTTGTGGGCCTCACCTTCCCAGCCCTCTGCGACGTTGGCGACCGCCGACCGCATCTTCTCGATCTCTTCCTGCAGTCGCGCCGCAACGCGCTCGATGTCGCTGGCGGTCTGCTCTACCGAGCCGTAGTGAACTGCAAGCTCTCCGTCGGACACTTGGCCCTCCATTCCTTGATGGTGATGTCTTGGATTGTCGGTCTGCTACGCGAAGCCATCGATCTTGCTGGAGAGATGGCCGCCGGGAGCCGCCCCGTTGACATCGACCTTGTTCAAGCTGGAAGCGATCTCGCCATCGTTGGCGCCGCTCGCACGGTGCGTGAGGACAACCGCCTCTCGAATGCCGTCGAGCAGCCGACGCACCGCGTCGTGATCGTCGTTGAGGGCGATCTGGGCCTTCCTGAAGGCCGCGTGCCCCTCGCCCTTCCACTGACCGCCGTCGAGGTTGGCGATTGCGTTCGCCAAGGTCCGCAGATTCGACGAAAAGGCCTGGCTCGTCTCGTCCATAGAGTCCGAGAACTTCTTGAACGCTGCGTCACTGATCTTCTGATTGCCGGACATGGTCTACCTTCCCCCATGAGTTGTCAGTGAGACAGTAAAGCTCGTCGCCCCTGGCTCACTGAAGTGCGCGAACCGGAATGGGTTCGCTGTGTATCGCTCGGGCGTACTGCCATTGTTGCAGCTGCTCGCACCACCTCGCTCATCATTCACACTTCTTTCACCTCGCGCGACGGCGCATGAAGACAGCAAGGCCGCCGAGGAGTACAACTGCCGCCACGCCGACAACAGTCCACAGCACCGTATTGCCGCCAGTGCTGGAACTCTTTGACTCCGCCGAGGCGGCGCTGTCGGTCTTGGTCTCGCCCTGGCCGCCCTCAGTTGATTTCCCGCTTGACGGGGCGGGCGTCGGGGAACCAGAGGCCGTGCTCTTCTGGTTCGCCGCCAGGAGTGGGTTGACATCGGCCGGGCCGGGGTTCCCCTCGCCATCGACGAGCACCTTGCGGGGGCGAATACTGCCGTATCCCAGATACTTGCTCGGCAGCTTGGCCTTCGCGGGTTTGCCTGCGGTTTCCATCATGACCCGGAGCACCTGGTTCGGTGACCATTCGGGATGCTTGGACCTGATCAGAGCGGCTGAGGCCGAAGTGATGGCAGTAGCTTGGCTGGTGCCCCCCGCCATACAGATTCCCTCGCTCTTCGTACAGTGCTCCGGAAGCTCGTCGCCAAAGGCCACGAGACCCACCTGATCACCATGATTCGACCACTTGGTGACCTCACCCCGGCGGTCCATGGCTCCGATGCCGAGAACACCAGGGAAGGAGGACGGGTACGCGGGCAAGTTCTCTTTGTCACCGCTGTTACCCACGCCGGCGACTACCAGACTTCCCTTCCCCATGGCGTAGTCCACTGCCGCTTTGAACTTCGTGAAGTATGACGGCGGCCCTACCGGGGCCAGCGAGACATTGATGACGCGAGCATCATGGTCGACCGCATAGCGCATAGCCTTCGCCAGCATTTGGTCGACAATTTCCGTCTTCTGGTTGACTGTCACCTTCACCGGAAGAATCTTGGCTTCAGGGGCGAGCCCTTGGATCCCGCCCTCTTTCCCTGTCCCAGCAATGAGGGCAGCCATGTTCGTCCCGTGCCCATTCGAATCCTTGTGCGCTCCCGCCGGGCTCTTGGTGAAATCAGCACCTGCCAGCACCTGGCCCCCCAGCTCGGGGAGCTGTGCGTCGACTCCAGAGTCGATGACAGCGACCGTAACTCCCTCGCCCTTACTCACCTTCCACATGTTGTCCGCTTGCATGTCCTGCAAATACCACTGCTTGGAGCGGATGTCCGCCGCTGCGGCCGCAGGGCCGAGGCCTCCCAGTGAGACGAGCCCGACGCCGCACAACGCCGTGGCCGACAGGACACGGCGTCGCAGCCTCTGAATCTGAAATCGCATGTGGCGACGCTCTCCTCGGCGTGGCACGGCTGGCGGGCGGGCGGCTCAGTCGATGACCGGCGGAACGGGATCGCGCCGCCCTCTCTGCCACGTCTCTTCGTCTTCCGTCAGGTAATCGGGCCTGACCCCTGCACGACGGCTGCCCTTGCCGGGAGACTTGGTCCCGGAGCGTGGCGGCATCGCCTCCGTAGCGTGATTTCCACGCACCAGTCCCGACCCTCCCTGAGTGAATTCGGGACGTCCCTCTCGTGAGGCACGGGGGCGGCCGGTTGAACCTCCCGGTTCCGAAGCCGGCCGACGCCCCGGGATATCGGCCGCGGCCCCGGACTGCCCGGATCCCGCACCGTAGCCACCCACACCCGTGGGCGCTCGCCTCATAGGCGCCCCGCTCATAAGGCCTCGTTCCTCCCCGACGACTGTCCCTCGTGGAAGACGCGGACCAGTGGGCCGAGCGGACCTGTCCGCAGGGGTGCCACCGACGACTCCGTCATTCGCTCCGACGCGCGGAACAGCGACTGTCCGAGGTGATGAGTTCACGCTGCCCTCGGGGAAGCCGCTGACACGGCCCGACGCGAACTTCCCGGCACCCCTGCTGCTGGACGGCATGTTCGGCGGAAGCGGCCCCGGCACGAAGGGGCTTGTCGCGCTGCTAGTGCCACTTGGACGCGCACCATGATCGGGCATGGTGTGGTTCGTCGTATCGGGTGACGGCGACGTAGTCGTGGAGTCGATGGTCGTATCGGCCGTCTCGTTCCCCTGCCGATCCGTCTCGACCAGGTGGCGGACCCCGTCCGTTCCCCCGTGGTGCGAGAGGTGGCCGGGCACCGGATCTGCTCCGCCACCCGTATCAGCGGCGTAAGGCAGCGAAACAGTGTGTGAAGTGGCCCCGCCGCCAGCGGTGCTGCCCCCTGAAGGGGGTGCTCCCAGAGGACGCTCGTATCCACCGACGTCAGGGGCGCCGAGATCAGTCGGCAACAGCGGAAAGTTGGGCTCCTTGAGCCCCTCCAGCCCCTCCTGCGCCACCGTCACATAGGAGTCCGCCTTCTCCATTGCTTTGATGGCCTCATCGAGCTTCTTGTTCGAGTCGAGCCGCCGCTTCGCGTCCTTCTCCGGATCCACGTAGCACATGTCGGCCACCGGAGGCATTTCGCTCTGGCCGGCGCTCAGGCCTTTTCCGGCGTGGCCGATCCACTTGCCGACACCCTTGGTGTATTCGGCCATCACAAGCGTCTGCTTCGCCATTTCGGCGCCCCACGCACGGAAGGAGTCGGCGCCTTCGCCTTCCCACTTCACCCGCTCGACATGGGCCTTGAACTCTTCGCCGATGGCGCTGATGTCGGTATGCGCCTTGTTCAGCGCTGCCTCCGCGTCGCTGAACAGGCTCGGCTTGGCGCCGGAGATCATGCTGTAGAGCTGCTCATGACTCTCGCCGTCGAACTTCCCGTGTCCCATCTTCGCCCCCGTCAGGCCTTCTCTGCTCCGAGTTCCTTGGCGTTGCTGCGCGCTGGTGCGCCTGGCGCGTGCTCGGGTTCCGGCGCGCGGTAGTTCTTACGTACCTGAGCCTGGATCTGCCGCAGCCTCGCCGCCTGCTCCTCGTCGATACCGTCGTAGCCCTTCTCGGCCACCAGTGCCGTCAACCCCATGGCCTCGATCTGGTCGCCGAAGATCTTGGACAGTGCCGAGAGGCGCTCATGGACAGCGGCGTACTTGGCGGACAGCTTCTTCGCGGAATCGAATGTTCCATAGGCGTCCGACGGGATCACCTGATGGTCGATGCTCTTATGCGACGCGGGGGACTTTTCAAGATCGGTCAGTACCTTGTCGACACGGCTCTTGAACTTGGCCAGCGTCTCCGCTTCCTTGACCAGGTTCTTGCCGAACGGAGTCTGCACCGACGCGCTCAGCGCTCTCAGCTCCACCTTGTTCCTCCCCCTGTTACCGGCGACGCCGCTTGAACACTCTATCCACTCGTCGCTCCGACCCCAACGTCAAAATGGTCAAAGCATGTTGTCAGATCAGTAACAGGTTCCTGCGTACGCCCCTGCCCCCGTAGCACCCCTGAGCTGCTCTCCAGCGGGCGGTCGGCCATCGGCCTATCCAGCGATGGCCAGGATCGTGTCCGTGGCCTCGGTGGGGATGTCGTTGGCGTCGACCACCAGCAGTCGGTCGCCAGCAATGCGCAGGACCGTGCCCCCATGCGTCTGTGCAGTGGCTTCACGCGCTCGTGTGGCGTCTGCATGCGTAATGGTTCGTACCGCGCTGCCGGTCTTCACCGATACGTAGGACAGCCGACCGGGGCGCTCACTGGACGGAACGGTATAGAAGGCCACCTTGCCCCGGTCCCCGGCCACAGCGACGGGGAAGGTAGTGCGGTTCGTATCGGACTTGTAAGTCCAGCGGCTCTTCCCGTCGGTGAGGCTGTACGCCATCCCCATACCTTTTCCACCGACATACAGGATGTCCCCTTCGACCAAAGCCCCTGTGCAGCCTGTGGCCGTCAGGAAGCAACTGCCGAGTTGCCAGAAGTCGTTGGCGGCGATGTCCGCCCCGCGGTGACCGGTGGCCGAATCGAAGACGCTGAAAGCGGCGGCTCCGCCCGTGTCACGGCTCGTCATCACGACCGCCGGGCGGGTTGAAATGATCGAGGAGGCGAAAGTTCCCTTGGCCATCGTGCTGGACCACTTGGGTTTGCGCAAGTCTCTCGGATCGAGCGAACGAATCGTGGAGGTGCTGCCGCAGTAGGCGGTGGAGATGAGTTCAGGGCCACCGGCAGCGTTGACCATCTCACAGGCCTTGCGCTTCTGCTGGGACACGCGTTTACCGTCGACGAGACTGCGGCTTTCCTCTCCGGTGGCCCAGGAAAGATAGGCGTAGCCTCCGTGCACAGCGATGGCCAGAGGGGCCTTGCGCCACTTGGCGGGAGTCAGCGCGGGTCCCGCTTTCTCTTCTGTGGCGATGGACTGCTCCCAGGAGCGTTCGCCCGTACGGAGGTCGACGGCGGTGACGTCGGTGCAGACTTGCCCGAACAACGTCGCGATGACAACCCGGTTCCCGTCGGCTTCGCGCGAGGCCGCGCACAAGGTGCCCGAGAGGATGAACGACCATTTCTTTTCGCCGCTTTTGATGTCGTAGGCGGTCAGCATGTCCGGTTCGGCCTTGACGACCAGCGAGTCGGTGAACCATGTGCCGAGAGCCGTGTTCGCGCCTTTCGAGGGTTTCGTGCGGGCCTGCGCGGTCCAAGCGATCGTGCCCGCTCTCGGCGCCGCAGACTTGTCCGCGTCGGCTGCGGGGTTCGATCGGCTGTCGAACAGCCAGATGGCGCAACCGACACAAGCGCAGAGGACGACGACCGCAATGGCGATGAGCAAGGACCTGCGTCGCGGGGACCGCGGTGGGCGCGACGGAGCGGTGGGCGGGCTGCCCCATGCCCCGGCCGTAGGCATGCTGCCGTGGGGCGACGGATGCGACACTGGTTCGGCTCCTCGATCGTTCATCAGTGGTCGGTGGCGGGTGCTCAGCGGTAGGACATCAGGAGCGAGTTTCCGCTCGCGCCGTCGCCGGCGACCAGATAGAGATGATCGTCACGGAAGTACGCGAATCCGTTGTGGGCGATTTTCTTCTCGGCTTCGGCGGATTGGGTCGGCAGCTTCAGATGGAGCTTGGAACCGCCGGTCGACGGGTCCAGGGAGAACACCCTTCCACTCTCGTCCTGGGTGGCCTCCTGATACACCAGCAGGCGCCCGTCGTGCAGGGCCAAAGGCCTGTTCTCGCGCTGTCCCGGAAGTCGCACAGACCAGCGCCTTTCCCCTGTCGCTGCATCGAAGGCGGCGATGGTGTCGGCGCGCACACCATCATCGTTCCCCGTCGCGAGATAGATGCTGCCGCCGGCGACGAGCGCCAAGCGACACGAATCCAGCTTCATGTGGTTGCAGCCCAGAGCGTACGGACCGGACGTGAGAGAGATCATTTTCTTGAGATGACCTTGGTCATCGAGGAGCGCGATATTCGAAACATCACTCTCGCCTTCACGCCCGATAGTCACCACGGCCGGATCGACGGACAGGATGTTGTGCACCGTGACGCCGTCGAGCACCTTCCACGTCCACTTCTCGATGCCGGTCTTCGGATCCACTCGCATGAGGAATTGACGCCCGGACAGATCGCACTGGACCAGGGACAGGTCCTGGCCCCCGCTGGCGACGTCGCCCCGCGGTACGCAGCCGTTGTCCCGGCGTTTGACCGGACTTCCCTTGTCAGCCGTGAAGGCGACAGTGCGGGTGTTTCCCGACAGGGTGACGACTCCACGGGAAACGGAGATGTTCGCATTCTGATAGAGCTGATCGTCGCCGCGGGAATCGGCGAGGTTCTTGTGCCAGAGGCTGCGTCCGTGTCTCAAGTCCACAGCCATCAACTGATCGCAGTGGTACTTCTGTTTTCCGTAGGCGATTGCGGCGATGCCGCCATCAGGCCTGGGCGAAGAGCCGCACGCGACCCCGGGTACCGGCACCGACCAACTCGGCTTACCGCCGTCTTCACGGTAGGCCGTGACCGCTCGCGCGGTGGTCTGGATGACATTGCCCTTCGCGAACCAGGTGGTGGCCGTCGCGTCCATGCTGTCCTTGTCCGCGTCCGGCACGGGGGTCAGCCACTCAAGCCGGGCGTCAACGCGGTGCTGCGGGCTCGGCTCGGCCGCGGGTTCTCCGCTCCACAGCAGCCACCCACCCGTGCCCAGGCCCGCGGCGAGCAGTAACGCGAGGACGAGGGTGAGGATTGTGCGGCGTCTACCGCGGCGGGCCTGGTCCGGGACGGCTTTCAGAGCCGAGGCGGTGAAGGGAGAGAGAGGAGGCGGGCCGAAGCCCGGTGGAGCGGTAGGGCGTTGGTCGAAGGGCTGCTCCGGCGGCGGCTGCGTCATGGGGAATTGGCTTCCTCTGCGGGGGCGTTGACGCGCCCCGGGCTCAGACCCCGCGGCGGCGTTTGCGGTCGCGGGTGACGATGGCTGCGCCTGCGATGACGGCGACGATGACGGCCGCGCCGCCCAGTGCGTAGGTCGCCAGGCGTTCCTCGCGCTGCTGGGGGGTCTCGCCCACGGCGAGGGCGGCGGGTCGGGGGGCTTCGACGTTGTGGGCGGAGCCCTGGTTGAGGGTGACGTGGTTGATGGGGTGGTCGTCCTCGTTGAGGGCTCGGACGGGGTCGACTACGCCCCAGCCGATGTAGCGGTCGTGGGCGTTGACGGCGCGTTCGGCGGTCTGCTCGATCTGGGCGACGACCTGCTTGGGCGTCCAGTTGTGGTGCTTGGCGCGGATGAGGGCGGCGACCCCGGCCACGTACGGGGCGGAGAAGCTGGTGCCGTTGTCGACGCACTGGCCGCCCTTGGGGACGGTGGAGACCATTTCGACGCCGGGGGCGGCTACGCCGACGAAGTCGCCGGACTGGGAGAAGGCGGCGCGTTCGTTGTTGCGGTCGGAGGCACCGACGGCTAGGACGCCCTCGTAGGCGGCCGGGTAGGTCTGCTTCACCTTGCCGTCGAGGCCGTCGTTGCCGGCCGAGGCCACGACGACGACGCCCGAGTCGATGGCCTTCTCGACGGCTCGTTCCAGGGCGCTGTCGGCCTTGAGCGGGGTGACGGTGTCCTGGGAGATGTTGATGACGTCGGCGTGGGCGGCCAGGGCCTTCTCGATGCCGGTGGCCATGGTCGTGGTGTTTCCGGTGCCCTTTTCGTCGTTCTGCCGGATCGGGATGATCGTCGCCTCGGGGGCGATGCCGACGAAGCCGGTGCCCGGCGCCTTGCGGGCCGCGATGATGCCCGCGACCTTGGTGCCGTGGCCGACGACGTCGGTCGTGGCGCCGCCGGGCGGGCTCTCCTTGTTCTTGTCCTTCGGCTTGGGGAGCAGGTCGGCGCCGCTCTTGGCGTCGACCGCATCCTTCAGCTGCGGGTTCTTGATGTCCACGCCGGTGTCGATGACGGCGACGCGGATGGGCCGGCCGTCGGGCCGCTTGCCCTTGGTGTCCTGCCAGAGCTGGTCCAGCATGACGCGCTGCAGCGACCAGGGCGTGCCCTTGATCTGTTTGGCGGGGTAGGTGCACTGGCCGCTGCCGTCGGGCCGGGTAGCGGGCGCGGACGCCTGCTCGGCGGCCGTAGCGGTCCCCGCCATCAGCGTGGTCAGGGCCGCCGACGTCGTCAGAAGCGCGGCGATACGGGTACGGGCGGGCGTCATCACGTTGGCTGTCCTCATGCCCACTCCCCTACGAGCCCTGCGGCTGCTTGGCGCTGTTGGTGTCCAGCCGGGGGCCGGTCGGCAGGAACTCCGACCAGTTGGCGGGTACGGGGATCGGGTTCACCTTCTGGTAGCCGAGCCGGGTCTGGGCCTGGTTGGCCGCCGGCTGCTCGGGGGCCGCGGACTCGCCGGGCTCCCCCGAGTCCTGGTCCTGGTCCTGGCCGCCGTTCTTGGCTTCGCCGTCGTCGCCGATCTTCGACTTGCCGGCGCCGCTGTCGTTGTTGGACTGGACGGCGTACCGCAGGCCGGTGTCGGTGACGAGGAAGACCGAGCCGCTCTTGGTCTGCCGGCCCGTCACCTGGCGGTAGAGGATGCCGGCGCCGGGGGTGACGTACGCGCTGGTGGCGCCGTCGGGGAGGGTGGCCGGGTAGTCGGTGCCGGCCCAGGCGGCGAGCTGCGGGGCGCCCTTGGCGTCGACGCCGTTGAAGATGCTGCACACGGTGTTCTTGGCGCCGCTGCCGGCGGCCGGGTCGATGGAGTTCGCCTTGTCGGGGATCTCGGCGGGCCAGTGGTACTGGCCGTAATATTCGTCCGCGTCCGGCGTGAAGTCCGCGGCGCCCACCCGCTCGGCGGTCCCGGCCTGTCCCAGCTTGCTGAGGTCGCGGCTGCTGAGCAGCAGGTTGGCGACGAAGTCGGAGACGCGCTGGACCTTCCCCTGGAGCACGACGTACTTCTGGGTGCCGGTGCCCGTGGGCGCCTCCAGGACCGTCCCGACGTGGTTGGCCTTGGCGCTGAGGGTCGGTACGCCGGCGTTGGCGCCGATCTGGCCGGGGATCTCGGGGAAGTCGATGGGCGCGCCGTCGTGGAAGGTGGCCAGCCAGTCCTTGGTGACGGGCTGCGGCTGGGTGCCGTCCCGGAAGATCGAGCGGAGCAGCAGGTTGTAGTCGGCGTTCTTCTTGGCCTTCCAGCCGGGGCCGCCGATCAGGTATTTGGTGCCGCTCGGGTCGACCAGGTAGCGGGAGTGGTCCTGGCCCTCCACGTACAGGGCCTGCTTGCCGTGCAGCCGGTGGGAGTCGAGCTGCTGCCCCTTGGGGTCGCGGTCGGCGAAGAGGAAGACGGCCTTCTGGGTGGTCTTCCCGTTTCCGCCGGGCTGTTCGCAGACCGCCCACTGCTTCTTCTTGCCCGCTTCGTCGGCGCTGGGCATGCGGTCCGGCGCGTACGGAATTCCGAGCGTGGGGCCGCGGGAGATCTTTCCGCTGTCGAGCTCGGACTCCTTCACCTTGATCACGCTGGATTTCTCGGGGGTGAGGAGGAGCTTGGCGGAGGCGAGGTTGAGGACGGGGTGGAGCTGCTTCTTCTTGTCCGTCTTCAGTACGACATAGCGGGTCGTCGAGTCGCTGCCGACGATGACGTGTGCCGCGACGTCGTCCCAGCCCTTGGGGGCGGTGGGTTTGAACATGCCCCAGGCGCCGAAACCGGCGAGGATCAGCGCCCCGACGACGACGCTCGGCAGGACCGTGCGCAGCGGGCGCGGGGCTCCTTCCTCGGTGCCGGTGGGCGAGGGTTGCAGAAACGCGGCGACTGTCCGCTTCTTCGCAAAGGTATAGGCATTGAGCTCGTCCCGCCGTGATGCCATGTCTAGCCGTTTCTCCCCGTTGTTCGGCCTCGGTTGACGGGTGCCGCCCTCGGTCCCCCTGTCATACGGACCCTCTACTATGCCCGTAGACGAATGACGCATGGTGCCGGGGGACCGTCTCGATACGGACAGCGACCGCTCCAGGCTGGTGCGTTTCGGACATTGAGGGGGCATTGGCGGGGATGACTGCCGGGACGCGCGTACGGACTTCGCGGGATACGCGGGATACGGGGAGCGCGGGAGGCTCTCCGGGGCGGCGGCGGCCGGGCCGCCGGGGCTCGTCGCGGACGACCGCTCCGGCCGCCTCCGCGCCGGCCGCCGCGACGGGCGCGGTGGTGCCGCGGACCTCCTCGCGGCCCGGGAGCATGGGGCCGCTGCGGTTGCAGCAGCTCGTGCTGATCGAGGTCGCGGCCGCGGTCGTCCTCGTGGGCTGGGCCATCGGCAAGATGGCGCTGATCCCGGCCTCGGTGGTGGCCGTGGTGCTGGTGCTGCTCGCGCTCGTACGCCGCGGACGCCGCCCGATCGCGGAATGGCTGGCGACGGCGCTCGCGCTGCGCCGGCGGAAGCGGCAGGCGGCGCAGCCGCTCGACGCGGGTACGGACCCGAGCTTCGCGCCCGCGGTGGAGTGCGAACCCGCACTGGCGACGAGCACGTTCACGGACCGCGAGCGGCGGCCGGTCGGCATGGTCGGGGACGGGACGTTCCTGACGGCGGTCCTCCAGATCGAGGCCGTGGACTCCCCCTTGCGTCCGCAGCGCACGCAGCGGCCCCTGCCGCTGGCGCTGCTGCGGGACGCGATGGAGGTGGAAGGCATCCGGCTGGAGTCCGTGCAGATCGTGCAGAGCGCGCTGCCCGCGCCCGCGCCGCATCTGCCGGAGCAGGCGGTGGCGGCCCGTAACTACGTGCCGTTGCAGGCGCAGACCGGGGCGCCCGCGGTGCGGCTGACCTGGGTCGCGCTGAAGCTCAACCCCGAGCTCTGCCCGGAGGCCGTCGAGGCCAGGGGCGGCGGTCTGGAGGGCGCGCAGCGGTGTGTGCTGCGAGCGGCGGATCAGCTGGCGAGCCGGTTGCAGGGGGCCGGTTTCGGGGTGACGGTGCTCACGGAGGAGGGGCTGACGGCGGCGATAGCGACCGCCGCGAGCGCGAACCCGATGGCCACGGCGCAGGCGGGGCGGACGAACGCGCCCACGCGGCGGACGGTCGAGAGCTCCCGGACCTGGCGCTGCGACGACCGGTGGCACACCACGTACTGGGTCGGCCGCTGGCCGCAGTTGGGGCCGTCGGCGACGCCGCTGCCCCAGTTGGCGGCGCTGCTGACCTCGCTGCCCGCGCTGTCGACGACGCTGAGCCTCACCCTGGGGCGGGGCGGCACGCAGAACGGGCGACACGCCCCGACGGTGACCGGCCATGTGCGGATCACGGGCCGCAGCGCGGACGAACTGGTCGCCGTTCGGCGGGAGATGGAGCGCACGGCGCGCGGGGTCAAGGTCGGGCTCGTACGGCTGGATCGCGAACAGGTTCCCGGCGTCCTCGCCACACTGCCCCTCGGAGGTACCCGCTGATGGCCACGCCGACGACCACCACCCCGTCCGCGGCCCAGCCCGCCGGCGGCCCGCAGGGCTTCCCCGGTGCGGGCCGCACCGACGCGCCCAGCCCCGCCCCGGCGCCGCCCGCCCCGCGGATACGCACCTCCCGGTTCGGCTTCGGGCTGATCGGCCCGCGCCGCCAGCGGCACGAGCTGACCCCGGAGCAGTTCGAATCGCTGGCGCTGCCCGTGGGCGACGACGGCGTGGTCATCGGACAGGACGCGCGCGGCCAGGCGTCCGTACTGGGCCTGAGCCGGCCGACGCCCTTCGAGGTGCTGCTGATCGGCGGCGTGTGGACGTCGCAGGTGATCGCCCTGCGTACGGTCGGCACGGGCGCCCGGGTCACGGTGGAGACGGGCCGTCAGCAGGTGTGGACGGCGCTCGCGCAGGCGGCCAACAGCGGCCAGCAGTGCGTCACGCTGCACGACGTCGGGCGGGTGCCGCCGCAGGGGCCCTCGGTGCACAGCCCGGTGCTCGTCGTCCGCGACTGCGGCATGCGGCCGCCGCGCGGCCGGGTGAGCGCCGCGCCCTGGCAGTCGGTGCTGACGCTGCTGCCCTACCTGAGCCCCGTCGCGCCTCGGCTGATGGAGAGCGCGGGACTGGTCGGCGTCCAGCGGGTCTCACCGGACGAGGCGCGCCAGATCGGCAGGGCCATGGCCCTGCCGCAGGCCGATGTCGAGGCGCTGTCCACACTTCAGGACGGGGTCACGCTCTGGTGCACGCGCCGCTCGCGCGTGTACGTGGCCACGCAGCCGACCGACCCCGAGACGGGGCTGCTGGGCGGGCCGCGCCGGATGGATTAGGGGCCCGGCCCAAGGGTCCCAAGGGGGCCCAAGAGGTCGGGGGACGAAGTACGGGGGTACGGGGTGAGGGTTCGGGGCGGACGGTTGTCCTTCGGGCATGGTGGGCGGCTTTTCAGTGATGTGCGGCTCGGTCGCCATGTCTTCGGTGGCGGGCGGCTCGGTTGTGGTGGTGTGCGGCTCGGTCATGCTGTGCGGGCTGGCCGGCATGCGCGGGTTGGTTGTCACGTGTGGGCTGGTTGTGGTGTGCGGCTCAGTTGTGGTGTGCGACGTCGAGGCGTGGTGCTGGGCGGGCCGGTCGAGTTCGGTCGGAGACGTCTGCTGTCTGCCGCCCCGTCGACCGTTTGCATCGGTAGCCCGCAGCACAAATCATCGGAAATATCCGAATCCGGCATCAAAGCGGTCCAGTTACGGAAGTGAAGCGACGGTTCCGCGCATCGATGCGCACCAATTGCCACTACTTGCCCCTGGGCCGCACTGGACCGGCCGCGTGCGGGCAGGTGACTCATCGGACACCGGTAAGGGCGGGGGCGGGCCTGCCATAGCACCGCTGATGATGATTAGTCTTGGTGTACGTACGCGCAGGAGATTCCGAGTACAGGACTTCTGCGTCACATACGGGGGAAACCCGGGCAGTCGGACGACGGGAACGGTCGGCCCCGACAAGAAATTCAAGGGCGCTAGACCACACCAGCAGGAGGCATTGTGAGCAGCGATCGGGACGAGAGCCGCGCTGGCGGGAAGACGGCCGGCGAGGATCGGTCCGACGCCGAGCACGAGCACACGGGCGAGTTCACCATCGACTACACGCCGCCTGCCTGGTACACGCAGAACGCGTCGGGCGACCAGGGCGGGGCTTCGACGCCTCCGCCGCCGTCGGGCATGCCGCTGCCGGGTCCCGGGACGCCGCCGGGGGGCGGGTTCCAGCCGGCGTGGACGCCGCAGCAGGCCGCCGAGCCGCCCGTGGCGCAGCAGCCCCCCGCCGCTCAACCCCCTGTGGCGCAGCCGCCCGTACCGCCGCAGTCCCAGGGCGGGCAGGCTCCGGCCGCCGCTCCAGCAGTCGCTCCGGCGAATCCCGTGCCCGCGCCTCCCGTCTCGGTGCCCCCCGTCCCGACCGCGCCGCCCGCGGCTGCGCCCGCGCCCGCAACCGCGTCAGAGGCGGAAGGGGAAGCGGAGGCGGAGAAACTGCCGAGCTTCGCCCAGTTGCACGCGGCGGTGGCGGCCTCAGAGGGGGATACGGAGAACCCTGAGCCCGGCATCGACACCGGCAGTTCCCCCGGCCGCGACCGACAGGATGACGAAGCCTCCGGCGCACGCGCGGCGGGAGAACCGGAGCGGACCGCCGGCGGCTCCGCTGCCGATGACACCGGCAGCGGCGGCGTGCCGCTCGGCGGGGCGACCATGCGGTTCTCCAGCGCCGACCTGCGCCGCGAGGCCGCGGAGCGCGCAGGCGGTGCGGAACCCACCAGCGAC
This sequence comes from Streptomyces sp. NPDC050610, assembly GCF_040654875.1. Classification (NCBI taxonomy): domain Bacteria; kingdom Bacillati; phylum Actinomycetota; class Actinomycetes; order Kitasatosporales; family Streptomycetaceae; genus Streptomyces; species Streptomyces sp. NPDC050610. The sequence goes on along the minus strand of NZ_JBFAIV010000043.1, from coordinate 27,829 downwards.
GCGGAAGAGTCGCAGGACGCCTCGGCCAACGCCCCCGCCCCCTCCGATGTCTCCCCCTCCAAGGGGCGCGACGGCGGCGAGGAGGAAGAGCACCCCAGCGGTGACGTGCGCAGCGAGGGAACGATGAAGTTCTCGGTCGCGACGCCGCGCCGCGAAGAGGCGACCGCCGAGCCCGCGGACGCCGCCTCGCAGGACGCGGTGGCCGACTCCGCACCGTCCGTACCGGCGGACGCCGCCGCGCCCGCTCCCCCGCAGGCCTGGGCCCCGCCGCCCGCGCCGCCGGGCGGGCTGCCGCCCCTGCCGCCGGACTTCCAGCCCGCGGCGCCGCAGCCCCCGCAGGCTCCCCCGTCCGCCGCCGCTCCGACCGGCGGCGCCCCTTGGGCCCAGCCGCCCGCTCCGGAGCAGCAGCCTGGCGCGGCGGCTCAGGCCGCGCCGGGCCCGTACGCGCCGACGAGCGGCCCTGGTGCCGGTCCCGTTCAGCAGGGCTCCCCCTGGCCGGCCCCGCCCGCGGACGGCTCCGCCCCGGCAGCGGCTCAGGCGCCCAACTCGCCTTCTCCACAAGCCGGTTACGGATACTCGGGCCCGGCTGGACCGTCCGCGGCGCAGGGCGGCTACGGCTTCCCGCAGCCCGGCACGCCGGCCGCACCCCCCGCCGCGCCCCAGCCCGGCGGCCCGTACGCGCCGTACGCACCCCAGCAGCCCCCGGCCGCGCCGCACGAGGCTCCGACCCCGGCCCCCCAGGACGGCTACGGCTACCCCGGGCCGGGCGCCCAGCAACCCCCGGCCCCCTCGGCCAACACCCCTGCCGCACCGGGCGGTTACGGCTACCCGCAGCCCGGCGCCATGCCCCCGGCCGCCGACCCGGCGCAGCCGGGGCCCGGCTACGAGGGCGCGCAGCAAGGCCCCGTCGATCCGCGCACCGGCGGCTGGCCGGCCGTCACCCCCGAGCAGCGGCAGCGTTCCGTGCACGGCGCGCCGCTCGGGTACACCGCGGCGGTGGAGCTCTCCTCCGACCGGCTGATCAGGGGCAAGCAGAAGCCCAAGAAGCAGGGCGGCAACGCGGCTTCGCGGTTCAAGTTCGGTGGAAAGAAGGAAGAGGCCGAGCGGCAGCGCAAGCTGGAGCTGATCCGCACTCCGGTCCTCTCCTGCTACCGGATCGCCGTCATCAGCCTCAAGGGTGGCGTCGGCAAGACGACGACCACCACGGCCCTGGGCTCGACGCTGGCGAGCGAGCGGCAGGACAAGATCCTCGCGATCGACGCCAACCCGGACGCGGGCACGCTCGGCCGCCGAGTTCGCCGCGAGACGGGTGCGACCATCCGCGACCTGGTGCACTCGATCCCGCACCTGAACAGCTATATGGATATCCGCCGCTTCACGTCGCAGGCGCCCTCCGGGCTGGAGATCATCGCCAACGACGTGGACCCGGCGGTCTCCACGACCTTCAACGACGAGGACTACCGGCGCGCGATCGACGTGCTGGGCAAGCAGTACCCGATCATCCTCACCGACTCGGGCACCGGCCTGCTCTACAGCGCGATGCGCGGGGTCCTGGACCTCGCCCACCAGTTGATCATCATCTCGACGCCGTCGGTCGACGGCGCGTCCAGCGCCAGCACCACCTTGGACTGGCTCTCCGCGCACGGCTACGCCGACCTCGTCTCGCGCAGCATCACAGTGATCTCCGGGGTCCGCGAGACCGGCAAGATGATCAAGGTCGATGACATCGTGTCGCACTTCGAGACCCGCTGCCGCGGCGTCGTCGTCGTGCCGTTCGACGAGCACCTGGCGGCGGGCGCGGAGGTCGATCTCGACATGATGCGGCCGAAGACGCGCGAGTCGTACTTCAACCTCTCCGCCATGGTCGCCGAGGACTTCGTACGGGCCCAGCAGCAGCAAGGGCTGTGGGCCGGCGACGTCAACAACCCGCAGGGGCAGATGGGTTCGCCCGCGCAGGGCGGTTACGCGCCGGACCCCGGTCAGGGCCAGCACCCCGGTCAGTTCCCGGGGCAGTTCCCTGGCCAGGGCCAGGGCCCCGGCCAGGCGCCGGGTGCGCCCGGCGGTCCGTACGGCGGCAACCCCTACGGCGATCCGTACGGCGGGCAGCCGCAGCAGCCCCAGCCGTACCAGCAGCCGGGGCAGCCTGGACAGCCCGGCGGCTGGCAGCAGGCCGCGCCCGGCGGGCCCGCGCCCGTACCCGGTCAGGGGCAGCAGCCCGCGCCCGTACCGCCCGGCTGGCAACAGCAGCCTCAGGCGCAGCCCCCGTACCAGCCGCAGCCTGCTCAAGGGCAGCCGGGCCAGGGGCAGATGCCGGGCTGGCCGCCGCAGCAGGCACAGCAGCCGCAGCAGCCCCCGGCCTATCCAGGAGCGCAGCCGGGACAGCAGGGACAGCCGGAACAGCAGCCCCAGCCCGAGCAGCAGCCCGGCTACGGCTACCCGCCGCCCCCGGCACCGCCGCAGCAGTAGCAGTAGCAGTTCACATAGAACGAAACGGGCGGGGCCGCGCATCGAATGCGCGGCCCCGCCCAGTTGTCTCTGCTCTGCGCGGCCTACCGCTCGTCCTCGGCCTCGACCAGCTGCCGGGCCCGCTTCACATCGCCCGCCATCCGCTCCAGGAGCGTGTCGATGGAGTCGAACTTCTCCATCCCCCGCAGGTAGGCGAGAAAGTCGACGGCCACGTGCAGCCCGTACAGGTCCAGGTCGACGCGGTCGATGGCGTACGCCTCGACCGTCCGCTCCGTGGCGTCGAACTGCACGTTCGTGCCGACCGAGATCGCCGCGGGCATCGTCTCGCCGTCCGCGGTCAGCCACCCGGCGTAGACGCCGTCGGCGGGGATCGCGGTGTGCGGCAGGGTCTCCACGTTGGCGGTCGGGTAGCCCAGTTCGCGGCCGCGCTGCGCGCCGCGCACGACGACGCCCTCGACGCGGTGCGGCCGCCCGAGGATCTCCATCGCGCCCGCGACGTCGCCCTCGGCGACCAGCCGCCGGGTCAGCGTCGAGGAGAACGGCTGCCCGCCGCCCGCCTCGCCGCTCACGAACAGGTCGATGACCTCGACCTCGTAGTCATAGGTGGAGCCGAGCTCCACCAGGAAACCCACGTTGCCCGCCGCCTTGTGCCCGAACCGGAAGTTGGGGCCCTCGACGACGAGGCGCGCGTGCAACTTGTCGACCAGCACCTTCACGACGAAGTCCGCGGGCGACAGCTTCGAGAACTCGGTGGTGAAGGGCAGGATCAGCAGCGCGTCCACGCCCAGCTCCGCCATCAGCTCCGCACGCCGGTGGTGCGGGGCCAGCAGGGGCGGGTGGCTGCCCGGCCGTACGACCTCGCTCGGGTGCGGATCGAAGGTGACCACCACCGACGGCACGCCGAGCTCGCGCGCCCGCTCCACCGCCCGGCCGATGATCAGCTGGTGTCCGCGGTGCACCCCGTCGTAGGAGCCGATGGTGACGACGCTGCGTCCCCAGTCCTCGGGGATGTCCTCCAAGCCACGCCAGCGTTGCACTGTGCCCGCTCCTCGCCCGAACCTTTGTCTGTCCAATACGCAGGTCTAAGAGTGCCATGCCGGGTCCTCGCGCCACGCATCGGGCGTTGCGCCCGCCAGTTGGACGCGGGCTCGCGGGCCCACCACCGCCGCCCATTCGGCGGGGGCCGATTCCAGCCAGCCGCGCACCAGCGCGGCGAAGCCGGGCACGTCGCAGGCCAGCTGGAGCAGCCGCCGGTCGAAACAGGCCGCGCCCTCCGCCGTACGGGCCAGCAGCAGCCCGGTGCGGTGGACGAGGTCGCGGGTACGGGCCGGACCCCGGTCGGCCGCGCCCTCAGCGGCCGTACGGAGCAGCGCGTCGAGAGTGGCGGCGTCGGGCACGTACAGCCCGTACTGGCCGTACTGTCCGTGCCCCTCGTGTTCCAACAGCACCTCCAGCAATTCGTGTCGCAGGGGGCGCGAGAGGCGGGTGCCGGGGGCGGCCAGCACGGGGGCGAGGGCCCGGCGGGCGTGTGGCGACCTGGCGCGCAGCATGTCGCAGACGAGCGGGAAGAGCAGCGCTCGGGCGGGCGCGCCGTGTTCGAGCCTGCGGTCCACGAAGGCCGCGGCGTGTCGGGCGCCCCCGGGCCGGTGCTCGACGTGTTCGCGTACGAGCTCGGCGGCGCGGCGGGCCAGCGCAGGGGGGCTCACGTCGGCGAGCGTGCGCATGGTCTCCAGCGTGCTGTCCGGGGCGTCGCCCGATGCGCGCAGGCGGGCCCGGAGGGCTTGGAGGACCGATTCGGGGTGGGTGGGCAGGGCCGCGGCGAGGGCGCTCGGCGACAGCTGCGGGTCGCCCGCGGCGAACCGCGCGAGGGCCCGCTCCAGATGTCCGGCGCGGGTCTCCGGGTCCCGTACGAGCAGGGCGAGGGCCGCGCCGTACAGGGAGTGGCCGGCGGGGCGGGCGAGGAGGGCGAGGGCCGCGTAGCGCAGCAGTTCGCGGTCGGCGCCGGTGGCGATGTGCGGGGCGGCCCGGAGCCCGTACGCGGCCGCTGCCGCATGCCGTTCGCCGCGGGGGTCGTGCGCCCAGCGGTCGACGGCCCGGCAGACGGCGGACGGCTCGTCCTCGGCGAGAGCGGCCAGCAGCTCGTCGGCGAGCGGGTGGGCGGCGTCCACGAGCGCTTCGGTGAGATCGTCGACGGCGCGCCGCCGGTGCGTGTGGAGCAGCGCCTGGGCGGCAAGCGCGACGGTGGGCCGGAGGTCGTCGCCGTCCGGCGCGGCGGCGGCACGGAGCGGGCGGTCGTCGGTGAACCAGCGGCACAGCAGGGCCTGGGCGGCGCAGGGGTCCTCGGCCAGCACGGCCGCGACTGCGGGCAGGAACCGCTCCGGCGCCCCGGCCGGGTCCTTGGCGTTGGCGGGCGGCGCGTCGGCGGGCAGCAGCAGCCGCAGCAATTCGAGCCGGTCGGGCAGGGCGAGGGAGAGGCGCAGCCAGAACCACGGGCCGAACTCGCCGAGCCCGCCGTGCCGCAGGGAACGCGCGGCCACTCGGTCGGCGAGGAGGCGCAGCACACCGAGGTAGGGGACGGCGTCGGGGACGCGAAGCAAGGTTTCGCCAAGGAGGTGGGCGGCCCACCATGAGGCATTGGAGATCCGTTCGGCCTCCGGCGGCTGCTGATCGGAGAGCTGCTCGGGAGGCTCGTCGGCGGGTACAGATGGGCGGCCGTCTCGCGAAGGCGAGCGGCTGCCTCCCGAGGGCGTCCGGTCGTCTCCCGAGGGCGGACCGTCGCATCCCCAGGGCGCGCCGCCGTCTGCCGCGGGTAGGCGGCCCGCCGAGCGACCGTCCGCCGCCGTCTCCCTCCGCGCGCCTCCGCCCGCAGAAGCGACCCATGCGTGTCCCCCGGCACCGCTCCTCGCCCGGCGCAGACGGCCGTCTGTGGTCACGGTCCAAGCGTCTCCGCCCGCCGGTTCCGCGGTCGTGCCGTCCGTAGGCGGGGCGGGCCCCCATTCCACGGCTGCCCGGCGCGCGCCCCGGGGCGCGGAACCTTCCGAAGCGCCGGCCCCCGACCGCTCGTCCCCCGCCTGTTCAGTCCCCGACCGCTCGGCCTCCACCTGCTCAGTCCCCGACCGCTCGGCCCCCACCCGCTCGGCCCCCGCCGCGCCGAGCGCGTCCACCGCGTGGACCAGCTCCGTGAGGCGGTCGGCGAGTTCGGCCGAGCCGGATCGGCGGCCGAGGAGGAGCAGGGCGTGGAGTACGGGGCCGATGCGGTGCCGGGGAACGGGCAAGGGGCGCGGCTGCTCGGGCGGCGGGGCGGGGGCGGGCCACCGGCGGGCGGCGCGCCTGCCCCATCTGCGTACGGGCGCGGGGGCGGCTTCCGCCATATGAGCGGTGGCTGTCCCCGGCCGGGAGGGCAGCCGGACGGCGGCCTCCGGCGCGGAGCCCAGCACGTCGCCCTGCCCCTGACAGGCCCGCGTCTCGCGCCAACGGTGCACCAGGGCGTTCAGCGCCGTGTCGAGGTCGAGGTGGCGCCCTTGCAACCAGTCGGCGAACTCCTCATGCGCGAAGCGGTAGCCCGGTCCGGCCGGGACGAGGAGGCCCTCTTTCAGTACGGCGGCGGCCCAGCCGGTGCGCCAGGGGAAGAGTTCCTCGAACGAGTCGCGGTCCAGCTCGCCCTGGCCCGGACCGAGGCAGCGCCGGGCGGCTTCGTGCGCCAGCCCGGCCACGCGGGCGGCGAGCCGGCGCACGGCCGGGCCGCGCCCCGGCGGCTGTCCGCCGGCGGCGAGCCGGACCGCGACGCGCAGGCAGAGCAGGTCGAGGTAGGCGGAGAAGACCTCCCACCGGTCGGGGGCGCACGATTCCGCGACCGCCCCCGGCTCACGCCCACTCAGCGCGCCGACAGCGTCCGCCCCCTGCCCCGGCGCAAGCCCCGCACCACCTCTCTCCACCCCTTCACCGCCCTCGCCAGGGATGTCCGACATCGCCGCCCGTACCTCCGCCAGCAGCCTCAGCGTCAGCGGATGGCCGGCATCCGCCGGGGCCGCGGCGTCGGCCGGCAGGCCGTACCGGACGTGCGCCTGGTCCCGCTGCCGAGGGGTGAGGCCGGCGAGCCGGGCACAGGGCGGGAGGGCACGGGAGGCGGAGCGGGCGGCGGGTGCGGGGCGGTGGAGGGCGCCCGGCGGGAAGAGCGCGCCGGCCTGCTCCCAGTGTTCGGGGCGGCAGGCGACGATCAGGCGGGTCCCTGAGGCCCGCAGCCACTCGGCGGTGGCCGCCGTCCAGCCGGACAGCTCACGGGTGAGCGCGGGCGGCATCTCCTCCGGCCCGTCGAGGAGGACGAGCAGCGGACGCCCGGCCGCGCGCGTGAGCCGTGCGACGCCCTCGGGCGTCACGGCCGCCGTGTCGCCGACCGTCCCGACCGCCCCCGCCGACGCCGTGACGATGCGTCCCGCCGCCGTCAGCGCCCGGGCCACGGCGTCCCGTACGCTCACGTCGCCCGCGCGCAGGTCCGCGCCGCGCAGCCACACCGTGGGGGCGGGGGCCGCGCCCCTGGCCCGGCGCGCCGCGAGCGCGGCCAGCTCGGTCGTACGTCCCGTGCCGGGGTCTCCGACGAAGCCGAGCACCGGGGCGTCGCCGCCGAGGAATCCGGTGAACTCCTCGGCGGTGTCCGGGCGTTCGGCAGGTTCGCCCCAGGGGCACGGGCCGCCCGCCGTGCCGAGGGACAGGGCCGTGAGCTGGAGCGCGCCCGCGAGGTTCAGGTCCGGCCCGTACGCGGGCACGGACGCGGCGTTGCGCGCCAGCAGCGCGGCGAGCGGACCTCCGGGGTCCGCTTCGGCCGTGGCGCGCAGCGGGATCGCGAAGCCGCCCGCCCGGCGGCCGGTGTGCAGGGCGGTACCGAGGACGGCGACGACCGCTCCGGTCCGCGCGTCGAGCACGGGCCCGCCCGCGGCGCGCTCGCCGAGCCGCACGCCCTCCCGGTCTCCCACGGTCAGCTCCAGCGCCGCGCCCAGCAGGTGGAAGCGGTCGGTGGCCGTGTACGTGACGGCCGTGCCGCCCACCACCCTGGCGTCGAGCCAGCGCCGCGTCCGCAGGCGCACGCCCGCGCCCGGCTCGATCGCGGTGGAGGCGGCGACGGCGAGCGGCGGCACGCTCAGCCCTTCGGTCCGTACGAGCGCGAGGTCGGACTCCGGGAGGGCCACCACGGCGTCGTCGCCGACCAGGCAGGTCTGTTCGCCGGAGGCGTGCAGCACGACGCGCGCGAGGCCGTCGACCGCCTCATGGCTCGTGATCAGGGTGCCGTGGTCGTCCGCGAGGAAGCCGGTGCCGCGCGGCCGCCCGGCCAGATCCCGGATGCGCACCAGCGCCTCGTCCGGATCGGTACGCCGCCACGCCATCCGCCGAGCCTCCCCGCGCCCCGCCGCCCCGTACTCAGACGGTATGCGGCGAGTGATCGCCGGAAACACCTCGCACCGCGAACGCGCCCCCTCGCACCCCCGTGGTTCACTCCGAGCGCCTGCTCGATGGGGTGAATCAGGGCCGCGGGCCGGATGGAGAGCCGGTGAGGGGGTTCGTGGGGCGGGAAGGGGCGGGCGAACCACGCCGCCCGCCCCACGACGGGCCCGAATCCGCCGCGGCGACGCGCGGGGCGACGGGCCGCGTCCGCCTCAGGCGAAGACCGCCAGGCTCTTGGCCTTGCCGCCCTGGCTCTCGACGAGCACGAGGAACTTCCCGTCGGGCCCGAAGACGGCGACCGGCCCGGGCCCGTCCGCCACGGCCGGCGGCATCCGCAGCCGCACGCCGTTGGCCAGCAGCCGGGCCTGCTCCTCGTCGACGTCCCAGCGGGCGAAGGCCGCCTCGGCGGCCTCGGCGACCGGCATGACCGTCAGCTCCTCCTGGAGCTGCTCCAGCGTGCGGGCCGCGTCCAGCCCGTACGGGCCGACGCGCGTGCGCCGCAGCGCGGTGAGGTGGCCGCCGACGCCCAGGTCCGCGCCCAGGTCGCGGGCGAGCGCGCGGATGTACGTACCGGACGAGCAGACCACGGAGACCAGCAGGTCCTGGACGGGCGTGCCGTCCTCCGCGACCCCGTCGTGCACCGCGTGCACGACGAAGGAGGAGACCGTCACGGGCCGTGCGGGGATCTCGAAGTCCTCGCCCTCCCGCGCCCGGGCGTACGACCGCTTGCCGTCGATCTTGATGGCGCTGACCTTCGACGGCACCTGCATGATGGCGCCGCTCAGCTTGGCGACCGCGGCGTCGACGGCCTCGCGCTCGATGCCGGAGGCGTCGGCGGAGGCGGTGAGCTCGCCCTCCGCGTCGTCCGTCACCGTCGACTGGCCGAGCCGGACCGTGCCGACGTACTCCTTCTCGGTCAGCGCCAGATGGCCGAGGAGCTTCGTGGCCCGCTCGACGCCGAGCACGAGCACGCCCGTCGCCATCGGGTCGAGCGTGCCCGCGTGCCCGACCTTGCGGGTGCGGGCTATGCCGCGCATCTTGGCCACGACGTCGTGCGAGGTGAAGCCGGCCGGCTTGTCGACGATGACCAGGCCGTCCGGACAGGTGGATGCTGCGTGCTTCATTCGGCGGCGGTCCCCTTGCCCTGCGCGCCGCCGTCGCCGTCGGCCTCCCCGCCGTCCTCGGCGCCGTCCTCACCCGGCTTGCGGTAAGGGTCGGCGTCGCCGGCGTAGGACTTGCCGGAGGAGACCTCGCGGACCTCCGCGTCCTTGGCCTTGGCCTTGGCGAGCAGGTCCTCGATGGTGCGGGCGTTGTCGGGCAGGGCGTCCGGGACGAACGTCAGGGTCGGGGTGAAGCGCACCCCGGTCTCCCGGCCGACCGTGGAGCGCAGCACGCCCTTGGCGCTCTCCAGGGCGGCCGCGGAGGCCGCGCGCTCCTCGTCGTCGCCGTAGACCGTGTAGAACACGGTCGCCTCCCGCAGGTCGCCCGTGACCCGGGTGTCCGTGATGGTCACATAGCCGAGCCGCGGGTCCTTGATCCGGCGCTGCAGGGTCTCCGCGACGATCTCCCGGATGCGGTCGGCCAGCTTGCGCGCCCGCGCGTTGTCGGTCATGCGCCTACTTCTTTCTTCTTCGGTTCATTCATCGGTCGTCACTCGTCGTCGCCGTGGATCCGCCGTCGCACGGACAGCAGCTCCACCTCGGGACGGGCGGCGACCCAGCGTTCGCAGCGGTCCAGCACATCCACGAGATGTCCCGTGTCCCCGGAGACCACCGCGAGGCCGATCTCGGCTCTGCGGTGCAGGTCCTGGTCGCCGACCTCCGCCACGCTGACCGCGTACGCGCGGCGCAGCTCGGCGACGATCGGGCGCACGACGGAGCGTTTCTCCTTCAGCGACCGTACGTCGCCCAGGAGCAGGTCGAAGGAGAGCGTCCCTACATACATGCGGTGCGGGTGAAGCCCACCCGGGAGGCGTGAGGCATTTGGTGTACAAGCTCTTCGAACCGTACACGCAACGGCCGGGGCCGATCGACGGAAATAACGCTCCGCCGACCGGCCCCGGGTCGCTCATGGACGATCAGCCGCGAGGCTTCTCGCGCATCTCGTACGTCGCGATGACGTCGTCGATCTTGATGTCGTTGAAGTTGCCGAGGTTGATACCGCCCTCGAACCCTTCCCGAATCTCGGTGACGTCGTCCTTGAAGCGGCGCAGACCCTGGATGTTGAGGTCCTCCGCGATGACCTTGCCGTCGCGGACGAGGCGCGCCTTGGTGTTGCGCTTGACCTCGCCGGAACGGATGAGGACACCGGCGATGTTGCCCAGCTTGGACGAGCGGAAGACCTCGCGGATCTCCGCCGTGCCCAGCTCGACCTCTTCGTACTCCGGCTTGAGCATGCCCTTGAGGGCCGCCTCGATCTCCTCGATCGCCTGGTAGATGACCGAGTAGTACCGGACGTCGACGCCCTCGCGCTCGGCCATCTGCGTGGCACGGCCCTCGGCGCGGACGTTGAAGCCGATGACGATCGCGTCGGAGCCGGACGCCAGGTTGATGTCGGACTCGGTGACCGCACCCACGCCGCGGTGCAGCACGCGGATGTCGACCTCCTCGCCCACATCGAGCTGGAGCAGCGAGGACTCCAGGGCCTCGACCGAACCGGACGCGTCGCCCTTGATGATGAGGTTGAGCTGCTGGATCTCGCCGGCCTTGAGCACCTTGTCGAGGTCCTCCAGCGACACCCGGCGGGTGCGCTTGGCGAAGGCCGCGTTGCGCTCGCGCGCCGCGCGCTTCTCGGCGATCTGCCGGGCCGTACGGTCCTCGTCGACCACGAGGAAGTTGTCGCCGGCGCCGGGGACGTTGGTGAGACCCAGGACCAGGACGGGGGTCGAGGGACCCGCTTCCTCGACGTTGTTGCCCTTGTCGTCGAGCATCGCCCGGACGCGGCCGTAGGCGTCGCCCGCGACCATCGTCTCGCCGACCCGCAGCGTGCCGCGCTGGACCAGCACGGTGGCCACGGCGCCGCGGCCGCGGTCGAGGTGGGCCTCGATCGCGATGCCCTGCGCGGCCTGCTCCGCGTTGGCGCGCAGGTCGAGCGAGGCGTCGGCGGTGAGCACGACGGCCTCCAGGAGGGCGTCGATGTTCTCGCCCTTGCGGGCGGAGATGTCGACGAACATCGTGTCGCCGCCGTACTCCTCGGCCACCAGCCCGAACTCGGTGAGCTGACCGCGCACCTTGGTCGGGTCGGCGCCCTCGACGTCGATCTTGTTGACCGCGACCACGATCGGCACCTCGGCCGCCTTGGCGTGGTTCAGCGCCTCGATCGTCTGCGGCATCACACCGTCGTTGGCCGCCACCACGAGGATCGCGATGTCGGTCGACTTCGCACCGCGGGCACGCATGGCGGTGAACGCCTCGTGACCCGGGGTGTCGATGAAGGTGATCGCGCGGTCCTCGCCGTTGACCTCGGTGGCGACCTGGTACGCACCGATGTGCTGCGTGATGCCGCCGGCCTCGCCCGCGACGACGTTCGTCTTGCGGATCGCGTCCAGCAGTCGGGTCTTGCCGTGGTCGACGTGGCCCATGACGGTCACGACCGGCGGGCGGGAGACGAGCATCTCCTCGCCGCCCTCGTTCTCGCCGAACTCGATGGAGAAGGACTCCAGGAGCTCGCGGTCCTCCTCCTCCGGGCTGACGACCTCAAGGACGTAGTTCATCTCGTCGGCGAGGAGCTGCAGCGTCTCGTCGGTGACCGACTGGGTCGCCGTGACCATCTCGCCGAGGTTGAGCATCACGGCGACGAGCGACGCCGGGTTGGCGTTGATCTTCTCCGCGAAGTCGGTGAGGGAGGCACCACGCGACAGGCGGACGGTCTGTCCGTTGCCGCGCGGCAGCATCACGCCGCCGACCGACGGGGCCTGCATGGCCTCGTACTCCTGGCGCCTCTGCCGCTTCGACTTGCGGCCGCGCCGCGCCGGACCGCCGGGGCGGCCGAAGGCGCCCTGCGTTCCGCCACGGGCGCCGGGACCACCCGGACGACCGCCGAAGCCGGGACGGCCGCCGAAGCCGCCGGGGCCACCGCCGCCGGGACGGCCGGCGAAACCGCCGCCGCCACCCGGACGACCGGCACCGCCGCCGCCACCGGGACGACCGGCGAAGCCGCCGCCGCCCGGACGACCGGCGCCGCCACCGGGACGGCCCGCGCCGCCGCCGGGACCACGACCGCCGCCGGGGCCGCCGCCAGGACGGGGACCGGCAGCCGGACGCTGCGGCATCATGCCGGGGTTCGGACGGTTGCCGGCGGGAGCGCCGGAACCGGGGCCGGGACGCGCGCCGCCCTGCGGACGGGGCATGCCGCCCGGGGTCGGCCGGGCGCCGCCCTGACCGCCCTGGGGACGCGGAGCGCCGCCGGGGCCGCCCTGCGGACGCGGGGCGCCGCCGGGACCGCCCTGGCCGCCGGGGCGCGGGGCGCCGCCGGGACGGGGGGCCTGCGGACGGGCCATGCCGGTGGAGCCACCGGACGTGAAGGGGTTGTTGCCCGGACGCGGTCCGGACGGGCGGGCGCCGCCGGGGCGCGGACCGCCCTGGTTCTGGCCGCCGGGGCGGGGGCCCCGCTCGGGACGGCCGCCGTCGCGCTGGCCGCCGTCACGCTGCTGACCGCCGTCACGCTGGCCGCCGCCCTGCTGACCACCCTGGGCCGGGCGCGCGGGGCGCGGGCCGGGGGTGGCGCCGGGGCGCGGGGCGGACGCGGCGGGGCGCTCCTGCTGAGCCGGACGCTCGGCCTGGGCCGGACGCTCGGCCTGGGCCGGGCTCTCCTGCTGAGCCGGGGCCGGCGCGGAAAACTCCGCGGCGGGCACCGGAGTGACCGGCGCGGGCTTGGCCGGCGCCGGCTTCGGGCCCGGACGCGGGCCGGGCGTCGGCGCGGAGCCGGCTCCCGGGGCCGCGGCGGGCTTGGCGGGGGCGTCCGCGGCCGGCTTGGGAGCCGGGGCAGCGGGACGCGCCGACGGACCCGGGGTGGGTGCGGCCGGCTTGGCGGGGGACGCCTTGCGGGGCGCCCCGGGCTTCGCAGCGGACTTGCCGGCGTTGCCGCCGGGCCCCTGCAGTGCGTCGGTCAACTTGCGAACAACCGGCGCCTCGATCGTCGAGGACGCCGAACGTACGAATTCACCGAGTTCTTGGAGCTTGGCCATGACGACCTTGCTCTCCACTCCGAACTCCTTGGCGAGTTCGTATACCCGGACCTTAGCCACTTCGCTCCTTTTAGGTCCGGGTTCACGCCGGACCGTCGCTACTTCATGGGCGTACTCATCGCGTACTCATCGAGTGCTCATCGCAATCTCGACCTACTTCCGACTCGCGAGGTACCTGACCGCACGGCTTTCCCGTGCCGTTCTCTTCTTACGGCGTTGCCTGCTCGACGAAGCCACGCACTCGCGTGGTGTCGAGCGGTCCCTGGTCCCCCTGATAGCGGAGGGCCCTGGGAAACGCCCGGCGGCGGACCGCCAGGTCGTAACAGACCACTGCGGGGTGCAAATAGGCGCCCCGGCCGGGCAGCGTACCGCGAGGATCGGGGGTGCAAGCGCCCTCGACCGCCACGATGCGCAGCAGTTCGCTCTTGGCCGTTCGCTCCCGGCAACCCACACAGGTTCGCTCTGGGCATGCTCGGGCGTGCGTCCGACCAGACACTGCTTAAGTCTACCTCCCCGCGACGACATAACCCCTTCGGGTTACTGATCGCGCGCTTATTCGTTTCAGTCCGTTCCCGGTCCCGACCGTACGGACCCCGGCCGCGGGGCCCCGGCCGTACGGTCGTCCCGTGCCCGGCCCCGCTCGTACGGGGCCGCGCTCAGTCCCGGTCCCGGTCCTGATCCCGGTCGCGGTCGCCGCCCCGGTCGCCGGGCTGCTCCGTGTCCGGCCGGATGTCGATGCGCCATCCGGTGAGACGGGCGGCGAGGCGGGCGTTCTGCCCTTCCTTGCCGATGGCGAGCGAGAGCTGATAGTCGGGGACGGTGACGCGCGCGGAGCGCGCGCCCAGGTCCACGACCTCGACCTTGGAGACCCGGGCCGGGGACAGCGCGTGCGCCACCAGCTCGGCCGGGTCGTCCGACCAGTCCACGATGTCGATCTTCTCGCCGTGCAGCTCGGCCATGACCGCCCGCACCCGGCCGCCCATCGGGCCGATGCAGGCGCCCTTGGCGTTGAGCCCGGACCGGGTGGACCGGACGGCGATCTTCGTGCGGTGGCCGGCCTCGCGGGCGATGGCCGCGATCTCCACGGAGCCGTCCGCGATCTCCGGGACCTCCATGGCGAAGAGCTTGCGCACCAGGTTGGGGTGGGTGCGCGAGAGCGTCACGGACGGGCCGCGCACGCCCTTGACCACCCGTACGACATACGTGCGCAGCCGCGTGCCGTGCTTGTACTCCTCGCCCGGCACCTGCTCCTGCACCGGCAGGATGGCCTCCAGCCGGCCGATGTCGACCAGCACGTTCTTCGGGTCCTTGCCCTGCTGCACGACGCCCGCGACGACATCGCCCTCGCGCCCCGCGTACTCGCCGAACGTGATCTCTTCCTCGGCGTCGCGCAGCCGCTGCAGGATGACCTGCTTCGCGGTCGTCGCCGCGATCCGGCCGAAGCCGGAGGGGGTGTCGTCGAACTCGCGGGGCTCCTGCCCCTCCTCAAGGTCCGTGAGGTCCTCGGCGTTCTCCTTCGCCCACACCGTCACGTGGCCGGTGTCGCGGTCCAGCTCCACCCGGGCGCGGCGGCGGCTTCCCTCGGTGCGGTGGTACGCGATGAGGAGGGCCGATTCGATCGCCCCGACCAGCAGGTCGAACGAAATCTCCTTCTCCCGCACCAGACCCCGCAGGGCACTCATGTCGATGTCCACGGCTACGCCTCCTCTTGGCTCTCGTCGTTCGCGTCGTCGCCCGCGTCGACGGTGTCGTTCGCGTCGTCCGTGTCGTTGGCGTCGCTGTTGCTCGTCTTGCTGTTCTTGCGGTTGAACTCGATCTCGACCCGGGCCTTGGCGATCTCGGAGAACTCCAGGCGGCGGGCGGTGGGCTTGCGCCCCTTCACACCCGGCACCTCGGTGTCGAGGCCCTCGTCGTCCACGGCGATGACGCGCGTGATCAGCTCGCCGCCGGCGGTCAGCTGCGCCTTGATGAGGCGGCCGACGGCGCGCCGGTAGTGGCGCGGCTCGGTCAGCGGCCGGTCGGCGCCGGGTGAGGTGACTTCCAGGGAGTACGGGGCTCCGCCCATCGCGTCCGTCTCGTCGAGCAGCTCGGAGGCCGCCCGGCTCAGCTCGGCACACGTGTCCAGCAGCACGCCGTCATCGGAGTCCACCACGATGCGGAGTACGCGCCGCTTCCCGGCCGGCGTCACCTCGACCTCTTCCAGATCCAGCTCTCGCGCGCTGACGAGAGGTGCCAGCAATGCGCGCAGCCTCTCGCTCTGGGTGGTGCTCATCCGGGTGACTCCTCGGCCGCGTGTGCTGTTGTGGGAAAGTCGCGTGTCAGGTCAAAGCCTAGCTGTTCCGGCAGCCGGCTGACGATTCGGCGGCCGCTCCCGGGGCCCCCGCCACCGCGCCGGTACGCTCACGTGCGGTGATCATTCCCGGATCATTCCCGAACGAGGCGGAAAGAGGAACGTGCCGCTCACGACGACGAGGCGGGGCCCGGCCGACCCGCACAGACGCAGCGTGCTGACCGGGGCCGCGGCCCTCGGGGCGGCGGCGCTGCTCGCCGGCTGCTCCGAGCACCGGGAGACCGACGGCGACAAGCGCGCCCTGGCCGGCAAACGGCTGCGGGCCCGCGCCGCACGGGATTCCGCCGCGCTGCTGGACCGCTACGAGGCCACACTGGCCGCACACGCGGGGCTCGCGGGGCGGCTGGCGCCGCTGCGCGCCGAAGTCGCGCTCCACGCGCGGGCGTTCGGGGCGCGCGAGAAGCGCGCGACGGCATCGGCCGCGCCGTCCGCGTCCGCCTCGCCCTCTTCGACCGCCTCCCCCACAGCCCGTACGGACGTGCCCAAGGACGAGAAGGGCGCCCTCGGGGCCCTCGCCGACGCCGAGCGCCGCACCGCCGACGCCCGGCTGGCGGCCCTCGCGGACGCGCCGCCGGAGCTGGCCCGCCTCCTCGCCTCCGTCGCCGCCGCGGGCGCGGCGCACGTCTATCTCCTCACAGAGGGCAGCTGACATGGCCGACGCGACGCCGCGCCCCAGCGGCAGCCCCTCCGGCGGCCCCGGCGGCGACGCCCTCGCCGCGGCCCAGGCCGCCCTCGCCGCCGAACACGCCGCCGTGTACGGCTACGGCGTGGTCGGCGGACGCGTGGACAGCGCGCGGACCGCCGAAGCGCGCCAGGGCCACGACGCGCACCGCGCCCGGCGGGACGCGATGCGGCACACCGTGCGCGACCTCGGCGGCACGCCCGAGCCCGCGGCCGCCGCGTACGCGCTGCCCTTCCCCGTGCCCGACGCGCAGGCCGCGGTGCGGCTCGCGGCCGAGCTGGAGAACCGGGTGACGGGGGTCTACGCCGACCTCGTACGGGCCGCCACGGGCAAGCTGCGCCGTACGGCCGCCGACGCCATGCGCGAGGCGACGGTGCGTGCGGTGCGGTGGCGGGGCGGGAGCGTAGCCTTCCCAGGGCTCGCCGAGCGCGCCGACCAGGGCGGCACGCCGGGGGCAGCGGGGACGCCGGGGGCAGCGGGCGGAAGCGCCGACGCCATGTGAGCCCCGCCGCCCCGCCCGACCGCACCGCGACCGGCCATTGTCGCGACCGACCCGTCTGAAAGGGACAGCTCAGGGATGACCGACGCGAACGACCGCCTCCAACCGCCGGAGCGGCTGGTACGCACCCTGAGCGCCCGTCAGGGGTCGGCCGGTGACGCGGCGCGGGACTGGCTCGCCGCGCTGCCCGGCCGGGCCCTGCACTACCTGGAGCGCTGGGAGCTGACGCCCGAGCGGGTCCAGCGGCCCGGCGGCCGGGCCAGCATGGTCGTACTCGTGCGGCAGTCCGACGACACGCAGGCCGCGCTCAAGCTCGGCCTGCTCGACGAGGAGACCGCCCAGGAGCACGCGGCGCTCACCCAGTGGAACGGCTGGGGCGCGGCGCGGCTGCTGCGCGCCGACCCGGAGGGCGGCGCGCTGCTCCTGGAGCGGCTGCACGGGGATGTCAGCCTGCGTTCGCTGCCCGACCCGAAGGCCATGCTGGAGGCCGCCGCCACGTTGCAGCGGCTGTGGGTGAACCCGGAGGAGGCGCACCGCTTCGCCTCGGTCGCCGACCGTACGGCCGCGCTGGCCGACGCGGTCCGCGAGCACCGCGAGCGGCCCTGGGCGGCGGACGCCGAAGCCGTCATCGACGAGGCGCTGGAGCTGCGCGACGCGCTGGTCGCGGACGCGCCCGGCGACGCCCTTCTGCACGGCGACTACCACCAGGGGAACGTGCTGGCGGGCGACCGCGTCCCGTGGCTGGCCATCGATCCGAAGCCGCTGGTGGGCGAGCGCGCGTACGACCTGGCCCGGCTCGTACGCGACCGTTCGGAGACCCTCCTGGCCTCTTCCGGCGCGGCCTCCGCCGCCCGCCGCCGCATCTCCAAGCTGGCCGACTCCCTGGAAGTGGACCGCGACCGCCTCCGCGGCTGGTCCCACTTCCGGACCACGGAAGCAGCCCTGCGAAGACTCTCCCAGGGCCACCGCCAGCAGGGCGAACTCCTCCTGGAATTCGCGGACTTGCTGTAACCGCCCCGCGGCGCGGCCACCGGTTCAGCCCGTCAGGGGGCGCCTCCCAGCGGTAGCCGGCGGAGGTTGGGGACCGGGGTCCGGGGCCGCGCCCCGAAAATCCCAGCCCCCACCTGCCAGGGAATCCGTCAGCCCGTCACCCGGGCAATGGCCTCCGCCACCGGAAGCTCCTCCCGCTCCCCGGTCCGGCGGTCCTTGAGCTCCACGACGCCCTCGGCGGCTCTGCGCCCGGCGACCAGGATCGTCGGCACGCCGATCAGCTCGGCGTCGGTGAACTTCACGCCCGGCGAGACGCCCGCCCGGTCGTCGACCAGCACCCGCGTCCCGGCCGCGTTCAGCCGCTCCGCGATGTCGAGGGCCAGCTCGGTCTGCTGGGCCTTGCCCGCCGCGACGATGTGCACGTCGGCGGGGGCGATCTCGCGGGGCCAGCAGAGCCCGGAGCCGTCGTGGGTCTGCTCGGCGAGCGCGGCGACGGCGCGGGAGACGCCGATGCCGTACGAGCCCATGGTGACGCGCACCGGCTTGCCCTGCTGTCCGAGCACGTCGAGCCCGAAGGTGTCGGCGTACTTGCGGCCGAGCTGGAAGATGTGGCCGATCTCGATCGCCCGGTCGAGCTTCAGGCCCGCGCCGCACCGGGGGCACGGGTCGCCTTCCTCGACGACGACCACGTCGAGGTACTCGTCCACCTCGAAGTCCCGGCCGCACACCACGTTGCGGGCGTGCGTGTCCGCCTTGTTGGCGCCGGTGACCCAGGCCGTGCCGGGCGCCACCCGCGGGTCGGCGAGGTAGCGGAACGCCTTGCCCGCCAGCCCCTGCGGGCCGACGTAGCCGCGCACGAGGTCGGGGCGGCCGACGAAGTCCTCGGCCGTCACGAGCTCCACGACGGCGGGCGCGAGGTGCTCGCCCAGCTTGCCGAGGTCCACCTCCCGGTCGCCGGGGACGCCGACGGCCGTGATCTCGCCGTCGACCTTGACGAGGAGGTTCTTGAGCGTCGCCGAGGCCGGCACGCCGAGGTGCTCGGCGAGGGTCTCGATGGTCGGGGTGTCGGGGGTGTCCAGCTCCTCGACGGGGCCGTGCTCGGTGTCGGGCACGGGCGGCACGACCGCGGTGACCGCCTCGGTGTTGGCGGAGAAGTCGCAGGAGGGGCAGTCGGCGAAGGTGTCCTCGCCGGCCTCGGCGGGGGCGAGGAACTCCTCGGACGCCGAGCCGCCCATCGCGCCGGAGACGGCGGAGACGATGCGGTAGTCGAGGCCGAGCCGGGCGAAGATGCGGGTGTACGCCTCGCGGTGCAGCCGGTACGCCTCGGCCAGCCCCTCGTCCGTGGCGTCGAACGAGTACGAGTCCTTCATCTGGAACTCGCGCCCGCGCAGCACGCCGGAGCGGGGCCGCGCCTCGTCGCGGTACTTCGTCTGGATCTGGTAGACGATCACGGGCAGGTCCTTGTAGGACGTGCACTGGTCCTTGACCGTGAGGGTGAAGATCTCCTCATGGGTGGGGCCGAGCAGGTATTCGGCGCCCTTGCGGTCCTGGAGGCGGAAGAGCAGGTCGCCGTACTCCTCGTAGCGGCCGCTCGTCTCGTACGGCTCCTTGGGCAGCAGCGCGGGCAGCAGCACTTCCTGGCCGCCGATGGCGTCCATCTCCTCGCGCACCACCCGCGAGACGTTCTCCAGCACCTTCTTGCCGAGTGGCAGCCAGGTCCAGATCCCCGCGGACGTGCGGCGGACGTAACCGGCGCGGACCAGCAGCTTGTGGCTGGCGGTCTCCGCGTCGGCCGGGTCGTCGCGCAATGTCTTCAGCATCATCGTGGACATGCGCTGGACGTGGGCCATGGTGATCTCCTGCGTGCGAAGTGGGATGCACAGGAGATTAGCCGCCGCCACCGACAGCCGGGAAATGGGTTCCCCGTGCCCCCCGCCCGTCCCTCACCTCGGCAGCGGCAGCAGCGCGCCCATCACGGCGTAGGCGCTGGGCGCGGACGGGAAGTGCACCGGCCGCGCCAGGTCCCGGTAGCCGAGCTTGCGGTAGAGCGCGCGGGCGGGGCTCTCGGTGTCGATGGCGGAGAGGATCGAGCGCGGTTCGTCGGCGCTGTCCGTGATGGCGGTGATCAGCGTCCGGCCGATGCGGCGCTTCTGGTAGGCGGGCAGCACGTGCAGTTCGGTGATGACGAAGGCGTCGTCCAGCCAGGCGTCGTTGCCCCGGCCGCGCAGGTACGGCTCGACGACCGTCGCCCACCAGTGGTGGCGGTCGTTGGGCATCCCGTAGACGAAGCCGACGAGCCGGCCGTCCTCCGTGGTCGCGCCGAGCGCGCGGGCTCCGGGGTTCAGCAGGTGCCGCAGCACGATCTGGCGGCGTACGCCGATCTCGTCGTCGGTGAGCCCGAAGGCGAGCGCCTGTACGGCGAGGGCGTCGTCCACGCGCGCGGCGAGGTCGAGGGGACCGACCACGATGTCATCCATGCCGGGAGGCTACCGGTGCGGCGCCGTGCGCGTCCCGCCCGGCGGCCCTGCCGGCCCCAGCGGTCCCGCCGGCCGCTTCCGACTGCCCCCGCGGATCAGAACAGCACGCTCATGAACGCGCCGACTTCCCTGAAGCCGACGCCGCGGTACGTGGCGCGGGCCGCCGTGTTGAAGTCGTTGACGTAGAGGCTGACGACCGGGGAGACGTCGCGCAGGGCATAGCCCAGTACGGCCGCCATGCCGCTCTTGGACAGGCCCTGGCCGCGGAACTCGGGGGCGACCCAGACGCCCTGGATCTGGCAGGCGCGCGGGGTGGCCGCGCCGATCTCGGCCTTGAAGACGACGCGGCCGTCCTCGACGCGGGCGAAGGACCGGCCGGCGCTGACCAGTTCGGCGACGCGCGCCTGGTAGAGGAGTCCGCCGTCGCCCGCCAGGGGCGAGACGCCGACCTCCTCGGTGAACATCGACACGCAGGCCGGCATGATCACGTCCATCTCGTCCTTGCGGACGCGGCGGACGAGCGGGTCGGGGGCGACGTCCGGCGGCATGGCCTCGGCGGCCATCAGCGGCTGGCGGGAGCGGACCTCGCGGGCCGGTCCCCAGCTGGGCTCCAGCAGCGACCACAGCTCCGCGGTGGCCTCGGTGGGGCCCACGATGGAGGAGCAGCGGCGGCCGCTGCGGCGGGCGCGGTCGGCGAAGGCCCGTACGGCCGCGGGGCCGGCGCAGATGGGCACCAGGTTGGCGCCCGCGTAGCACAGGGACTCCAGCCGGCCGTCCGCGTACCAGCCCCACATCTCGCCGCCCAGCCGCCACGGGTCGAGCCCGGCGACCTGCACGCGTGCGGCGACGAAGGCGTTGGCGACCGGGTCGCGGTCCAGTACGGCGAGCGCCGCGTCGAGCTCTGCGGGCTCCAGGACCCTGGTGGTGGTCGTCGTCAACACGTCTCGGATTGCCTCACCGGTTCGGGCCGCGGGCCATGGGGGATCAGGTCTTGGCACTGTACCTCGCCATTCCGGCGGGGCACCGAGCGCGCGGCCGGACACGACAGCGCCCCACGCGGTGGGCGCGGGGCGCATGAGGCACGGGAGGCCGTACGGGCGTCAGTACGGCCGTGAGGCCCGTACGCGAACCGGCTTACGGCCGCGGGGCCCGCATATGACCATGAGGCCCTCCGCGGAACTCGTACAGGGTCCGTACAGCTCTGGGGTCCGTACAGGCGGAGCCACCGGGCCCACGGCGCCGGGGTGCGCCCCGGCGCCCGAAGGCCGATGAGCCTCGAAGCCGTCAGCCGACGCTCACCGCGGGCTCGCCGGACATGACGCCGTCCTTCTCCATCTGCTCGGCGATCTTCATCGCCTCGTCGATGAGGGTCTCGACGATCTTCGATTCGGGGACGGTCTTGATGACCTCGCCCTTCACGAAGATCTGCCCCTTGCCGTTGCCCGAGGCCACCCCGAGATCCGCCTCACGCGCCTCACCCGGACCGTTGACCACACAGCCCATCACCGCGACGCGCAGCGGCACCTCCATGCCCTCCAGCCCCGCCGTGACCTCCTCGGCCAGCTTGTACACATCCACCTGCGCCCGGCCGCACGACGGACACGACACGATCTCCAGACCCCGCTGGCGCAGCCCCAGCGACTCCAGGATCTGATTGCCGACCTTGATCTCCTCCACCGGCGGAGCCGACAGCGACACCCGGATCGTGTCCCCGATCCCCTCGCTCAGCAGGGCGCCGAACGCCACCGCCGACTTGATCGTCCCCTGGAACGCCGGACCCGCCTCCGTCACACCCAGGTGCAGCGGGTAGTCGCACTGCGCGGCCAGCTGCCGGTACGCGTTGACCATCACGACCGGGTCGTTGTGCTTCACCGAGATCTTGATGTCCCGGAACCCGTGCTCCTCGAACAGCGAGCACTCCCACAGCGCCGACTCCACCAGCGCCTCCGGCGTCGCCCGCCCGTACTTCTGCAGCAGCCGCTTGTCCAACGACCCCGCGTTCACCCCGATCCGGATCGGCGTCCCCGCGTCCGACGCCGCCTTCGCGATCTCCTTCACCTTGTCGTCGAACTGCCGGATGTTCCCCGGATTCACCCGCACCGCCGCACAGCCCGCATCGATCGCCGCGAACACATACTTCGGCTGGAAATGAATATCCGCGATCACCGGAATATTCGACTTCCGCGCGATCACCGGCAACGCGTCCGCGTCATCCTGCGACGGACACGCCACCCGCACGATCTGACAACCCGACGCCGTCAACTCGGCGATCTGCTGCAACGTCGCACCGACATCCGCCGTCACCGTCGTCGTCATCGACTGCACCGAGACCGGCGCGTCGCCTCCGACGGCCACGGACCCGACCTGGATCTTGCGGCTGACCCGGCGGTCGGCGAGCTTGATCGGTACGGACGGCATTCCAAGTGAAATCGCAGTCATCTTGCGAGCAACCCCATGGTGTGGATCAAGGACCCGAGTTCGGCGGGCTCCGGTGTTCGAGATTACGGCACGGGATCAGTGGGAAGCACATCCCTCCCCGTTGTCCACCCAAACGTAGACGGCCGGACACATAGCGCGTCCGGCCGCCGCGGTCGGGCCTCTCGCCGCGCCGTACGGCCGTGTGGCCGTACGGTCGCATGGCCGGCGCGCTAGGTCAGCCGCACCGGATTGACGACGTCCGCTACGAGGACCAGCAGCGTGAAGCAGATGAAGACGCCCGCGACCACGTAGGCGACCGGCATCAGCTTCGCGACGTCGAAGGGTCCGGGGTCGGGGCGGCGGAAGACCCTGGCGAAGGCGCGGCGCACGGACTCCCACAGCGCGCCCGCGATGTGCCCGCCGTCCAGCGGGAGCAGCGGGAGCATGTTGAAGAGGAAGAGCGACAGGTTGAACCCGGCGACCAGGAAGAGCATGGTCGCGATCTGCTGGGACGGCGGGATGTGGAGGTTGAAGACCTCGCCGCCGACGCGGGCGGCGCCCACGACGCCCATCGGGGAGTCGGCCTTGCGCTCGCCGCCGTCGAAGGCCGCGTTCCACAGGTCCGGGATCTTCCCGGGCAGGTTGACCAGCGATTCGACGCCGGAGGCGACCATGTCGCCCATGCGGTCCACGGACTGTCCGAAGGACTGCTGGACGATGCCCGGCGCGGGGCTGAAGCCGAGGAAGCCGGCCTTGACGTACTGGCCGGCGACTGGCTTGTCCTTGCCGTCGTACTTCTGGACCTGGTTGGGGATGAGGTCGGCGTGCAGCTCCTTGCGCTGTCCGTCGCGCTCGACGGTGATGGTCGCCGTGCCCGTGGTCCTGCGGATGTCGTCCTGGAGCGTCGACCAGTCCTCGATCTTGTGCCCGTTGAAGGCGACGATCTTGTCCTTCGGCTGAAGACCGGCGGCCTTGGCAGGCGACGGCTTGGCCCCGGCCGGGCACTTGTCGGTCTTGGCGTCGGCCGCCACCACGCACTCGGAGACCGAGGAGACCTGGGTGGTCTGGGTGTTGATGCCGAACGTCATCATCACGCCGAGGAAGATCGCGACGGCGAGGACCAGGTTCATGAACGGCCCGGCGAACATCACGATCACGCGCTTCCACGGCTTGCGCGTGTAGAAGAGCCGCGACTCGTCGCCGGGCTCCAGCTCCTCGAAGGCCGCCGAACGGGCGTCCTCGATCATGCCGCGCCACGGCGAGGTGGAGCGCGCGGTGATCCTGCCGTCCTCGCCCGGCGGGAACATCCCGATCATGCGGATGTAGCCGCCGAGCGGGATCGCCTTCACCCCGTACTCGGTGTCGCCCTTCTTCCGCGAGAAGATGGTCGGCCCGAAGCCGACCATGTACTGCGGCACCCGGATGCCGAAGAGCTTCGCGGTCGAGAGGTGGCCGAGCTCGTGCCACGCGATCGAGAAGAGCAGGCCCACCACGAAGACGACTATCCCCAGGATGGTCATCAGTGTTGTCATGCGCGAGCCTCCGAGGTTGCGTGCGCTGTACGAGCGGTGCGGGCGGCCAGTTCACGGGCCCGGGTGCGCGCCCAGGTCTCGGCCTGCAAGACGTCCGCGACCGAGAGGCGGGTTCCCGAAATGGGTTTTCCGTGCTCCGAAACCACTTCCGCGACGGTATCGACAATCCCTGTGAACGGCAGCCGTCCGGCGAGGAAGGCGGCGACGCACTCCTCGTTGGCCGCGTTGAAGACGGCGGGCGCGGTGCCGCCCAGCGCGCCGACGTGGCAGGCCAGGCCGACGGAGGGGAACGCCTCGGTGTCGAGCGGGAGGAACTCCCAGGTGTGGGCCTTGGTCCAGTCCACCCCGGGCGCGGCGTCGGGGACCCGCTCCGGCCAGCCCATGCCCAGGGCGATCGGCATCCGCATGTCGGGCGGGCTGGCCTGGGCGAGCGTCGAGCCGTCCGTGAATTCCACCATCGAGTGGATGTAGGACTGCGGATGGACCACGACCTCGATGCGCTCGAAGGGGATGTCGAACAGCAGATGCGCCTCGATGACCTCCAGCCCCTTGTTGACGAGGGTCGCGGAGTTGATGGTGACGACGGGGCCCATGTCCCAGGTGGGGTGGGCGAGCGCCTGCTCCCGGGTGACGGCCCCGAGCTGGTCCTTGGTGCGGCCGCGGAAGGGGCCGCCGGAGGCGGTGACGACGAGCTTGCGGACCTCGCGGGGGGCGCCGCCGAGCAGGGCCTGGAAGAGGGCGGAGTGCTCGGAGTCGACGGGGACGATCTGGCCGGGCCTGGCGGCGGCCTTGACCAGCGGGCCGCCGGCGATCAGCGATTCCTTGTTGGCGAGGACGAGGACCCGGCCCGCTTCGAGGGCGGCCAGGGTGGGCGCGAGGCCGATGGAGCCGGTGATGCCGTTGAGGACGGAGTGGCACTCGGTGCGGGCCAGTTCGGTGGCCGCGTCCGGCCCCGCCAGGATCTCGGGCAGCGGCTCGGCGCCGTACCGCGCGGCGAGCGCCTCGCGCAGCTCGGCCGCCTTGTCCGCCCGGGCGACGGCCACGGCGGTCACCCGGAGCCGGTGCGCCTGCTCGGCCAGGAGGTCCACCCGGCCGCCGGCGGCCGACAGGGCGGTCACGCGGAAGCGGTCGGGGTTGCGGAGGACGACATCGATGGCCTGCGTGCCGATCGAACCGGTCGAGCCGAGGATGACGATGGAGCGAGGGCCGCTCGGGCTTTCGCCCGGGGCGTCGGCCGGGGCGAATCGCAGATGCGGGGCAGCGAGGGAGTCCGTCATCCCCCCATTGTTGCCGCAACCGTTCCGGGGGCGGCACCGCGTCCCCCGGAAAGGTGATCTCGCGCCCCACCAGCCCCGGCCGGGCGCGGGCGCGCGGCCGGGGCGGGGGTCCGGAGCGTCAGCGGATCGGCCGGTGCAGGTTGTCGGTCCTGGCCGGGCCCGGGGTGGCGTCGGCGATCCAGGGGCCGTCGCCGCTGGGGTCGATGACGCCGCTCTCCAACCACGCGTACGTACCCGACATGACCCCGGAGACGACCTTGCGGTCGAGGTCGTCGGTGTTGGTCCACAACCTGCCGAACAGCTCTTCGACCCGAATCCGGGACTGCTCGCAGAAGGCGTCGGCGAGCTGGTACGCCTCGGCTCCGTGGTCGCCCTGGGTGCGCAGCATCTCCGCCCGTACGCACGCGGCGCTCATCGCGAAGAGTTCGGCGCCGATGTCGACGACGCGGCTGAGGAAGCCCTGTTTGGTCTCCATCCGTCCCTGCCAGCGGGACATCGCGTAGAAAGTGGAACGGGCGAGCTTGCGGGCCGCGCGCTCGGTGTAGCGCAGGTGGCCGCTGAGGTCCCGGTGGCCGGGCGGGGCGAACTCGCCGTAGGAGTTCGGAAGCTGCCCGGGCCCGGCGACGAGCTTGGGCAGCCAGCGGGCGTAGAAGGCGCCGGCCTTGGCTGCCGCCCGGCCCTTGTCCGTGAGGGAGGTGTCGGGGTCGATGAGGTCGCCGGCGACCGAGAGGTGGGCGTCGACGGCCTCGCGGGCGATGAGCAGGTGCATGATCTCGGTGGAGCCCTCGAAGATCCGGTTGATGCGCAGGTCGCGCAGGATCTGTTCGGCGGGCACGGCGCGTTCGCCGCGGGCGGCGAGCGAGGCGGCGGTCTCGAAGCCGCGGCCGCCGCGGATCTGGACGAGCTCGTCGGCGATCAGGCAGCCCATCTCGGAGCCGTACAGCTTGGCCAGCGCGGCCTCGATGCGGATGTCGTTGCGGTTCTCGTCGGCCATCTGGGAGGAGAGGTCGACGACGGCTTCGAGGGCGAAGGTGGTGGCCGCGATGAACGAGATCTTGGCGCCGACGGCCTCATGTTTGGCGATCGGCTTGCCCCACTGCTCGCGCGCCACCGACCACTCGCGGGCGATCTTCAGCGCCCATTTGCCCGCGCCGACGCACATGGCGGGCAGCGAGAGGCGGCCGGTGTTGAGCGTGGTGAGCGCGATCTTCAGGCCGGCGCCCTCCGGCCCGATGCGGTGCGCCGCCGGGACCCGGACCTGGTGGAAGCGGGTCACGCCGTTCTCTAGGCCGCGCAGCCCCATGAAGGCGTTGCGCCGCTCGACGGTGACGCCCTCGGCGGCGGCCTCGACGACGAAGGCGGTGATGCCGCCCTTGTGGCCCTCGGATTTGGGCACGCGGGCCATCACGACGAGGAGGTCGGCGACGACGCCGTTGGTCGTCCAGAGCTTGACGCCGTCGAGGAGGTATGAGTGCCCGTCGGGCACCGCGGCCGTCGCGAGCCGGGCCGGGTCCGAGCCGACGTCCGGCTCGGTGAGCAGGAACGCGGAGATGTCCGTACGGGCGCAGCGGGGCAGGAAGGCGTCCTTCTGCTCCTGGGTGCCGAAGATCTTCAGCGGCTGGGGCACGCCGATGGACTGGTGGGCGGAGAGCAGCGCGCCGAGGGCGGGGTTGGCGGAGCCGACGAGAGCCAGTGCCTTGTTGTAGTACACCTGGGTGAGGCCGAGTCCGCCGTACTTCGTATCGATCTTCATCCCGAGCGCGCCGAGCTCCTTGAGCCCGTTGATCGTCTCGTCCGGGATCTTCGCTTCGCGCTCGATGCGGGCGCCGTCGATCTCCGTCTCGCAGAAGGCGTGCAGCTTGGTGAGGAACTCCTCGCCGCGGTCGACGGCCTCCGGGTCGGGCATCGGGTGCGGGTGGATCAGGTCGAGCCGGAAGCGGCCGAGGAACAGCTCCTTGGCGAAGCTGGGCTTGCGCCAGTCCTGTTCACGGGCGGCCTCGGCGACCTGTCGTGCCTCGCGTTCGCTCACGGGTCGTACGGATGGTGCGGTCATGAGGGCTCACCTCGCCGCGGCGTCGGGGTTGTACCGATCGGCTACCGACCGGTGCTACTCGTCCGTATGTACCCGATCCGTACGGGCTCTACCAGTCCCCGCGCAGAACGCACGCGGGTCGGTGTCCGGCGGCGCGGCGTGAGGATCCGGCTCCGCGCGGGTCGTACTTCCCGATGCCCGGCGGCGGCGATGAGCGCGGCGGCCGGGGCGGGGGAACGCGGCTCGCTCCGGGTACAGGGTTCCGGAGCGCGCCGCGTTCGCACGGCGGCTGGGTGTCCCGGCCGCGGACTTCTGAGGTCCAGGTCGGTTACGGCCGGAGGCTCAGAAGTCCGGGCCGGTTACGGCCGAGGGCTCAGAATTCCGGGCCGGTTAGGGCGTGCAGATCTTTAACTCACCATCTTGATCTTGCTTTGGTTGGGGCCGGAAGCGAGGAATGCTGCGATGTCGGCTGGTGTGCGAAACCG
>NZ_JBFAIV010000042.1:0-63983 GCF_040654875.1 Streptomyces sp. NPDC050610 | reverse complement strand
CGAGCTCGTCACCACCATCGAGGGCATCGGCGAGCTGCGCCAGCGCTTCACGGGCTGAGCCCCGGACGTACAAGGCGCGGCCGGGTCGGTTCAGCCGGCCGCGAGCGCCGTCGGCCGCTTCACAGTGACGTCGATCGCTTTCACAGCGACGTCGGTCACCTCGCGGTGCCTTCGGTCATCTCGCAGTGCCGTCGGTCGCTGCACAGCGCCTTCGGTCACTTCACGTTGACGCCGGCCCAGGCCGCGTCCACGCCCTTGTACTCCTTGCTGTCCTTGCCGTACAGGTCGCCCGCGGCCTTCAGCGACGCCTCACGGGCGCCCTTGTAGTCCGTGTTGGACGTCATGTACGTGGTCAGCGCCTTGAACCAGACCTTCTCGGCCTTGTCGCGGCCGATGCCCTCGACCTTCTTGCCGTCCTTGGTCGGGCTGTCGTACTTGACGCCGTTGATCTCCTTGGCGCCGCTGCCCTCGGACGCCAGGTAGAACCAGTGGTTGGCGACGCCGGAGGAGTAGTGCACGTCCATGTTGCCGACGTCCGAGGACCAGAAGTCGGCGGACTGGCCGTCCTTGCTGGGCTTGTCCATGTAGCGCAGCGGGGTGCCGTCGCCGTTGATGTCGATCTTCTCGCCCATGAGGTAGTCGCCCGGGTCCTCGGCGTTCTTGGCGTTGAACTCGACCGCCGTGCCGAAGATGTCGGAGGTGCCCTCGTTGAGGCCGCCGGACTCGCCGCTGTACTCCAGGTTGGCGGTGGCCGAGGTGACCCCGTGGCTCATCTCGTGCGCCGCCACGTCGATCTCGGTCAGGGGCTTCTTGTCGCCCTCGCCGTCGCCGTAGGTCATGCAGAAGCAGCTGTCGTCCCAGAACGCGTTGACGTAGCCGTTGCCGTAGTGGACGCGGGACGTGGCGCCCTTGCCGTCGCCCTTGATGCCGTCGCGGCCGTGCACGTTCTTGTAGTAGTCCCAGGTGACCTGGGCGCCGTACGCGGCGTCCACGGCGGCGGTCTCCGGGTTGTCCGGCTTGCCGTTGCCCCACTCGTCCTTGTCCTTGGTGAAGAGCTTGCCCTCACCGGACTGGCCGTGGTCCAGGTTGAGCGTCTTGTGGCCGCCGCGGCCCTTGTCCGTCAGGGAGAAGCCGCTGCCCTCCTTGGAGGTGCCCAGCTCCACCTTGCCGCTGTACTCGCTGGTGCCGGCGCCGTTCTCGATGCCCTGGTACTCGAAGATCTTCTTGCCGGTGTCGGCGTCCGTGATGACGTGCATCTGGTTGGGCGTGCCGTCCTTCTGGACGCCGCCGACCACGGTCTCGTACGCGAGGACCGGGGTGCCCTTGGCCGCCCAGATCACCTTGCGCGGGGCCTTGTCGGCGGCCGCCTTGGCGCCGGACACGGCCTTGGCGGCCTTCAGCGCGCTCTGCTGGGCGGCCTTCGGGGCCACCTTCGGCGTGAGCGAGGCGACCTTGACGGCGGCCTTCGTCGACTTGGTGACGTCCTTGACCTTGCCGTCCTTGGCCTGGTGCACGACCAGGTCGCCGCCGAGCACGGGCAGCCCCGCGTACGTACGGTCGTACCGGGTGTGCACGGTGCCGTCGACGTCCTTGATGACGTCCTTGACGACCAGCTTCTCCTGCGAGCCGAGGCCGAGCGTCTTCGCCGCCTTCGCCGTGGTGGCGTTGGCGCTGTGCATCAGCTCGACGCGCTGCGAGGGCGAGAGCTTGACGGACTGGGCGCCCAGCTCTCTCGCCGTGGGGGCGGCGCCCGCGGAGCCGGTCGTCAGACCGGTGGTGACCAGTGCGGCGGCGGTGGCGATGGCAGCGGCGGCGGATATACGGGTAGCGCGAGTCCTCACGCGAACTCCTTCTTGCTGTGGGGGTTCGGTACGGACGGCGGGGAAGGGCTGTCCGGACCGAAACAAGAGGTGTGGGTGTGACGTGCGCTGTGAGACTCCCATCCGGGGCGCGTACATGTCACTGGTCGAACATCAGGTTGGCTGGAATTCGTCCGTTCGCCGTTGATTCACATCCGCATAACGAACAGGACACGGAAGGGCCTGCGGAAATGGGTAAGACGCCGCCCGGGGGAGTCGAACTCACCCCGGACGGCGTCTCGTTCAGTCGCCTGCCGGTCAGCCGCGCACCGCAGGCCGTGAGGGGATCAGAAGGTCAGCTTCCAGCTGTCGATGAAGCCGGTGTCGCCCGCGAGCACGTCCTGGACCCGCAGATTCCAGACACCGCTGGCCGATTCCGCGGAGGCGTTGACGGTGTACGTGGCGTTCACGTTCTCCGCCGAGTCCCACGGGTCGTAGTTCTTCAGCCGGTAGGACTTGCTGCTCGGCGCCACCAGCTCGACGACCAGGTCGCCGCGGTAGGTGTGCTTGATGTCCACGGCCACCTTGAGCGCGGCCGGGGCGTTGCCGCTGCGGGTCACGGTCACCGGCGAGGTGACCGCCGCACCCGAGTCGGGGATCGCGACATCGGTGCTGTTCTCGAACTCGCTGCCCTCGTCACCGCCGGTCACGGTCCACTTGAAGGCGGCCGTGCCCGTCTTGTTGGCCGAGTCCGTCACCGTCACGGTCACATTGCTCGCGCCGACGGCCGTCGGGTTGCCGGAGATCAGCCCCGTCGCCGCGTCGATCTTGAGGCCGGCGGGCAGGCCGGTCGCCGCGTACTTCAGCGCGCCCGGGTTGGTGCTCGTCGCCTTGATCTGGAGGTTCACGGCCTGGTTCAGCTTGGTCGTCTGGTCACCGGGGCCGGTCACCGAGACGCCGCCGGAGGGGACCCGGCTGCCGACGGCGATGCCGGCCCAGGCGTTCGCCGCGTTGTTGTACGTCTCGCTGCCGACGCCGAACAGCTCGCCGGCCGCCCACAGCGTCGCCTCACGCGCGCCCGCGTAGTTGGTGTTGGAGCGCATCCGCTGGGTCAGCGCCTTGAACCAGATCTTCGCCGCGTTGTCCCGGCCGATGGCGGTGACCGGCAGCCCGTCGGAGGTCGGGCTGTCGTAGTGCACGCCGTTGATGTCCTTCGGGCCGCTGCCCTCGGACGCCAGGTAGAACCAGTGGTTGGCCGGGCCCGACGAGTAGTGCACGTCGATGCCGCCGATGCCCGCGTACCAGCTGTCCTTGGACGACCGGTCCTTGCTGGGCTTGTCCATGTAGCGCAACGGGGTGCCGTTCCCGTTGATGTTGATCTTCTCGCCGATCAGGTAGTCGCCCACGTCGCTCGGGTTGTTGGCCCAGAACTCGACGGCCGTCGCCATGATGTCGGAGGTGGCCTCGTTCAGGCCGCCGGACTCACCGCTGTAGGTGAGGTTGGCGGTGGCGGAGGTGACGCCGTGCGTCATCTCGTGCGCGGCCACGTCGATCGAGGTCAGCGGCTTGGTGTTGCCCTGGCCGTCGCCGTACGTCATGCAGAAGCAGCTGTCGTCCCAGAACGCGTTGACGTAGGCGTTGCCGTAGTGGGTGCGGCTGTACGCGCCGACGCCGTCGCCCCGGATGCCGCTGCGCCCGTGCACGTTCTTGTAGTAGTCCCAGGTGAGCTGCGCGCCGTAGTGCGCGTCGACGCCGGCGGTCGCCGCGTCGCTCGTCGTCCCGTTGCCCCAGGTGTCGTCGGAGTCGGTGAACAGCGTGCCGGTGCCGGACGTGCCGCGGTTGAGGTTGTAGGTCTTGTGGCTGCCGCGCGTCGTGTCGTTCATCTGGTACGAACTGCCCGACCCGGACGTGCCGATGGTGACCTTGCCGCTGTACTGGCTGTTGCCCGTGCCGTTCTTGACGCCCTGGAACTCGAAGAGCTTCTTGCCGGTCTTCGCGTCCGTGATGACGTGCAGCTGGTTGGGGGTGCCGTCGTCCTGGAAGCCGCCGACCACGGTCTCGTACGCGAGGGTGGGGGAGCCCTTCGCGGCCCAGACCACCTTGCGCGGCGCCTTGTCCGCGGCGGTCTTCTTCGAGCCCTGCGACTTCGCGGAGGCGACCGCCGACTTCTCGGCCGCAGACGGGGCGACGGCGGCCTTCGTCGTGGCCACCCGCACCCGCGCCTTGGTGGCCTTGGCCACCGACCGGAGCTTGCCGCTCTTGGTCTCGTCGACGACCAGGTCGCCGCCGAGCACGGGCAGCCCGTCGTACGTCCGCTCGTACCGGGTGTGCACCGTGCCGTTCGCGTCCTTCGTGGCGTCCCGGACGACGAGCTTCTCCTTGGCCCCGAGGCCCAGGCTCTTGGCGGTCTCCGCCTTGGTGGCGTTCGCTTCCTTGAGCAGTGCGGCGCGTTGCGACGGCGAGAGCTTGACCGGCTGCGCACCGGGATCGGCCTTGGCGATCACCTTGCCGCCGGCCGCGGACGCGTCGTCCGGGCGGGCCGTGGCCGAACCGGCCTGTACTCCGACGGCGATCATGGCTCCCGCGGCGACGAGAGCGCCGGTCGCCATGGCGCGCCGATGGGGGGTGCGTCTCACGCTGACTCCTTCTGCGGTGGCCACGACGGGAGGCGCGGCCGACGGAGACCGGGCGGCGGGGTGGTCGCCCGGGCAGATCGAGGCAGAACAGATGGAGCGTCCGCCGCATCTCAGGCCCGCCCGGACCGGTTGGGTCGGGCGGCCGCGGTGCGCCGGGGCGTGGGGGGTGAGCGGCGACGCCGGCCGGCTGGGGAGATGGGGGAGCCGTGCGTCAACCGAGGGAAGAGTGTCACCGGAAGCCGCCATATGTCAGGGGCGTGACAACAATTGGCCGGAAACCGTCCGTTGCGCAGTGATCGCGGTTCGTATAGCGGTCGCACGGCCTGGGGCGTACAGGCAGCCGCGGCGCACGCGCCGACCTGCTGCGACGCGCGTACGGAGGCCGGCGCGACGGCCCGAACGGCACGGGCGCACCGGACCTTACGACGCGTGGAGGGTGAGCTCCGGGACGTACGTACGATGATCCGTACGATCATCGAATGACCACGTCACCGCTGCCCGCCGCAGAACCACCGCACCACCTCGGCGACCCCCGCGAACTCGCCGACGCGTACCTCGACTACTACCGCGCCACGCTGCTCCGCAAGCTCGACGGCCTCGACGAGACCGAGCTGCGCACCAGCCGGCTGCCGTCCGGCTGGACACCGCTGGAGCTGGTCAGGCACCTGACCTGGGTCGAACTGCGCTGGTTCCGCTGGGGCTTCCAGGGCGCGGCCATGGAAGCGGAACGGGCCTGGGGCGACCGGGGGCCCGGCGGCCGGTGGCACGTCCCCGAAGGCGAGACGGCCGAGACCGTGCGGGCCGCCTTCACCGCGCAGTGCGAGCACTCGCGCGAGATCGCGTCCGGCGTGCCGAGCGGCCAACGCGCCCGCACCGGTGGCCGGTTCGCGACGGAGGCGGACGCGCCGACGCTCGGCTGGATCCTCTTCCACGTCCTCCAGGAGTACGCCCGCCACGTCGGCCAGCTCGACGTGGTCCGTGAACTGGCGGACGGCGCGACAGGGGAGTGACGCCGGTACCCTTCGGGTCAACGACGGGCCGCATGGGCGTCTACTCGCCTGTACGGCAACGAGGTCTAAGGGGAACCGGATGCTGACGGAGGCGTTGGCCGCGCTGGCCGGGGCGGGCGGCACAGCGGTGGTCCAGGCGGCCGGTACGGACGCGTGGACCGCGTTCCGGAACCGGCTCGCGACGTTTTTCGGCCGAAGCGGCGAGCGGAGCGCCCGCACCACGCTGGAGCGGCTGGACCGTACGGCCGCGGAGCTGACCGCCGGCGCGTCGAACGGTTCGCCGGACGGCCCGCCGGACGCCTCGCGCGACGACGAACTCCGCGACCGGCTGCGGGACCGCTGGCAGAACCGCATCGCGGACCTCCTGGAGGACCTCGACGACGACGAACGGGAGGCCGCAGCCGAGGAGTTGCGCGCCGCCGTCTCGCTGGTCGACCGCCGCATCGGCGACGCGCGCGGCGTCCAGGTGGCGGGCGACCACGGCCTCGCCGCCGGCTCCGTCACCGCACGCGCCGAACAGGGCTCGATCGCGGGCGGCGTCGTCAACATCGACGGGGACGTGACCCTGGGAAACCCCTCAAGGCCGGATTCGCCCCAGAACTGAGGGAATCCGGCCCGGCGTCCGCGAACGGCGGGCTCGTGCCCGGGCCCGTGCCGGGGCTCGCACCTGGGTCCGTACCGGGACTCGTGCCGGGGTCTGTCCCGGGGGCCGTACCGGGACTCGCACCCGGGTACGTGCCGGGGCCCGCGGGGGCCGTCGCCGCGAGCGACGGCTCGATCGCCGCGATGCGCATCGGCCAGGTCGTGGTCAACGGCGCGGGCCGGCCGCCGGTCCGCTGGCCCCAGCAGGTTGGCGTCATCCCCGGCCGCGCCGACTGCTTCCAGCACCGGCTGGCCGTCGACGACCTCGACGCGGCGGTGGCCGACGGCGGCACGGCCGTGCTCTGCCAGGTCATCTCCGGCACCGGCGGCGTCGGCAAGACGCAGCTCGCCGCCCACTACGCCCGCCGCCAGTGGGACAGCGGCGGGGTGGACCTGCTGGTGTGGGTCACCGCGAGCGGCCGGGACGCCGTCGTCTCCGCCTACGCGCACGCCGCCGCCCAGGTCGCCGATCCTGGCGACACCGATCCGGAGCAGGCCGCCCGTACGTTCCTGAGCTGGCTGGAGACCACGGCGGTGCGCTGGCTCGTGGTCCTCGACGACCTCGCCGACCCCGGCCTGCTGCGCGGCCTGTGGCCGCCGCGCGCCGGGGCCGGCCGGGTCATCGTCACCACCCGCCGCCGCGACGCCGCGCTGACCGGCAGCGGCCGGCGGCTCATCAGCGTCGGCCTGTTCAGCCCGCGGGAGGCCGCCGCCTATCTGACGGCGACGCTCGCCACGCACGGCCGGGCCGACGACGAGGCGCAGATCCGCGCGCTGGCAGCCGACTTGGGCTGCCTGCCGCTGGCCCTCGCGCAGGCCGCCGCGTATCTGATCGACCGCGGCCTGGACTGCGCCGCCTACCGCCAGCGGTTCGCGGACCGCCGCCGCGCCCTCGCCGAGGTGCTGCCCGAGGACGGCGCCCTCCCCGACGAGCAGCGGACGTCGGTGGCCGCGACCTGGTCGCTCTCCATCGAGCTGGCCGACCGGCTCGCCCCGCGCGGCCTCGCCCGGCCGCTGATCCAACTGGCCTGCCTCCTCGACCCCAACGGCATCCCCGCCACCGTCCTCACCAGCCCCGCGGCCCTCGCCTACCTCACCGAGCACCGGGCGGACGCGGGCGGCCGGGACGTGGACGAGGAGAACGCGAGCGACGCCCTGCACTGCCTGCACCGGCTCAACCTCGCGGACCTCACGGACCCGTCGGTGCCCGGCCCCGGCGCCCCGGCCGCGCCCGTACGCACGTACGCCGACGCGGCCCACCGCTCCCTGCGCGTACACGGCCTGATCCAGCGCGCCACCCGCGACGAGCTGACCGAGGACGCCCTCGACTGGGCCGTACGGGCCGCCTCCGGGGCCGTACTCGAAGCGTGGCCGGCGGCCGAGACGGCCGCCGACCACCGGGTGCTGCGCGCCAACGCCGACGCCCTGGACACCCACGCGGGCCCCCGGCTGTGGTCGGCCGCCGCCCACCCCGTGCTCGTACGGGCCGCCCAGAGCCTCTGGGAGTCCGGGGCCGTCGTCGCCTCCATCGGCTACACCCGCCGGCTGTACGAATCGGCGGAGCGGCACCTCGGTGCCGCGCACCCCGACACCCTCGCCGTCCGCGGCGAACTGGCCCTGCGGCAGGGGCGCGCGGGGGACTGGGCGAAGGCCGCCGCCGCGACCGCGGAACTCCTCGCCGAACGGCAGCGGACGCTGGGCCCCGCCCACCGGGAGACGCTCCTCACCCAGCGCGACCTCGCGGGCTGGCTCGCCAACGGCCGCGACTGGCTCGGCGCCATCGCCGTCACCGAGGCCATGCTCGCCACCCAGCAGGAGGCCCTGGGCGACGGCCACCCGGACCTCCTCGCCACCCGCCGCAACCTCGCCCAACTCCGCCGCGACAGCGGCGACCGGGAGGGCGGGGCCGCCGACAACGCCGACGTGCTCGCCGCGCAGAAGCGGCTGCTGGGTCTCGCGGACCCCTCCATCCTGCCGACCTGTCACCGGATCGCCGAATGGCGGCTGACCGCGGGAGACCGGGCCGGGGCGGTCGCGGTCTGGGAGGAGCTGCTGAGCGAGCGCGAGCGGGAACTCGGCCGGGAGCACCCCGGCACCCTCGCCGCCCGGCTCCACCTCGCCCAGTGGCGGGCGCAGGCGGGCGACCCGGCCGGCGCCGCCGCCGAGACCCGGGAACTGCTGGAGGAGCAGGCGCGCGTCCTGGGCCGCGACCACCCCGACACCCTCGCCACCCGCCGCCACCTCGCCGACCGGCTCGTGCACGTACGGGACCGGCAGGGCGCGGTCGCCGAGACCGAGGTGCTGCTCGGCGACCTGGAACGGCTGCTGGGCCGGGACCACCCCGACACCCTCGCGGCCCGCCGGGCACTGGCCGACCGGCGCGGACAGGCGGGCGACTGGGCGGGCGCCATCGCCGACACCGAGGAACTGCTGGCGGAGCTGGCGCGGCTGTGGGGACCGGACCACACCGAGACGCTGCTGATGCGCCGTACGCTCGCGGCCCGGCGCGGGCAGGCGGGCGACTGGGCCGGGGCGATGGCCGAGACCGAGGCGCTCCTCGTGGAACAGGAACGGGTGCTGGGCCGCGGCCACCCCGCCACACTGGCCACCCGCAGCGCCATAGCCGAACGCCGCGGCCACGCCGGGGACTGGGCGGGCGCCATCGCCGTCACCGAGGAACTCCTCGCCGACCAGCGGCGGCTGCTGGGCCCGGCGCACCGCGACACCTGGGCGACCCGCCGCCGGCTCGCCGACCGCCGGGGCCAGGCCGGGGACATCGCGGGCGCGGTCGGCACGCTCCACGAGGTCCTCGCCGAACAGCGCGCCGAACTGGGCCAGGACCACCCCGAGACCTGGACGACCCGCCTCCACCTGGCGCACTGGGTGGGCATGTCCCGCGACTGGGACGGGGCCATGGAGACGCTGGAGG
Source organism: Streptomyces sp. NPDC050610 (assembly GCF_040654875.1). Classification (NCBI taxonomy): domain Bacteria; kingdom Bacillati; phylum Actinomycetota; class Actinomycetes; order Kitasatosporales; family Streptomycetaceae; genus Streptomyces; species Streptomyces sp. NPDC050610. The sequence goes on along the minus strand of NZ_JBFAIV010000042.1, from coordinate 54,967 downwards.
AGGTGCTGGCCGAGAAGCGGCGGCTGCTGGGTCCGGACCACCCGGACCTGCTCGCCACCCGGCGGCGGCTCGCGACCTGGTGGGAGAGCTCGGGGGACTGGGCCGGGGCGAACGAGACGCTGGCGCATCTGCTCGCCGAGCACGAACGCGTCCTGGGCCCGGACCACCCCGACACCCGCGCGGTCCGCCGCCGGCTGGCCCGCTGGCGCATGCCGTCGTACCCGAGGCCGCGGGGCGGGAAGGGCGGCAGGAAAGGGGCCGGACCGCGGTGACGGCGGAGAGCGCGCGGTACGGCGGGGCGTGGCGTGGTTGTCCGCCGATCCGCTTCCGCCCTAGCCTCCTCCTATCGCTCCGTCGGCTTCCACCGGCGCCGGGGGCCGGCGGCGACAGCACCGGCGTCGAGAGGCGGCACCCGTGGCAGAGCGGTTGAACGTGCAGCACCCGATCCTGAAGCGCATGTACCACCTCGACGGCGACGTCGAGAAGCGCACGGGCATCTACGACGACTGGGCCGGCGCGTACGACGAGGACACCGTCGAGCAGCTGGGCTACGTCGGCCCGCCCCTGGTCGCCGGCCTCGTGGCGGAACTGGTCCCCGCCGACACCCCGGTCCTGGACGCCGGCTGCGGTACGGGCCTGGTGGGCGCCGAACTGGCGGCGCGCGGCTTCACGGCCGTCGACGGCGTCGACCTCTCCGAGGGCATGCTGAAGGTCGCCCGGAGCAAGGGCGTCTACCGACGGCTGGAGTGCGCGGACATCACCCGCCCGCTGCCCTTCGCCCCCGGCGGTTACGGCGCGGTGAGCTGCGCGGGCACCTTCACGGCCGGACACGTCGGCCCCGAGGGCATCGACCCGCTCGTCGCGGCCGCGCGCCGGGGCGGGTACGTCGTGATGACGGTGCTGACCCAGGTGTGGGAGGACATGGGCTTCGCCCGCCACGTGGCCGAACTGACGAGCCAGGGCGCCGTCACCGTCGTCGAGGACCGCCCCGACCAGACGTACCACACGAGCGAACCGGTCACGTGCCGCCTGGTGGTGCTGCGCGCGGAGCGGTGACGGGGCCGCCCGCCCGGGGGTCCGCGGGCTCGCGGATGCGCTTTCGTCGCCCCGGCTAGAGTGAATCAATGATCATTCCTGGCGAAATGCTGCCCGGCGGCGTCCTTTTGCGACTCCTTTCCGGCGACGACGCGGAAGCACTGCGTTCCGCGTACACGGCGAACCGGGAGTATCTGGCCCCTTGGGAGCCCCGCCGCCCGGAGAGCTTCTTCACCGTCGAGGGCCAGGCGGCACGCGTCGCCGAGCAGCTGCTGAACTTCTCGGAGCGGCGCGCGGTGCCCTGGGTCATCGAGGGCGACGGCGCCGTCATCGGCACGATCACGCTCTCGGGACTGACCTTCGGGCCCTTCCGTAGCGCGTACCTGGGGTACTGGGTGGCCGCCGACCAGCAGGGCAGGGGGCTGGCCGGCGCCGCTGTGGCCAGCGTCTGCCGCGCGGCGCGCGACCGCGTCGGCCTGCACCGCATCGAGGCCGCCACGCTGCTCGACAACGCCGCGTCGCAACGCGTGCTGGAGAAGAACGGCTTCGAGCCGATCGGCATGGCGCCGCGCTATCTGCACATCGACGGGGAATGGCGGGACCACCGCATGTTCCAGCGGATTCTGCATGACGGCCCGCCGGAGAACTGACGACTGCTCGCGGCTACGGCCGCTAAAGGGCCGCTTGTGGCCAGGGCCGCCGGGCGTACGGTCACCCGCCCGCGATCACCACTCTGAGTCCATCGAGGGACTCCCGGAAGAAGTCCGCCAGAGTGCGTTCCCCGGTGTCGCCGATCCAGCGCCCGAAGCCGACCTTGAAGACGGCGATGCCGACCTCCGCGGTGAGGTGCGCGGCCGAGGGTTCGATGCCGCGGCGGCGCAGCGCGGCGACGAGCGCGGCGGACAGTGACGCCAGCTTGATCAACTCGCGCTCGCGCAGCTCCGCGTTGGCCATGATGACGGCGTGGCGCTGCCGGACCCGCTCGTGGCGGGGGTCGAAGTACCGGGCGGCGATGGTCTCCAGCGCCGAGGCCATCGCGTCGATCGGCGCGACCGTGTCCGGGATGCCGGTGAAGGTGTCGACGAAGGCCTGCTCCAGCGTGTGCGCCTCGCCGAAGAGCACCTCGCGCTTGTCGGCGTAGTGCCGGAAGAACGTCCGCTCGGTGAGTCCGGCGCGCTCGGCGATCTGCGCGGCGGTGGTCTGCTCGAACCCGCGCTCGCCGAAGAGGTCCAGCGCCGCTTGTTCGAGGCGTCCGCGCGCGTTGGGCTCCCATCGGCTCATGCGGCGATTCTACGCGATGACAGTCACTGACATCGAGGTGCTACTGTCGATGACAGTTGCTGACATCGACTCGTCCGCCGCGCGGCGCACAGGCGTGGCGGACGGCTTATGCGGAGGTATTCCCCATGCGCGTATTCGTCACCGGAGCATCCGGCTGGATCGGTTCAGCCGTCGTCCCCGAACTCATCGGCGCGGGCCACCAGGTCCTCGGGCTCGCCCGCTCCGACGAGTCGGCCGCCACGCTCGCCGAGGCGGGCGCCGAGGTGTGCCGCGGGACGCTCGACGACCTCGGCGTCCTGCGCGGCGCGGCCGCCGGTTCCGACGGAGTGATCCACCTCGCCTACAAGCACGACCTCATGATCGGCGGAGATGCCGGCGCGGCCGTCGAGGCGGACCGGCGTGCCATCGACGCGTTCGGCGAGGCGCTGGCCGGTTCCGGACGCCCGCTCGTCATCGCCAACGGAACCCTCGGAGTGACTCCGGGCCGGATCCTCACGGAGCAGGACGGCCAGGCGTCCGCCGAGGGGAGCGCCGCCGAGGGGAGCGCTCAGAGCGGCGGCCCGGCCACGCGCATGGCCAACGCGCACGCGGCGGTCGCCCTCGCGGAGGGCGGCGTCCGCTCGTCCGTCGTGCGGCTCGCCCCGACCGTGCACGGCGACGGGGACTACGGCTTCCTCCCCGTCCTCATCGGCGTCGCCCGCGAAAGGGGCGTCGCCGGCTACATCGGCGACGGCGCCGCCCGCTGGTCCGCCGTGCACCGGTTCGACGCCGCGCGCCTCTTCCGGCTCGCGGCGGAGAGCGCGCCGGCGGGCTCGACGCTGCACGCGGCCGGGGACGAAGGGGTGCCGATGCGCGACATCGCCGAGGCGATCGGCCGCGGCCTCGGCCTGCCCACGGCCTCGATCTCCCCGGCTGACGCGCCCGCGCACTTCGGCTGGCTGGCGCCCACGCTCGACCTGGACAGCCCCGCCTCCAGCGCCCGTACGCGCGAACTGCTGGACTGGCGGCCGACCGGCCCCGGGCTCCTCGACGACCTCGACAAGGGGCACTACTTCGCCGACCGGCCGGCCTGAGCGCGGGACCGGCCCGCAGGTTCGCAGGCTTGACCTGCTTGACCTGCTTGACCTGCTTGACCTGCGTGACCTGCTTGGGCTCGGGGCGGCGGGCGGCGCGGCGTGCCCGTAGCGCCCGCCGCCCGCCCGTACGCACCGACGCCTCAAGCCCACCTGCGGAACCCGGATTCGGCGCTCGGCCCGGACCCGTACTCCGGACCCGTCAGACCAGGCTCTCCCGCCAGGCCCGGTGCAGGTCCGCGAACCGGCCCGTCCCGGCGATGAGTTCGGCCGGGGCGCCGTCCTCGACGATGCGGCCGTCGGCCATCACCAGCACCCGGTCCGCTATCTCCACCGTCGAGAGGCGGTGCGCGATCACCACGGCCGTACGGCCGCGCAGCACCGTGTCCATCGCGCGCTGCACGGCCCGTTCGCCGGGGATGTCGAGCGAGGACGTGGCCTCGTCGAGGATGAGGACCGCCGGATCGGCGAGCAGCGCGCGGGCGAAGGCGACGAGCTGCCGCTGGCCCGCCGAGATGCGGCCGCCGCGCTTGCGCACGTCCGTGTCGTAGCCGTCCGGGAGCGCGTCGATGAACTCGTGCGCGCCGATCGCCTTCGCCGCCCGCTCGATCTCCTCGGGCGTGGCGTCGGGCTTGCCGATCGCTATGTTCTCGCCCACGGTGCCGGAGAAGAGGAACGCCTCCTGCGTCACCATCACCACATTGCCGCGCAGGTCCGCGCCGGCCAGTTCGGCGAGCGGCACGCCGTCCAGCAGCACCCGGCCGCCCGTCGGGTCGTAGAACCGGGCGAGCAGCTTCGCCAGCGTCGACTTGCCCGCGCCCGTCGCCCCGACGACCGCGACCGTCTGACCTGCGCGCAGCGTCAGATCGAAGCGGGGCAGCACTTCGCCGCCCTTGCGGTACCCGAAGCGCACCCCGTCGAAGACGACCTCCCGGCCGGGCCGGCCGGCGGGAGGCTCGGGCAGCGGTCGCGGGGACGCCGGTTCCGGTACGGAGGGCCGCTGGGCGAGCAGTCCCGCGATCTTCTCCAGCGAAGCGGCCGCGGACTGGTAGGAGTTGAGGAACATGCCCAGCCGGTCGATCGGGTCGTACAGCCGCCGCAGATAGAGCACGGCCGCCGCGAGCACGCCCAGCGCCAGCTCGCCGGAGGCGACGCGGTACGCGCCCCACACCACGATCGCCGCCAGCGCCGAGTTCGCCACCAGCCGCGACGAGACGACGTAGCGCGCCATCTCCAGTATCGCGGAGCCGTTGACCCGCTCGTGGTGCCGATTGAGCTTCGCGAACTGCTCCTCGTTGACGCGCTCCCGGCGGAACGCCTGCACGGGCCGGATCCCGTTCATCGTCTCCGCGAACTTCACGATGACCTTCGCTATGGCCGTGGACCGCGCCCGGTAGGCGACCATCGAACGGCGCTGGAAGTTCCGGATGAGCAGGTAGAGCGGGACGAAGGCGAACAGCGCCGCGCCGCCCAGCCCCCAGTCGAGGTAGAGCAGCATCGCCGCGATGAACACCGTCGACAGCCCGACCCCGATCAGCTCCTGGAGGCCGTCGTTGAGCAGCTCGCGGATCGACTCGACGTCCGTGGTGGCGCGGGAGATGAGCCGGCCGGAGGTGTACCGGTCGTGGAAGTCCACGCTCAGCGCCTGCCCGTGCCGGAAGATCCGGCCCCGCAGATCGAGCAGCGCGTCCTGGCCGATCCACGCGGAGAGCCGGACGAAGGCGAGTTGCAGCAGGCCCGCGAGCAGGGCGCAGACCACATAGGCGGTGCCCACCGCGATCAAGGGGCCGTAGTCGTGCCGACGGAACGCGGGCACCGCGCGGTCGATCGCGAACGCGACGAGCAGCGGGCCCGCCTGCACCGCCGCCTGCTGTACCAGCAGTACGAGGACGCTCACCCACACCCGCCCGTGGGCGGGCCTCAGCAGCGACCGGAGCAGCGCCCAGGACGCGCCCTTGGGCGCGGGCAGCACGTCATTGTCGAACGAATCGTCCACCGCGGCGGGCGCGGGGCGCTCCTCGTCGGTGACCGGCTGGTCGGAAACGGTGGTGCTCATCGTCGTACGCCCCCCTCGTGGCTGTCGTGGCTGTCGTGACCGGACATCAGCGACGCGTACTCGGCGTTGCCGTGCAGCAGTTCGTGGTGGGTGCCGACGGCCGCTATCCGGCCGCCGGACAGCAGCGCGACGCGGTCGGCGAGCAGGACCGTGGAGGGGCGGTGTGCGACGATCAGCGCCGTCGTGGTCGCCAGCGCCTCCCGCAGCGCGGCTTCCACCAGGGCCTCCGTATGCACGTCGAGCGCGGAGAGCGGATCGTCGAGCACGAGGAACCGCGGTCTGCCCACCACCGCGCGGGCCAGCGCGAGCCGCTGCCGCTGACCGCCGGAGAGGCTGAGCCCCTGCTCGCCGACCTGCGTCCGGGCGCCCTCCGGCAGATCGTGTACGAACCCGGCCTGCGCCACCTCCAGCGCCCGCGCCAGGTCGCCCTCCGCCACGTCCTCGGCGCCCATCAGGACGTTCTCCCCGACCGTGGCGGAGAACAGCGTGGCCTCCTCGAACGCCACGGCGACCAGCGCGCGCACCCTCTCCCGGGGCAGCGCCCGCACATCCGCGCCGTCGAGCGTGATGCGGCCCTCGGTCGGCTCCTGGAGCCGGGGGATCAGCGTGGTGAGCGTCGTCTTGCCGCTGCCCGTGGCCCCGACGAGCGCCATGGTCTCGCCGGGCCGGACGTGCAGATCCACGTCGTGCAGGACGGCCGGGGCGTGCGGCGGCGCGTCGGCGTAGCGGAACCCGACGCCGCGGAGCCGCAGCCCGTCGCCCTCCGGCCGAGCCGCCGCCGTACTCCCGGCGGCAGTGCGCTTCCGTGCGCCGACGCCTCCGTCCGGGTCGCAGGCAGGGCGCTTGCCCGCGCCGCTGTCCGCGCCCGCGCCCGGGCCGTCGGCGGGACGCGCGCCCACGCCGTCGTCCGCGTCCGGGCCGGCGGCCGGAAGAGTGCGAGCGTCGCCGTCTTCGTCCGCGCCGACGCCGGGATGCCTGCGCGCGCCGTCGCCCGCGTTCGAGCCATCGGCGGGATGCCTGCGCACCCCGTCCTGCCCGTCCGGGCCGTCGCCAGGGCGCGTGAGCGGCGCCCGCTCCTCTCCGTCCGGGCCGTCGCCAGGGCGCGTGCGTGCTCCGTCCTGTCCGTCCGTGCCGTCAGCGGGAAGCGTGCGCCGTGCCCCTTCCTCTCCGTCCGGGCCGTAGCCAGGACGCGTACGTGCCCCGCCCTCCCCGTCCGTGCCGTCTGCAGGAAGCCTGCGCCGCGCCCGCTCCTCTCCGTCCGGACCCTCGCCAGGACGCCTGCGCGTCCCGCCCTCCCCGTCCCGGCCGGCCGGTACGTCCTCCGGCACGGGCGCGTCCAGCACCTCGAACAGCCGGTCCGTCGCCGTCGCCGAGTCGTTGCTGATCGCGAGCAGGAAGCCGATGGACTCGACCGGCCAGCGCAGCGCGAGCGCGGTGGACAGGAACGCCACCAGCGTCCCCGCCGACAGCACGCCGTCGGCCACCTGCACCGTGCCGAGCACCAGAGCCGCGGCGATCGCCAGCTCCGGCAGCGTCGTGATCACACCCCAGAGCCAGCCCAGCAGTCCGGCCTTGCGCAGCTCCGTCCCGCGCACCCGCCGCGACAGCGCCCGGAACGCGCGCTCCTGCGCCCGGTGCTGGCCGAAGCCCTTGATGATGCGGATGCCCAGCACGCTCTCCTCGACGACCGTCGTCAGGTCGCCGATCTGGTCCTGCGAGGCGCGCGCCGCCACCGCGTAGCGGTGTTCGAAGACCGAGCACAGCACCACGATCGGCAGGATCGGCGCCAGCAGCACGAGCCCCAGCCCCCACTGCTGGACGAACAGGATGACGCAGCCGACGACGACCGTGACGCCGTTGACCAGCAGGAACGTCATGGGGAAGGCGAAGAACATGCGCAACAGCATCAGGTCGGTCGTGGCCCGCGACAGCAACTGCCCCGACGGCCAGCGGTCGTGGAAGGAGACCGGGAGCCGCTGGAGGTGCCGGTAGAGGTCCGAGCGCATGTCCGCCTCTATCCGGGCCAGGGGCCGCGCCACCAGCCACCGCCGCAGCCCGAACAGCCCCGCCTCCGCGAAGCCGAGGAGCAGCAGCATCCCGCCGCCCAGCCACACCCCCGACGGGTCGCGGCCGGCGACCGGCCCGTCCACGATCCATTTGAGCGCGAGCGGGATGACCAGGCCGATGCAGGACGCCACGACGGCGATCACCGCCGCCGTGACCAGCCGGGCGCGCACCGGCCGCAGGTACGGCAGCAGGCGCAGCAGTGAACGGACGGCGGAGCGGCGCGGGGCGCGCTCCGCGTCCTCCTTCGGATGGGGTACCTCGCTCGTCGTGGGCATCAGTGGCGAGACTACGGTTCACCACTGACAACGCTCACTCGGTTTTCCGGCCCGTGTCGGTCCTGGCCGCCGCGGGCCCGGCCGCCTCGACGACCTTCAGCAGGACGGCCGAGCGCGCCCCGACCGTCAACCGGGTCCCGGCGCGGTGCCGGACGCCCACCCCCTGGTCCGCCTCGCTCGCCGTGTCCACCAGCACCTCGTACGCCCCCGCCCACGGCGCTCCCGGCAGTGTGCAGCGCAGCGCTTCGTCGCCCGTGTGCAGCAGCGCGAGGAAGCTGTCGTCGATGACCGGCACGCCCTGCGGGTCGCGCTGCGCGATGTCCCGGCCCGACAGGTACATGCCGATCGTCGAGGTCGGCGCGTACCAGTCGGCCTCCGTCATCTCCGCCCCGTCCGCCGTGAACCAGGCCAGGTCCCGCAGCCCGTCCGGGGTCTGCCGGCCGGAGAAGAAGGCGCGGCGGCGCAGCACCGGATGGGCGCGGCGCAGTGCGATCAGCCGGGCCGTGAGGTCGCGCAGCGCGCGCCAGCCGGGCTCCTCCAGCAGCGACCAGTCCACCCAGCTCGTCTCGTCGTCCTGGCAGTAGGCGTTGTTGTTGCCGCCCTGGGTGCGCCCCATCTCGTCGCCCGCGACGAGCATCGGCACCCCCGTGGACAGCAGCAGCGTGGTCAGCATGTTGCGCAGCTGCCGCCGCCGCAGCGCCCGTACGGCCGGATCGTCGCTCTCGCCCTCCGCCCCGCAGTTCCACGCCCGGTTGTCGTCGGTGCCGTCCCGGTTGCCCTCCCCGTTGGCCTCGTTGTGCTTGTGCTCGTACGAGACGAGGTCGCGCAGCGTGAAACCGTCGTGCGCGGTGATGAAGTTGACGGAGGCGTACGGGCGCCGGCCGCCCCACGCGTACAGGTCGCTGGAGCCGGAGAGCCGGTAGCCGAGGTCGCGCACGTCCGGGAGGGAGCCCCGCCAGAAGTCGCGCACCGCGTCCCGGTAGCGGTCGTTCCACTCGGTCCACAGCGGCGGGAAGGACCCCACCTGGTAGCCGCCGGAGCCGACGTCCCACGGCTCGGCGATCAGCTTGACCCGCCGCAGCACCGGGTCCTGGGCGATGACGGCGAGGAACGGCGAGAGCATGTCGACGTCGTGCATGGAGCGCGCCAGCGCCGCCGCCAGATCGAAGCGGAACCCGTCGACCCCCATCTCCGTCACCCAGTAGCGCAGCGAGTCGGTGATCAGCCGCAGGACGTTGGGTTGCACCACATGGAGGGTGTTGCCGCAGCCCGTGTAGTCCGCGTAGCGCCGCAGATCGCCCTGGAGGCGGTAGTAGCCCCGGTTGTCGATGCCGCGCAGGGACAGCGTCGGGCCGTACTCGCCCGCCTCGGCCGTGTGGTTGTAGACGACGTCGAGGATGACCTCGATGCCCGCCGTGTGCAGCGCCCGCACCATCCGCTTGAACTCGCCGACCTGCTCGCCGCGCGTCCCCGACGCCGAGTAGGCGGCGTGCGGAGCGAAATAGCCGACCGAGTTGTAGCCCCAGTAATTGCCGAGGCCCCGCCGCAGCAGATGGTCCTCATGGGCGAACTGGTGCACCGGCAGCAGCTCCACCGCTGTCACCCCGAGCCCTCTGAGGTGGTCGATCGCCGCCGGGTGCGCGAGCCCCGCGTACGTGCCGCGCAGCCGCTCCGGAATCCGCGGATGGCGCATGGTGAAGCCGCGCACGTGCAGTTCGTAGATGACGGAATCGGCCCACGGGGTCTTCGGCCGGTGGTCGTCCGCCCAGTCGTCGTCGTCATGGACGACGACGCCCTTGGGCACGTACGGGGCCGAGTCGCGCTCGTCGCGCACGGTGTCGGCGACATGCTGCTGTGGCCAGTCCCGCACATGCCCGTACATCTCGGCGGGCAGCGCGCCCCGCCCGGTCCCCGTGCGCCCGTAGCCGGTGAACTCGCCGTCCACGGCGCGCGCGTACGGGTCGAGGAGCAGCTTGGCCGGGTTCCAGCGGGCGCCCATCCAGGGGTCCCAGCGGCCGTGCACGCGGTAGCCGTACCGCTGGCCGGGGAGGACGCCGGGCACGAAGCCGTGCCAGATCTCGTGCGTCAGCTCGCCGAGCATGCAGCGCGTCTCCGTGCCGTCCGCCGCGAACAGGCACAGCTCCACCGCCTCCGCGCCGCCCGCCCAGAGCGCGAAGTTCGTCCCCGCCACTCCGTCCGGCCCGACTCTGAAGCGCGCCCCCAGCGGCTCCGAGCTCCCGGTCCACACCCGGGCCGCCGCCCGCCGCCCGCCATTGCGGGCGCCGGGCCCGGCGGGGGCCGGCGCGGGCGGGCCGGGGGCGGCCGGGGGAGGGGCGCCGTTCGTACGGATCTCTGCCGGTCCTCCCCGGACGGTCCCCTGCTCGGCTGCGCTCGACACCTGTTTCGCCTCCGGGCGGCTCGCGGACGGCTGCTTCCTGCTGCACAGGACGGCACCGCCACCGCTCAGGCGTCCCGGCCGTGCGGCGGCGATCCCGTCCTTTTACCTGTTCTTCCCAGAACAGGGCATGTCATCACACCTACGGCCGGGACCGGCGGCCGCATACCCCCTCGTTTCCCCCGGTGGAAACGGTCGTTGGTCCCGGCGTGACACATGCAACGAAGCGCGGGGCGCGCACGGGGGCAGGACTCTGCTTCGCAACGGCCGTATCGGCGCTGACGGGGCTCGCGGCGCTCACGGGGTGCGGACGCGGCGAGCCCGCGCCGGACGGCGGCGCGCGGCCGGCCGAGGAAGTCATCAAGGTCGCACCGCGCGACGGCGCGAAAGGCGTACGCGCGGCGGACGCCTTCACCGTGGACGCCCCCGGCGGAAAGCTGGAGCGCGTACGGGTCGCCGCCGTCGAGGACGGCGACGAACGGTCCGTGCCGGGGCGGATCTCGGCGGACGGCCGCAGCTGGCGGCCCACCGGCCGGGCCGGGCTGCGCCTCGCCGCGAAGTACACCGTGGACGCCGTCGCCCTGGACGCTCGCGGCCACCGCGCCGCCCGGCACACCGCGTTCACCACGTACGTGCCGGAGCACCGCTTCGTCGGCTACTTCCAGCCCGAGCACCGGTCCACCGTCGGCACCGGAATGATCGTCTCCCTGGACTTCAACCGCCCCGTCACCGACCGGGCCGCCGTCGAACGCGCCGTCCGGGTCACGGCCGAGCCGCGGACCGAGGTGGCCGCCCACTGGTTCGGCTCCGGGCGGCTGGACTTCCGCCCGCGCGCGTACTGGAAGCCGGGCACCAAGGTCACCCTCGACCTGCGGCTGCGCGATGTGCGCGGCGCGGCGCGGGCGTACGGCATCCAGCAGAAGAAGGTCACCTTCACCATCGGCCGCTCCCAGGTCTCCACGGTGGACGCGGCCGCCCACACCATGGCCGTCGTCCGCGACGGCCGGCGGTTCGCGACGCTGCCGGTCACCGCGGGCGGGCCGGGGAACGCCACGTACAACGGCAAGCTGGTGGTCAGCGAGAAGTACGACGTGACGCGGATGAACGGGCAGACGGTCGGGTTCGGCGGCGAGTACGACATCGAGGACGTGCCGCACGCGATGCGGCTGACCCGCTCCGGGACGTTCCTGCACGGCAACTACTGGGCGCCCGCCAATACGTTCGGCTCCGTCAACACCAGCCACGGCTGCGTGGGGCTCCGCGACGAGCAGGGCGGCAGCCCGTCCACACCGGCTGGCTGGTTCTTCGGCAAGACGCTGATCGGCGACGTGGTCGAGGTGGTCAACTCGCGGGACGGCTCGGTCGCCCCGGACAACGGGCTCAGCGGCTGGAACATGTCGTGGGAGCGGTGGCGGGCCGGGTCGGCGCTGCGCTGAGGCGGGCGGCGAGCCGTCGCGTCCCGGCGCCGGGCGGGGGCCCGGAGCGGACCGTACGGTTCACGCCTTCCGGGCACGCCCCAGCACGCCCGTTCGCACGGCCCTTACCAGCGGCCCCACTTGGGACCGAACGGTGACATTCGCGGAAGGTGATCTGTCAGTGCCCTGTGGTTACCTATCGCCAGGCGCGGTGTGGCGCGCCGCTGAAATACCGCGGGGCCGCGGGCCGTTCGAGGGGAGACGACCGCTTTGGATGCGCAGCCGGGATCGGGGAGGCGGCGGCAGGGCCTGGTGGCACTGCTGCTCGGGGCGTTGTTGCTGCTGGTGACCGCGTGCGGCGGGGGCGGCGGCGGCTCGGACGACGGGAAGAAGGCGGGCGCGAAGCTCGGCGACAAGGCCGAGTCGCGGGCCGTGGTGACCATCGTGCCCAAGGACGGCACGGCCGACGCCGCGACCAGCGGCGCCCTCAGGGTCACCGCCGACAAGGGCACGCTGAAGACCGTGAAGGTCGTCGACTCCAAGGGGAACGAGGTCGACGGGAAGATAGCCGCCGCCGGGACGGCCTGGACGCCGACCGGGCACCTGGGCGCCGCCACCAAGTACACGGTGGACGTCGTCGCGCGGGACAAGGACGGCCGGGAGTCCGCCAAGCACTCGACCTTCACCACGCTCACGCCGAAGAACACCTTCGTCGGCTACTACACCCCGGAGAACGGTTCGACGGTCGGCGTCGGCATGCCGGTCTCGCTCCGGTTCAACCGCGGCATCACCGACCCGAAGGCCGTCGAGTCGGCGATCAAGGTCATGGCCGAGCCGTCCGTGCCGGTCAAGGGGCACTGGTTCGGGAACGACCGGCTCGACTTCCGCCCGGAGAAGTACTGGGCGGCGGGGACCAAGGTGACGCTGTCGTTCGACTTCAACGGCATCGAGGGCCGGCCCGGCGTGTACGGCACCCAGACGCGGACCGTGAAGTTCACCGTCGGCCGCTCCCAGGTGTCCACGGTGGACGCGAGCTCCAAGGAGATGACCGTCAAGCGTGACGGCAAGGTCGTCAAGACCATCCCGATCACCTCCGGAAGCCCCTCCAACCCCACGTACAACGGCCAGATGGTGATCAGCGAGAAGTACGACGTGACGCGGATGAACGGCGAGACGGTCGGCTTCGGCGGCGAGTACGACATCAAGGACGTGCCGCACGCGATGCGGCTCTCCAACTCGGGCACCTTCATCCACGGCAACTACTGGTCGGGGGCCGGCACCTTCGGATCGGTCAACGCCAGCCACGGCTGCGTCGGCCTCTCCGACCAGCGCGGCGGGGGCGACCGGTCCACCCCCGGGGCCTGGTTCTACGGGAGTTCGCTCATCGGCGACGTCGTGATCGTGAAGAACTCCAAGGACCGGACCGTTCAGCCGGACAACGGCCTCAACGGCTGGAACATGTCCTGGGCCGACTGGAACCGGCGCTGAGCGGGACGGGACGGGATGGGGCGGGGCGGCCGGGTCCATGTGACCGAAGGCACCGGCGCGCGCGGCGTTAACGGCAGCTAACCTGCTGCCATGACTGTGCATCTTGAGGCCGCCGAGGGCGTCGGTACCATCCGCCTGGACCGCCCGCCGATGAACGCCCTGGACGCCGCCACCCAGGACCGGCTGCGCGAGCTCGCCGAGGAGGCGACGCGGCGCGAGGACGTGCGCGCCGTGGTGATCTGGGGCGGGGAGAAGGTGTTCGCGGCCGGCGCGGACATCAAGGAGATGCGGAACATGGACCACGCCGCGATGGTGGCCCGTGCCCGCGACCTCCAGGGCGCCTTCACCGCCGTCGCCCGCATCCCCAAGCCCGTCGTCGCGGCCGTCACCGGTTACGCGCTCGGCGGCGGCTGCGAGCTGGCGCTCTGCGCGGACTACCGGATCGCCGCGGAGAACGCCAAGCTCGGCCAGCCCGAGATCCTGCTCGGCCTGATCCCCGGCGCGGGCGGCACCCAGCGGCTGTCCCGGCTCGTCGGCCCGTCCAAGGCCAAGGACCTGATCTTCACCGGCCGCCAGGTGCGGGCCGACGAGGCGCTGACGCTCGGGCTCGTGGACCGGGTCGTACCGGCCGAGGAGGTCTACGAGCAGGCGCACGCGTGGGCGGCCCGGCTGGCCGCGGGGCCCGCCATCGCGCTGCGCGCGGCCAAGGAGGCCGTCGACGCGGGGCTGGAGACCGACATCGACACCGGGCTGGCCATCGAGCGCGGCTGGTTCGCCGGGCTGTTCGCGACGGAGGACCGGGAGACCGGGATGCGGAGTTTTGTCGAGGACGGTCCCGGCAAGGCCAAGTTCCGCTGATCCCTTGTGAGTTATGGGCAGTGCTCGACGTGCCGTGCTCCTTGCGGGGGAATTATCCCGGGCTTGCGCCAGCCTAATTTTCCCCTCCCGCGGACGTTTGGTGATCTTCCATGCGTGAAAAGTCACCGCAGGTCAGCGGGGTGATGCAAGAGATTAACTGCCGTTGGCATATGTCGGGAGGGTTGCGTGGAACGGCGGATTCCGGCCGCATGAATCCCCCCGTTCCACCCCGGGGGGTCTTTTTGACGGCCATGATGGTGCCATGGCGGGCTTGGAGGAAATGGGGCAGCCGCAGCCGCGAGCCGCTATGGCCGGGGCGCGGTGGACGCCGGCCGTCGACGATGAACTGACGGTCAGGGCGTTCGAGCTGTTCGGCGATCCGGCGACCCAAGAGGTGCGATTGCCCTCCCGCCCCGAATCCGCGGCCTCCGCCCGCCGGCTGACCCAGTGCGTGGTGCTGCGCAAGTGGGGGCTTTCTCCTCAACTCTCCGAATACGCGGTCCTGTTGGTGTCCGAACTCGTCGGCAACGCGGTCCGGCACACGGGCGCCCGCTCCTTCGGGCTGCGGATACTCCGGCGACGCGGCTGGATACGGATCGAGGTCCGTGACCCTTCCCGGGGGCTGCCCTGCCTGATGCCGGTGCGAGAGCTCGACATCAGCGGTCGCGGCCTCTTTCTGGTGGACAAGCTCTCGGACCGCTGGGGGGTTGACCTGCTGCCGCGCGGCAAGACGACCTGGTTCGAGATGCGCGCAGGCGACCGCTGACCCCGGCGCGCGGGAAACGCGTCCGGAAACACAGAGGCCCCCATCCGTCGTCTTGCGGCGGTGCGGGGGCCTCTGTGTGCCGCCGCGGACGAAAGGGGTGTTGTCCACGGCGTTGTGGTCGACCTTGCCCGGGTCAATGGGGGTCGTGAGACCGACTATGGCAGACGGTGCGCTGTCCCGCTAATGGGCCATAGTCGTAAAATACCGCACCAAACTAGACAAAAGAAAAGTGAATCAAAGGTGACGTGTGACACGAGCCTTGCAAACAATGGGTGAATGGATATGTAGCCAAGGGAATCTGGTTGCGACATTCGGGATTATGGAGCGCTGGACGGCGGACACGCCGCCGCCCAGAACGCCCGTGTCCAATTCCCCTTCGCCTCAACGGAATTGCCTCCCATAAGAGGGGTGGAGGAAACTCTCCGTGCCGTGCGGTTCTTGGCGTGGAGTCGTTGAAACCTCAGCATGGAGGGGCGCCAGTGAGTGGCATGTACCTGCCTGTACCAGCAGCTACGGACTCGGGAGAACGCATGGCAGAGCAAGAGCACCACAGACCCGGCCTGTCCCGCAGGCGCCTTCTGCGCGGTTCGACCCTCATCGGCGCCGCGGGCCTCGGCCTCACCGCCGCCGCCCGGATGGCCGACCACAGCGCGTCCGCCGCGCCGAAGCCCGCCCCGTCCTACCCGCCGCTCCACTGGATCCCGGCCAGCCCCGCCAACTACACGGTCTCCAACCGCCCCACCGCGTACCCGCTCGACTTCGTCGTCATCCACGTGACGCAGGCGACGTTCCCCAACACGATGAAGATCTTCAAGGACCCGTCCTCGAAGGTCTCCGCGCACTACGCGATCGCCTCCGCCGACGGCTACATCGGCCAGTTCGTCCGCGAGAAGGACGTCGCCTGGCACGCCGGCAACTGGAACCACAACACCCGCAGCATCGGCATCGAGCACGAGGGCTGGGTCGACAAGCCGGAGTACTTCACGGACGCCCTGTACCGCGCCTCGGCGACGCTCACCGCGGCCATCTGCGACCGGTACTCCATCCCCAAGACCCGCAGCCGCATCATCGGCCATGTCGAAGTGCCCGGCACGGACCACACCGACCCCGGCCGGTACTGGGACTGGAACCGGTACATGCGGCTCGTCAACGCGGCCTGACCCGTCGGTGCCGCCCGTCGGAGCCGTCCGCCGGAGCCGGGGCTCCGGGCGGCGTCCGCCCCGCGGCGGCGCCCGGCGCTACCGCTAATCTGTGCCGGTCGGACAAGCACACCGGCTTGGGATCAGTACACAGACAGGGGTGGACCCGTGGCGGACATCGAGGCTGCGCGTACAGCGTTCGAGCGGTACGACAAGGACGGCGACGGGCTGGTCACCGCCGCCGAGTACAAGAAGGTGATGGCCGAGCTGGGCGACCCCTACGTCACCGAGAGCGTGGCCCAGGCCGTCATCAACGCCAAGGACGCCGACGCCGACGGCGTGCTGTCCTTCGAGGAGTTCTGGGCCGCCATCAACCGCTGACCGCCGCGCCGGTGCGGGCCGGCGTCAACCGCTGACCGCCGCGCCGGTGCGGGCCGGCGTCAACCGCCGACCGCCGCGCCGGTGCGGGTCAGCGCCAGCCCCGGCGCTGTGCGCTGGCCCGCCGCCGCCGGTCGTTGCACAGCAGGCACCGGCCCCACCCCTGCGGCAGCGGGTCGTTCTTGTCGCCGAACAGCGGGTCCACCGCCCCTCGCGGATGCTCAGGGCAGCCCGTGGCCCCGCCGCCCGCTCCGAGAGAGGTCGCGGCGGCCAGCGCCCGGCGCAGGGCGTCGACGAGCTGGTCGGCCTCGTGCGCCGCGGGCGCGGATTCGATCGAGAAGGCGATGTCCGAGGCGGTGCTGAGCGCGCTCTGGAGTTCGCGCAGGTCTGCGTAACTCATGCTCCGGAGCGTACGCGCCACCACTGACAACGCCCCACCCGCCGACCGCGCCGCCTGCCGCTCGGGCGGTACGAGCAGGGGCGGCGCAGAGGGACAGGGGCCGGAACAGAGGGCCAGAGGGCAGAGGGACAGCGGCCGGAACAGAGGGGCGGAGGCCGGGGCGGCAGGTCGCGTGCTCAGCCGTCCGACGCGTTGCGAGCCCGTTCGAAACGGTCGCGGCCGCGGGACAGTTCGACGATCGGAGCCGGGTAGCCGTCCGGGGCGCCGCCCTGTTCCTCCAGCCGCCACGGCTCGTGGATGTACCGGTCCGGCACCTCCGCGAGCTCCGGCACCCACCGGCGCACGTACGAGCCGCGCGGATCGAACCGCTTGCCCTGCGTCACCGGGTTGAGCACCCGGTTGGGCCGGGTGTCGGTGCCGGTGCCCGCCACCCACTGCCAGTTGAGCTGGTTGTTGGCGATGTCCCCGTCCACCAGGAGGTCCAGGAAGTGCCGGGCGCCCACCCGCCAGTCCGTGTACAGCGTCTTGGTCAGGAAACTCGCCGCCAGCATCCGGCCCCGGTTGTGCATCCACCCCTCGTGCCGCAGCTGCCGCATCGCCGCGTCCACCAGCGGATAGCCCGTACACCCCGTACGCCAGGCCGCGATCTCCCCGGCTTCCCCGCGCCACCGGTCGCCCCGCGGCCGGTAGTCGGCCGCGGACGTCTCGGGCCGGGCGGCGAGCACCTGGTGGTGGAAGTCCCGCCAGGCGATCTGCCGTACGAACGCCTCGCCGCCGGGCCCCGGCTTCCGTCGCGCCCGCTGGACCGCCTCGGCCGCCGACACCGAGCCGAAGTGCAGATACGGCGAGAGGCGGGAGGTGGCATCGCCCGCCAGGTCGTCGTGGCCGGCCTCGTACCGGGCCAGACCGCCGGAACACCACGCGGTCAGCCGCCGCCGAGCCTCCGTCTCACCGCCCTCGGCCAGCCCCTCGGACACCCCGGTGACCTTCGCGCGGGACGGCAGCGGCTCACTGGACACGTCGTCGGGCACGCGCACCGTACGCGGGGCGCCCACCGCGGCCCGTACGCCCTCCTGGCTCCAGCGCCGGAAGTACGGCGTGAACACGGCGTAGTGATCGCCGCCGGACGGCGTCAGCCGGCCGGGCGCGATGGCCGTCACCACCGCGTCGTGCACCGTGAGCTCGCAGCCGGCCTCCGCCAGCGCGGTCCGCAGCCGCTCCTCGCGCCGCAGCGCGTAGCGGCTCACCCCGGCCGCGACGTGCAGTCGGGACGCTCGTACGGACGCCGCGACGGAACACGCCCGGTCCACCACGTCGCCCCGGCGGAGCACCAGGCGACCGCCGCGCGAGCGGAGCGAGGCGTCCAGGTCGGCGAGGCAGTCGGCGAGGAACGCGCGCCGGTTCGGCGCGTCGAACCCGGCGTCGCGCACCCCGTCGTCCACCACGAACAACGGCACGACCTGGTCGGACTCGCGCAGCGCGGCGCGCAGCACCGGATTGTCGTGCACGCGCAGGTCGGAGGTGAACAGCACCACGGAAACACTCACGCGAGCGGGCTCCTTATGCCGGGTGGGGTGTGGGCTTTGGGAAATGGGCCTGGGGGAATGGCCCCGGGCCGGATACGGTCAGGGGCGCGGTCGGCTCCGTGCGGCTCCCTCTCGATCCGCAGGCTCTGGACGCTCGGCCTCCTCGTCCGACGTCTCGGCCGCACGGGCGATGTTGCGGGCCATGCCGCCGAAGACCAGGGCGTGGAACGGCGCCACGCTCCACCAGTAGGCGTGTCCGAGCAGGCCGCGCGGGTGGAACAAGGCCCGCTGCCGGTACCGCGTCCGCCCCGCGTCGTCCTCGTCCGCGTACATCTCCAGCCACGCCAGCCCCGGCAGCCGCATCTCGGCGCGCAGTCGCAGCAGCCGGCCGCGCTCGATCTCCTCGACCCGCCAGAAGTCCAGCGAGTCCCCGACCCGCAACCGTTGGGCGTCCCTGCGCCCGCGTCGTAGCCCCACCCCGCCGACCAGCCGGTCGAGCCAGCCCCGTACCGCCCAGGCGGGCGGGAAGGAGTGCCAGCCGTTGTCGCCGCCGATGCTCTCGATGACCCGCCACAGCTGATCCCGGCGGGCCTCGACGGTACGTTCGCGCCGGTCGGTGTAGAGGCTGCCGCCCGCCCAGCCGGGGTCCGTGGGCAGCGGGTCGCTGGGCGCGCCGGGTACGGACGCCGACGACCAGCGGGTGCTGACCTGCGCGTCCCGTACCCGCTGGAGCGCCAGGGAGAGGGACGCGTCGAAGTCGAGGGGCGCGCCGGGGGCATCGGGCATGTACCGCGCGATGTCGTGCTCGGCGCACACCACCTCATGGCGCAGGGACTCCGCGAGCGGCCGGGCGATGGACCGGGGCACGGGGGTGATCAGGCCGACCCAGTGGCTGGACAGCCCGGGCGAGAGCATCGGTACGGGCACGACGAGGCGGTCCGGCAGCCCGGCCACGGCCGCGTACCGGCGCATCATGTCCCGGTAGGTCAGGACCTCCGGGCCGCCGATGTCGAAGGAGCGGGCGACGTCGTCGGGCATGGTCGCGCTGCCGACGAGGTAGCGCAGGGCGTCCCGGACGGCGATCGGCTGGATCCGGGTCCGCACCCAGCTCGGGGTGACCATCACGGGCAGCCGTTCGGTGAGGTAGCGCAGCATCTCGAACGACGCCGAGCCGGACCCGATGATGACGGCGGCGCGCAGCACGGTGGCCGGTACGCCGGAGCCGAGGAGAATCCGGCCCACTTCGGCGCGCGAGCGCAGGTGGGGGGAGAGCTCCCGGTCCGGGACGCCCGCCGGGGTGAGGCCGCCCAGGTAGACGACGCGCCGCACCCCCGCCGCACGGGCCTGCTCGCCGAAGACACGGGCGGCCCGGCGGTCGGTCTCCTCGAACCCGGAACCGGTGCCGAGGGCGTGCACCAGGTAGTACGCCACCTCGATGCCGCGCAGCGCGTCGCCGACCGAGTCGGCATCGGTGACATCGCCGCGTACGACCTCGACCCGGTCGGCCCAGGGATGGTCGCGCAGCTTCTGCGGGGACCGGGCCAGACAGCGCACCCGGTGCCCGGCCGCCAGCAGTTCGGGTACGAGCCGGCCGCCGATGTAGCCCGTGGCGCCCGTCACCAGGCAGCGCCGCGATCCGCCGTCACTCATGGTCTCCGCCGTCCGTCACATGCTCTTCGGGCACTCCCTGGGCACTCCCCGGGCACTCCTCGGGCACTCCTCGGGCACTCCTCGGGAGCTGTCGCGCCCGATGCCTGTACTCATGCTCACCGTCTCGCGCCGGAAGCGTTTCCGCCTCTCGGACGAGGCCGCCCGGTCCCGTATCCGGGGCGACCCAGCGGTCACGGACCCGGCGGATCTACGAACAGGGCACCCCCTACTGCCTGCGCCCGGGCCCTGGCCGAAGCGGTACGTCCGCGACGGGAAGGACCCGGGCGCAGGCGTCCGGGGGAGGCGGCTGCTCAGCCGCTCAGTCGCTCAGTCCTCAGTTGCTCAGGAGAATACGACCGAACGCACCTTCAGCCGCTCCGAGCCGCCACCGGTGTGCGGACGCAAGGAGAAGTACTCCCCGCCTGCGCAGTTGGCGTGCAGAAAGACGGTGGCCGTCCGGTCCGTCCGGTTCTTCGGCGAGTATCCGGGCGGAAGGGAGTCGGAGCCGACGCCGTGAAGGTTGATGCACTTCCCGCTCCGCGGGTCGTTGAGGAATCCGACGGCCTCGTACCCCTCGGTGGTCTTGTACGTGTACCGGAACTGCCCTTCGGCGGCGGAGGCGGAGCCGGGCACGGCGGCGAGCAGCGCAAGTCCACTGACGACGGCGGCCGTGAAGGTTCGAATACGCACGAGGGCAACCCCTTTGGTTCGAGTTGGTTCGAGTTGGTTCGAGGCGGTGATATGGCTCCTCGACGTTGCCCAAGTCAGTGTTCAAAAAGCCCTGCTTCACCCGAAGGGGTCAAGCAGAATCGTCCCTGCTCACCCGTACGGCCCACTGACGTGCCCGTGCCACCGGCGGCCCGAGCCTGCCGAGAGCTGCCAGTCCGACGCTGCTTCCCTGAGGGCGTCGAGTCCGCGGGCGATCGTGGGCACGGCACTGCTGCCCCGACGGACGCACGCCACCACCTTGCGTACGGGCGTGGGTTCGCCGTGCAGCCGGACCCTGACGACGCCGAAACTGTCGGGGACGGCCGCGAGGCGCGGCACCAGACAGATCCCGAAGCCCTGCGCGACCAGCGCCGCCACCGCACTCCAGTCGACCGCGCCGTGCCTGACCCGAGGCGCGAACCCCGCTGAAGCGCACGCCGTGACGAACAGCTGGTGCTGGTCCCGCGGGTCGCCCGCCCGCAGCCAGTCCTCCCCGGCGGCGTCCGCCAGCGCGACGGACCCCGATCCGGCGAAGGGGTGGCCCGTGGGAACGAGCAGATCCTGCGGCTCTTCGAGCAGAGGATGCTGCTCGAACCGCTCGTCGTCGGGCGCCGGGGTGCTCGACGCGGGGATGACGACGGCGATGTCCGTACGGTCCATGAGCAGCAGGTGGAAACGGTCCTCGTCAGGGTCTTCGCCGAGGTGGAACGACATCTGCGGATACCGGCCCCGCAGCTTCGCGACGGCCGGCGCCACCACCGAAGCCAGTGCCGTGGCCACCCCGGACACCCGCAGCTCCCCGGCCTCGCCCTCCCGGTGCATGGCCAGGTCCCCGCAGGCCCGCTCCCATTGGGCGAACAGGGTGTGTGCGTGGCCGAGCAGGGTCCGCGCGGCGGCCGTGAGCCGCACGTTGCGCCCGTAATGCTCCAACAGCTCGATGCCGAGGTCGGCGGAGAGCTGACGCAGTTGCTGCGAGACGGAGGAGGGGGAGAGATGGAGCACCGCTGCGGCCGCGGTGATGGTCTTCTCCTCGTTCAGCACGCGCAGGGTCTGTAGCCGAGAGTCGATCATTCGACCAGACAACACGATACTGTTCGGAAAGATTCGATGGACCCGGAAGTTCATTCCGGTGAGACTGATCACATGACTTTGACGACCGGTTATCCGCCTGCCATTCGCATCGGATGGAATCCGCCCCGAAGTGAATCTCCCGATCGTTATGGGATTTCATGACCGAGTCCATAATCGCTGGAATGTGGGCGGGTTACGGTCTTTCCGTACCGGTGGGCGCGGTGGCTGTGCTCATGATCAATACAACGGCCCGTACGTCGTTCCGAGTAGGCGCCGCCGCTGCCATCGGCGCCACCACAGCCGACGCCTTCTATGCCGTGGCGGCAGTTCTGGGCGGAAGCGCACTGGCCACCGCGGTCGCGCCGTTCGCGGGACCGCTGCGCTCGGTCGCCGCGCTGATCCTCATCGGAATGGCGATTCGCATCGCAGTGTCGGCGTTGAAGCAGCGCCACGATATCCACGAGGCCCGAAAGTCCGAACCGGAGCGGATGAAACCCCTGCACTCCTACTTCGCATTCCTCGGCCTGACGGCATTGAACCCCTGGCCGGCCATTTACTTTGTGGCACTGGTTCTGGGCAGGCAATCCCACGGACGTACGCCGGCGGAAGAAACCGTCTACGTCGCCGCCATCATCGCGGCCTCCGGCAGCTGGCAACTCCTCCTGGCCGGGGGAGGGGCAATACTGGGCCGCTTCCTGACGAGCCAACGAGGCCGCACTGTCACCGCGCTGTTGTCCAGCGCTCTCATCGTCGCGCTGGCGACGAAAATCGCGCTCTCGGGCTGACGAGGCAAGCCCTACCCGAGCCGTTGCGGCCCAGCGGCCCCGCTTCGTCTTCAAAGAAAAGCGCGGCATCTGCCGATCGCATGGGCAGCGCTTTCACAGATCGCGCGGCCTTGGGCGACGCGGCCGGGTGGGTTCGGCGGGTGTCAGTCGTCGTCGGCGATGAAGTCTGTTATCGCGGCGGCGATGGCTTCGGGCTGCTCGTCGGGGATGAAGTGTCCGGCGTCGGGCACGACGATGCGGGTGGTGTTGTCGGCCCATGGGCTGATGGAGGCGGCCATGTCCGGAATGGAGCCGTGGCTGCTGGAGATTCCGAGGACGGGCACGGTCAGGTGGCGCCGCTTGAGCGCCTCGCGGTTCTTGCGCGTCGATTCCGCGGCGTCTCGGTAGTACGCGAGCGAGGCGCGCAGACCGCCGTCGGCGGCGATGGCCGCCGCGTAGTGGTCGAGTTCGGCGTCGTCGAACGTGTCGGGAGACAGGGCCTTCGCCTTCAGGAACCAGCCGACGTACTCGCGTTCGCGGCCGTCGAGCAGCGTCTCGGGCAGGTCGGGCACGAGGTGGAACGCGAAGTGCCAGGTTTTCCACGCTCGGTCCGGGTCGGTGGGAATGGACTCCGGGAGAGTGATACCGGGAATTCCGGCGTCGAGCAGGGCCACCCCGCGCAGGTGGCTCTCGAAGCCGAGGGCGAGGGAGAAGGCGACCCAGGCGCCGATGTCGTGGGCGACCAGGGAGTAGGTCGACACTCCGAGAGCCTTCACGGCGGTGTGGACGTACGCGGCGACCGTGTGCGTGTCGTAGCCGTGCTCCGGGCGCTCTGAGTGGCCTTGGCCCGGCAGGTCGATCGCGATGACGCGGAACCGGTGGGCGAGGCCGGGCATCACCTTCCGCCAGGCCCACCAGGTTTGCGGAAATCCGGCGAGCAGGACGACGGCCGGGCCGTTCGGCCGTCCGCCTTCGACGGCATGGAGACGGACGCCGTCCGCGTCGATCCAGCGGTGAGTGAATCCGGCCAGATCCTGTAGAGGGAGGTCGCGGATGGGGTTGCTTTCGGAGACGTGCGGAGTGCTGGTTGCTGGGCCGGTCACGGGGGTCCTCCATCGGTGTCAGGTGTCAGGTGTCAGGTGTCAGGTGTCAGGTGTCAGGCGTCAGGCGTGCGGTCTGCGGTCTGCGGTCGGGACGGTGTGGCACGACGGCGCGGTCGCGAAGTGCGCGGCCTGCCTGGCGATGACCACGTTTGAAGGCTAACTCATCTTGAACTGATTGGTTCAAGATAGGATGGTACGCAGCGCAGCCCGAACCATCGACGCATCGGCAAGGAAGTACCGCGTGGCAGGCAAGAAGCAGTTCGACATGGGCACGGCGCTCGACGCCGCGATGATCCAGTTCTGGCGCGCCGGCTACGCCGACACCTCATTGGGTGATTTGTCCCGGGTGACCGGCCTGAACCGCAGTTCCATCTACTCCTCCCTCGGCGACAAGGACACGCTCTTCCTGCGCTGCCTGGATCTCTACGCCGCGCGCTACGGCGAGAAGTACGACGCAGCCCTGTCGTGTGCGGCCTCGGAACCCGTTGCCGCCGTCCGTGCGTTCTTCGGCGTCACTCTCGATCGCATCGCCGATCCCGAGCTGCCCGACGGATGCCTGATCGCGCAGTCGGCCATGGCGATTCCAGTGCTGAGTCCGAACGTCGCGGCCCACGCCGAGCAGGCGCTCGGCTTCCAGCTCCTGCGCCTGCGCGCCGCGCTGAAGGCCGGCGGACTGGCCGACCGGGACGCCGAGACCTTCGCTGTGCACGCGGCGGCTGTGAACCAGTCGCTCGCCGTCATGAGCAGGGCCGGGGCGAGCCCGGCGCAGCTCCTGGCCATCGTGGGCGTGACCGTCGACGCGCTGTCGCAGGCGCTGCGCGCGTACCGGACCTGATGCGGCCGTCGGACTCCCGGGCCTGGTACACACAGTCTGGTACGCGCAGCCTGGTACGCGCCGTCACTTCATGAGGTCGAGGCGTGCGCGGCCTGGCGCCCGGGGCGCGCAGGGCCCGGTCTCAAGAGCGGGTGTCGTCTTAAGAGCGGGTGTCGGAGCCGGTGATCGCCGCGGGAGTGGCTTCAGGCGTCGCCAGCAGGTGAGCCAAGGTCTCCTCGTTCACGGGGTAGGGCCGTTCGCGGGGCAGGAGTCGCCGTGCGGCGTCCAGGTCCCCGGTGCGTACGTGCGCGTGGACCGCATGGGTGAGCGGTGTGACGTCGGTGATGGAGACGGTCCACTCGTCGGCGTAGAGCCGCGCGGCTTCGCCGGTGAGGCCGAGCTGGAGGGAGCGGTGGGGGAGGGGCTGGAGGCGCAGGTCGCGTTCGGGGTCCCATTGCACACGGGCCGGAGCCTGTGTCAGCCGGCGCTTCCACGTCGCGTGGTCGGCGTGGAGGCCGCGTTCGTAATGGGACAGGCAGGCGTTTTCCAGCGCCCACTCGAAGCCCTCACGGGTGATCTCCACGGCGAGGACGGTTTCCTGGCGTTCTTTGGCGCCCCAGCCACAGCGGTACATCATCCACAGGAACGACGGCTTGATCCAGGTCATCCGGTCGCGTTTCCACGCGGCCGGGAATCGGCCCTCCCGCGCCGCCGGGAGGCCGATCTCCGGTGCGTACGCCTGGTAGACGGTGACCGTTGAGTCTGTGTGCACGGCGCGCACGCGGTACTTGGGTTCTGCCATGAGGACCAGGGTGGACGCACCGTTCGGCGTATGCCATCGAATTACGCCTCCCCCGACCCGCTCACCGCGCGGCGCCGTGCGCGGACGCACGGACGCAACGACGCACCGTCTGCTGAATGGATTCCTCAGCCCGTGACGCGTTGGCGGTGGGCGCCGCGGGCGGTGGAGGCGTGGCGGGTGGTCGGGGTGGGGCCGGGGGTGAGGTCGAGTTGGCGGATGAGCTGGTGGAAGCAGAGCAGCACGGTCACGGGTGGCAGTCCGGCCACGATGATGCCCGCCGGGGTGGTGGGGGCGTGGATGATGCACAGGGCCATGGCGATGGCGGCGAAGAGGACGATGACGCACCAGGAGTGGGCGGTGCGGCGCCGGTAGGCGCGGGCCCGCAGGATCGAGAGGGTGGCGGCGAGCCACGGCCCGTAGACGAGCAGCGGCCACAGCAGCGCGACTCCGCCGGGAGCGACGCCGCTGGCGAGACCGTGCAGCGCCGGGTACGACGCCGCGGCGCCGAGGATGCCGACGGCGGCCACGAGCACGGTGGTCAGCGCGATGGATACGAGGCCGAGCAGCCGCTTCCAGGCCCGGCCGCCCTCGCCGTCGCGGCGGGAGGGCAGACAGGTGGCCTTGCGGTGGCTGTGCGGGGCGGCGGCGTGCGGCACGTCGGCGGCCACGGGCGGGTGTTCGGCGGTGCTGAGCAGGTCGGCGAGCTCGGCGTCCAGGTAGGTGCCGTTCGTCGCGGCGATCGCGTCACAGGCGTCCGCCAGGCTTTCGTGCGGGGCCGCGCCGTTGAAGAGCGGGCCGTCGCCCAGGCCGTACCGCGGCTCGGAGGCCCAGTGCGCGTCGGTGGGCGAGGGCTGGAACAAGGGGGAGACGTTGGGGTCGTACACGGTGACTCCGTGCTGTGAGTAAGGGGTGCGGAACGGGAGCGGTGCGCTCAGACCGCGACCGGCAGGGGCCGGTACACGGGCGGTGGTCCCGCGGGCGGGCGAGGGCCCGCGATGAGCGTCCGCGCACACAGAGCGGCCTCGATGCGGTCCAGTTCGGCGAGCAGGCGCTCCACAAGGTCGGCGGAGTGCTCCAGTCGGACCTCTTCGCTCCCGCATGCCAGGTAGGACGACGCGGGGCGGTCAACGGTCGAGGGAGCCGTGATCGGCTTGAGGAGCCACTTGCCCATGGATCGAGTCGGTCGAACAGGAGGGTGGGGAGCATGGGCGATATCTGTCATAACCACTGAAACGACGACTGCCGGGAATCAGATATCGGCCATTCGGATCCATTGGTTCTACTTAATTCACAATATCCCAGTGATTATCAAATTTCTCGGATGAAGCTTTCGGGTGGGGTGTGGGCTGTGGTTCGTGGGCTGCTGTGGGACGTGGACTGTGGGCCGTGGACGGTCTGCTCTGGGGGGGGGGATCAGGCGTCCCCCGTCGACTCCGTACCAGCCCCGCCCGTACGAGCCTCGTCCGCACCACGCGTTCGCGCTGTTGTACCAGGCGTCGCGTGGTGTCGGATCACGACTGTGCGCGCATTCTGATGATGCGATTCGTCGGTGACGAAGTGGTAGGGGCGGCCTCGTCAACGGTCCCCGGGTCCGCGGGGTGTGCCATGAAGGCGGAGGGTGTCTCCTCGCTCTGTTCGATCTGCCCGCGTCGGACGTCCGTGAGAACGGTGACGGACAGCTGCCGCAAGGCGTCCGCGTGCACGCTGAGGGTCTGGCGGGTCCGGGCGTCGCCCGGGTCCGCCAGCAGGATGCGAGCGGCTGTATTGGCGGCGCGCAGACGCGGCTTCTGCGCGGTTCTGTGGGCGCGGGGCAGGGAGCGCCAGGCGGTATTGGCGACGGTGGCCAGCCGCCACAGGTCGTTGGACGCCGGATCGGCATCGTAGAACCGCAGCCCGTACCGGCCCACGAGCCAGTAGGAGACGGCGAGCGCCGCGGCGGCCGCGGCGTCGAACGCCGCCCAGCAGCGGGACAGGCTGTGGCGTCCCAGGGCCGCGTCGACGAGGAAGGCCGCGCCCGCGCCGCCCGCGCCGAACAGAATCGCCGCGACCGTGACGAAGAACGCGACAGCCGGAATCAGGCCGATCCCGTTCTCGCTGTCCATCCGGTGCAACCCCTGCCAATGGGGCGCGAGGTACCGGGCGTAACGGACGACTTTCGGCGCGGGCTCCGTGGTGGCGATTCGTTTCGCCCAGCTCACGGCCACGGGAACTCACTCCTCAACCGGAGGTTCGTGCTAAGGATCATGTCCGCGATAACGAATCAGCGGAATCGCGGGTACGCCCGTTTCGGGACGGCGGTGGCGCTGAGTGGGGAATTCCTCCGGGCGGCGGGGCGTGCTCCCGGGCGTATTCATTATTATGGCCGCTCGATGACACCCGCGCCGCAAAGATCATGTGACGGACGCCGGGCTCGGCCGCGCGATTCCGCGCCGAATGGATTTTCATCCGGCGAGTGGGAGCGCCTTGGTCGGCTGCTGCGTGTCGATATTCGGCGGCTGCCGACGGAGTTTCACGCCTTGTGCGCGGCCTCGGCTGTGGCGAGTACGGCCGACGCGGCGCCGCGGGCCTGGTCGGCGGCGCGCGCGCCCAGGATGGCGGACGTCACCAGGGCCCCTTCCACCAGTACGTGCATGCTCTCGCCGACGGCCCGCGGGTCGTCGTAGTCCTCGGCGAGCCCGATCAGGTAGTCGCGGAACAGCGTCTTGTGCTCCCGCACCGCTTCGGTCACCAGCGGATGGCTTTCGGCTCCGCGCCCGCCGAGTTCGGCCCAGGCGTTGACGAAGGCGCAGCCCCGGAAGTCCGGTGCGTCGATGGTTTCCTGGAGGCTGTCGAACGCCGCGAGCAGCCGCGCCCGCGAGCCGTCCGGGGCCGGGGCGGCCCGTTCGACGGACTCGGCCAGCCGCGTACGCAGCCGCCGGCCGTGCGTCCGCAAGTAGGCGGCGGCGAGGTGGTGCTTGGACGGGTAGAGCTTGTAGAGGCGCGCCAGCGACACCTCCGCGCCGTCCCGGACCTCGGCCATCCCCACCGCGTGGATGCCGCGCTGGTAGAAGAGCTCTTCGGCGGTCTCCAGTACGCGCGCCCGCGCCTCGTCGTCGTCCACTCTCAACCTCGGAACCCTCCCGTACTAGAACGCTGGTTCTAGTGTACTGGCGCCGGCTGCTGCGGAGTGAACCACTCGCCGGGCGTCGTGACCAGCGGGGTCATCCCGAGTTCGGTCGCGCGCTCCTCGAAACGCTCGACCGCTCGCGGGGTCTCGATGTAGATCGGGGGCTTGTGCAGCGTGTCGTAGTGGATGGGGACCGCGGTACGGGCGCCCAGGATGTGCGCCGCGACCGCCGCCTCCTCCGGCAGCATCGAGGCGTTGAAGGGGCTCGGCGGCTGGAGGTGGGGGAGCTCGACTATCGCGCCGTTGATGGGGACGAACGCGATGTCCACGGGCCCGAAGCGGCGCGCGATCGCCCACCAGAATCCATGGAAGATCGTGTCTCCGCCGTGGAACACGCGGATTCCGTCGCACTCGACGACCCAGCAGAGCTGCGGGTCGCCCAGCCCGTCGATGGACGGACCTGCCGCGATGCGGAACGGGCCCACGGTGCGTTCCTCCCACGGCCGTACGGCCTCGGTCGCGATGCCGTGCTCGCGGAACGAATCCTCGGTCTCGCAGGTCCACTTGAGATCGTCGCCCGATCCGGGGAACGGTTCGGGCCGGTATGTCGGCGCCCCGGCGGCCAGCGCCTTCCGGATCGCCACCGGGTCGGCGTGGTCCGAGTGCAGGTGCGTCACCAGCGCCGCCGTCGTCTCCCCGGGGCGTGACGCCTCGGGGAACCTCTCGTCCGAGAACAGCGGTGAGGCGTCCTCGATGAGGTCGATGACCAGCGTCTGACCGTCGTGTTCGAGCTCGACGCCCGCCCATCCCATACGTCGCAGTCGCACAGCTACTCCTTCGCGTTTCACGGGGGTGCCCGAAACGGGCGTGTCGGAGCCGAGAGCCCCAAGAATGACCATTCTTAGAATGGCCATTCTGACCCTACCAGAATGGCTGTTCTGGCCTTGGGGTGTGCGTGGCCCGCGGGCCGACTCTGTCAGTCCTTTCGGCCGTTGTCCTGGTCAAATCCCCTGCTGGTGCCGCGACTTACGGCGGTGAGAGGGTGGTGGTCGGCGCTGTACGAGCGTTCGGTGGCCGAGCGGCCAGAGCCGGTGTGGAGCTGGAGTTCCCGCCCCTGCCAGCGCTCCCGCAACCAGCGGTCATGGCTGGCCAGCACGATCGCGCCGGAGCTTCCCGCAACGCCCCCGGAGCTTCCCGCGCCGGAGCCGGAGCCTCCCGCGCCGGAACCGGGCCCCAAGGCCGCCTCCAACTCGTCGCACAGACGCGGCGACAGGTGGTTGGTGGGTTCGTCGAGGAGCAGCAACTGCGGCGGGCGCGCCACCAGCAGCGCCAGCGCGAGCCGTCGCCGCTGGCCGACCGACAACCGGCCGACCGGCTTGTCCAGGTCCGCCTCGTGCATCAGCCCCAGCGAGCCCAGCGGTACTGCCTCGGCCCGCCGGGCGCCCAGCGTCAGCTCGTACGTGTCCCGGGCGGACCGCTCCGGCCGGGCGAAGACGGTGTCCTGGGCGAGGAGCCCCACGGTCAGTCCGTGCCGCCGCCGCATCGTGCCCTCGGGCGCGAGCCGCCCGGCGAGTACGGCCAGCAGAGTCGACTTTCCGGTCCCGTTCCCGCCGGTGACCAGCAGGCGGTCGGCCGCCGACAGCTCCGCGCTCACCGGCGCGAGCCGACCCGGCACCCATACGCCGTCCAGGGACACCAGCGGACCGTCGCCCTCCGCCGAGGGCGCGGCGGCGAGCCCGGTGCTCTCGAACCGCAGGGGCTTCGGCGGCTCGCCGACCTGGGAGCGTTCCAGCGCCTCCAGGCGGCGGGCGGCGTTGCGCACCCGCCGGGAGATCTGGTGCTGCACCCGGCCGGCTCGGCGGCCGTAGCCCATCTTCTCGTTGTCGCGAGGCCCCCGGTCCGGTGCGACGCGGTGCGCGGTGGTCCCGGCGGAGACCCGCAGCGCGGCCAGTTCCTCCTGTTCCTCGGCCCAGCGCCGTTCCCAGCGGTCCCGCTCGGCACGCTTTTCCGCCAGATACGCGCTGTAGTTGCCGCCGTAGCGGACCGGGCCGTCCACCGCCGGGTCCAGATCGATCAGATCCGTGCACACGGCGTCGAGAAAGGCCCGGTCGTGGCTGGCCAGGACGACGGCCCCGGGCAGGGCGCGCACCTGTTCCTCGATGAAGGCGGCGGCGCCGTCGTCGAGATGGTTGGTCGGTTCGTCCAGCAGCAGCGCGGAGGGCCGCCGCACCAGCAGCGCGGCCAGTGCGAGCCTGCCGCGCTGGCCGCCGGAGAGGGTCCCGAGCCTCCGGTTGTGTTCGAAGGGGGCGAGGCCCAGGCCGTCGAGTACGAGCGCGGCACGCCGCTCGGCGTCCCATGCCTCCCGTTCCCGGGCCTGTTCGAGCCGTACGCCGTACGCGTCGAGGAGGCCGGCGTACTCGGGCGCGTTCTGCGCGGTCCGCGCGAGCCGCTCGGCCAGCCGTTCCAGTTCGGCGAGGTCCTCCCTGGCCTCGCACAGGGCGTCGTCGAGTACTCCGGCGATCGTCGCGTCGGCGTCGTACGGCATCTCCTGCTGAAGAAAGCCCAGGTCGGGCGGGCGTGTGAGGCTGCCGGAGTCGGGCTCGTCCGCGCCGGCCAACAGGCGCAGCAGGGTCGATTTGCCGACACCGTTCTCCCCGATCAGCCCGATGCGGCGGCCGGGCGAGGCGGTCAGGGAGACACCGTCGAGCACCCGTCGGTCGCCGAGGGTGCGGATGAGGTCATGGGCGAGCAGAGCGGGCTGAGGCATGGGGTCCGTCCAACGTGATCGGTGTCCGTCCAACACGATCGATGTGCGGCCCGCGGGGCGGAATGCCTCGTACGCGGGCCGGTTCGACACGCCGTCGGCTCACACCTCAGGGGCCGCCGTCTCCGTCAGCTCCCCGGCGGCCAGCCGCAGCCACCGGTTCACGCCGATCTCGCGCAGGAACCGCTCGTCGTGGCTGACCACCACGAAGGCCCCCCGGTAGGAGTTCAGGGCGCTCTCCAACTGGCCCGCGCTGACCAGGTCGAGGTTGTTCGTCGGCTCGTCGAGCAGGAGCAGGTGCGGAGCCGGTTCCGCGCACAGCACGCAGGCCAGGGTGGCGCGCAGCCGCTCGCCTCCGGACAGCACCCGGACGGGCAGATGCGCCCGGGGCCCGCGGAAGAGGAAGCGGGCGAGCAGGTTCATCCGCTCCGCCTCCGGCCGCTCGGGGGCGTAGTCGGTGAAGTTCTCGGCGACCGTACGATCCGGGTCCAGCAGATCGAGGCGCTGCGAGAGGTAGGCGATGCGGCCGTCGGCCCGCTTGACCGTGCCGCCGCGCGGTGTCAGGTCGCCGTGGAGCAGGCGCAGCAGCGTGCTCTTGCCGGCGCCGTTGGGGCCGGTCAGCGCGATGCGCTCGGGGCCCCGTACGGTCAGGTCGACGCCCTGACCGGCGAACACGTCCTTGTCGCCGAGGCGTACGTGGAGCCGCTCGCCGAGGAACAGATTGCGCCCCGCGGGCACGTCCGTGTCCGGCAGGTCGAGCGTGATGCGCTGGTCCTCGCGCAGCGCGCGCCCGGCCTCGTCCAGCCGGGCCTTCGCCTCGCCGACCCGCCCGGCGTGCACCTGGCCCGCCCGGCCCGCGGACTCCTGCGCGCCCCGCTTCATGTTGCCGGCGAAGATACGGGGCAGACCGGCGCTCTTCAGGTTGCGGGCGGCGTTGCTCTGCCGGCGTTCGGCGCGCTCGCGGGCCTGCTGCAACTCCCGCTTCTCCCGTTTCAGCTCCTGCTCGGCGTTGCGGACTTTCTTCTCGGCGACCTCCCGCTCGGCCCGCACGGCCTCCTCGTACGCGGTGAAGTCGCCCCCGTACAAGCGCAGTTCACCCCGGTCGAGTTCGGCGATGCGTTCCATGCGGTCGAGCAGGGCGCGGTCGTGGCTGACCAGGAGGAGGCAGCCGTTGAAGTCCTCCAAGGCGTCGTAGAGCTTGTGCCGGGCATCGTGGTCGAGGTTGTTGGTGGGCTCATCCAGCAGCAGCACATCGGGCCGCTTCAGCAACTGGGCCGCGAGACCGAGAGAGATGACCTGACCGCCGCTGAGGGTGCTCAACCCCCGGTCCAGGGCGAGGTCGGCCAGACCGAGGCGGTCGAGCTGGGCGCGCGTGCGTTCCTCGATGTCCCAGTCGTCGCCGATGGTCGTGAAGTGCTTCTCGTCGACGTCCCCGGACTCCACGGCGTCGATGGCCTGGACGACCGCGGCGACGCCCAGCACCTCGGCGACCGTGAGATCGCCGGTCAGGGGGAGGCTCTGCGGGAGGTAGCCGAGAGTGCCGGCCGCGGAGACCGACCCGGCGCTGGGCCGTAGCTCACCGGCGATCAGCTTGAGCAGCGTGCTCTTGCCGGCGCCGTTGGGTGCGACGAGGCCGGTGCGGCCGGAGCCGACGGTGAAGGACAGGTCCTGGAAGACGGGGGTGTCGTCGGGCCAGGCGAAGGACAGGTTCGAGCAGACGACGAAGGCGTCGGACATGGAGGTGACCTCGTGGGAGGGGGCCGGGGCGCGGAAGACACTTCTGCCCCGGCGGCAGACAGGGGAGGAGGGGACGACAGAGAGACCACGACGGCGGCGCTTCCACGCACCGGCCGGTGGCCTGTCGGGTCCGGGTATCACCCGGAGATGTCGTCGTCCACCACCATGTCTGGGCTCCTCGACTCAACGCACGATCAAGGTCTCTGCCAGCGTAACAGCAGGGGGTGCGGGGCCGGATATACCACGGGCGCCCGGCTGTACGGGCACGGGCCCGGGGGCCCTTCGACGGCCGGGCGCGGTGCCGACCGGCCTCCGACTCCGGGGACGGGCAGCCCGTACGTACGCGGGTGGTGCCGCCGGTACGTACGCAGGTGGTGCCGCCGCCGGTACGTGCGCTGGCGACAGGGCCCGTACGTGCTCAGGGCCCGTACGGGCTCAGTCGGCGGGGCTCGCACGTGTGCGGATGGCGGCGCGCCGGGCCGTCAGGCGATCCCCCGCCGCTCGGCTTCGGCGAGGATGGCGTCGCGTTCCCTCCACTTCGCCCAGAACGCGCCTCGGTATCCCATGGCGGTGAGCGCGGTGAGGAAGGGGTTGTCGGCGTAGTTGTTGTCGTCCTTGGAACTGCCGGGAGCGGTCGGCAGCATGACGCGCGGGTAGTCGGCGGGGTCGATGTGCTCCCACATCAACTCGACGGTGTGCAGCCAGCGTCCGGCGGGGTCGGCCATGGTGGCGGGGTCCTCGGGGAGGCCGGTCGAGAAGTAGCACACCGGGCGGACGGTGCCGTCGGACTGGAACATGAACTGCCGCTCGTACTCCACGGGGGAGTGGCACTGGTCGGCGGTGCGCAGCACGATGGGTTCGGTGGCGGTGTCGGACTGCGTGCCGGGTACGTGCCGTACGCCCGCGCTCTCCTGGGCCAGCCACTGGCCCAGCGGCTGGTAGGGGAAGCAGCGCAGCCCCAGGCTGAACCCGGACACGGTCGCGTCCAGCGCCAGGGTGCGGTCGATGGCCTCGCGCAGGGTCGGCCAGGTCTCTCCCGGCATCCCCGCCAGGACCTCCACCATGCAGGCCATGTCGTACTTGTTGCAGAGTTTCACCAGGTTCTCGGTGTCGGACCAGGTGTAGTAGCGGGTTCCCTTGGCGGTGACCTTCCAGCCGTCCAGCATGTCGTCGCGCACGTGGTCGGGCGCCACATTCACCCCGACGCAGCCGGCCGCCGCCAGCAACTCGGCGAACTCTTCGTCGAAGGGCTTGGGCTGGGCGTAGATCCACAGGCGCAGCCGGTGCAGTGGAGAGTCGGGGGCGGTGTCCTTGCGGCGGCCGATCTCGCGCAGAACGGCCTTGGTGTTCGCGATGGCGAGGTTGAACTCGGAGTCGGCGGTGTGCACGTCGCACACCCCCTGGTCCACCAGCCTGGACAGTTCGTCGACCACCGCGTGCACGGACCGTTTCGCGAACGACGTGCCCTTGGCGTCGGGTTCCACGCAGTGCGCGCACGCGTAGGGACAGCCGCTCTTGGTGAGGATGTTTCCCAGCCCGCCGCGTTCGTAGTAGCCGAGGTTGTCGACCTTCCAGCGGTCGCCGGAGCGTCGCGTGTAGGAGGAGTCGGTGTCGACCTGCCAGGCGCGCGACTGCCCGGCGCCGACCTCCCCCACACCGCCCAGGGGGGTGTCGGGATCGGGGGTGGCGGAACGAGTCACCCGGCCGTTCCCCCGGTTGACGAGCAGGCCCGGCACCGAGGACGGATCGGCGTGGTCGGACAGCCGGTCGGCGAGGTCCACCAGGATGCGTTCCCCCGGACCTTTGACGCCGTAGTCCAGACCGAGGTAGTCCACGCACGCGAACGGCATCGTGGAGAACCCCACCCCGCCGCCCACCAGGGGCGCCGAGGTCAGGGAGCGGATCTTCCGCACGATCTGCCGGTGCTCGGGGAGGAAGACGCGCTGCTGCTGCGCGTAGAGGGTGTCGGTGTTGCGCATCGAGGTCCCCACCAGCAGCGGCGGCGGGCGTGAGGTGAAGTACTCCTCCAGCAGCTCCGGCCAGGCGTCCCGCGCGAAACACAGGTCCACGACCTCCGCGGTGTAGCCGTGCCGCTCCAGCTGGGTGGTGAGGACGTCCAGCGCGTACGGGGTGATGGGCGGGTGGACCTTGTTCGGGTTGATCAGCGTGATCAGGCGCGTCACTGGGGGTCCCTGCCTTCCTGGTCTCCCTGGCTTTCCGGGTCTTCCTGGCTTTCCGGGTCTTCCTGGCTTGCGTGGCCTACCTGGTTCCCGTGGTCTTCCTGGCCTTCCTGGTTTCCCTGAAGCGGGATGAGTTTGACGGTGAAGTGCCGCATCGGCGGCTCCGGGCCGGTGATCGTGAAGCCGGTCAGCTCCCCGGCCCGGCCGACGAGGTCGCTCACCGCCTCCACCACGTACTCCAGGTGCGAGCGGGTGTAGACGCGGCGCGGCAGCGCCAGCCGCACCAGCTCGTGCTGGGCCTCTTGGCCGTCGTGGCCGAACGTCAGCGTGCCGAATTCCACCGTGCGCACCCCTGCCAGCCGGTACAGCTCGCAGACCAGCGCCTGGCCGGGGAAGTTCGCGGGGGAGATATGCGGCAGAAGCTGCCCGGCGTCGGCGTAGACGGCATGGCAGCCGGCCGGCCGCAGGGTGGGGAGGCCCGCCTTGGACAGAGCGTCGGCGAACCACGCCGCGGTGTCGGCCCGGTGCGCCAGGTAGGCGGGGTCGGTGACCTCTTGCAGCCCCTGGGCCAAGGTCTCCAGGTCACGTCCCGCGAGCCCTCCGTAGGTCGGGAACCCTTCCGAGGTGGTCAGCAGCTCACGGCAGCGCGCCGCCGTCTCCGGATCGCGCAGCGCGATGAGACCGCCGGTGTTGGCCATGCCGTCCTTCTTCAGCGAGGCCCAGCAGCCGTCCGCGAGATCGAACATCGCGCGCGCCACCTCACGCGGGGTGCGGCCCTGCTGGCCCGGTTCCCGCGCGATGATCAGGTGAGCGTTCTCGGCGAACCGCGACGCGTCCAGCAGCAGCGGCACCTCGTACCGCCGGCACATTTCCCGTACGGACCGCAGGTTCTCCAGCGACACGGGCTGGCCGCCGCCGCCGTTGTCGGTCACCGTCATGATCACCACGGCCACCTGCCCGCCGGCCGGGCCGTCCAGCAGCTCCCGCAGCCGGTCGAGGTCGATGTTCCCCTTGAAAGGCGCCTCGCTGACGAGATCGGCGGCCTCGGGGGACGGCAGATCCAGCGCCTGGCAGTCCAGCAGCTCGACATTGGCGCGCGTGGAGTCGAAATGGCCGTTGGCAGCGGTGATCCGGCCGGGACGCAGCAGCATGGTGAAGAGCAGCCGCTCGGCCGCGCGCCCCTGGTGAATGGGGATGACCTCCGGGAAGCCGGTCAGCTCCCGCACGGTCCGCTCGAACCGCTCATAGGACGAGGCCCAGGCGTAGGACTCGTCCCCCAGAAACATGGAGGCCCACTGTTTGGCCGACATGGCCGTCGTTCCCGAGTCGGTCAGCAGGTCGATGGTGACATCGGAGGAATGCACACGGAAAACGTTGTAGTCGGCCTCGGCCAGAATCTGCTCCCGCTCCTCGACGGTACGCAAGGGGATAGGCTCCACGGCCTTGATACGAAACGGTTCCATCACCGCACTCCATTGCGCCGAATAGGTTCACCGGAGGGGGAGACCGGTCGGAATCAAGCAATGCGCGGACTTATGGGAATTCTATGTACGACTCTAACGCCGATCGGCTGCGATCACCTGTCGACGGCTATCTCCTGTCGGGGGCGATCGCCTGTAGAGAGCGATCTCGACGGCGCCGCTGAGCACTGTCCAGGCCGGCGACTGGAACAGCGGCTACGCCGGGAATTCCGTAGGCTGCCGCCGACCAGGAAAGGCCGAGGGCGGGTCGCAAACGCTCTGGCCGAGAGCGGCTCGCAGACGTCCCCGGCTGTGAGCGGGTCGCAAACGCTACGGCCGTGAGCGGGCGACGAACGCCCCGGCCGTGACGGGCCGCGCGGGAAGCGCGGGCCCGCTCCGGCACGGCACGTGAACACCCCTGATCTGGAAGGGTGTTCACGTGGGCGGCGTCACAATTGGGCGCCACCGCCGTCCACGGCGAGTTCGGCGCCAGTCGTGTAGGTCGAGTCGAAGGCGAGGAAGACGGCAGCACGCGCGACCTCCTCCGGATGCCCTATGCGCTGCATCGGAATCTGGGCGGCGAAACCCGCCGCCCTTTCATCCGCCACCTCAGCCGGCAGGCTCTTGTGCAGAATTCCCGTGTCGATCGGCCCAGGGCTCGCCGCATTGACGCGTACGCCACGCGGCAGCAGCTCGCGGGCCCAGGACCGCGTCATCGACCGGAGGGCCGCCATGCTCGCCGCGTAGGCACTGTGGTCCAACTGCCCCAGCACGTTCGAGACCGAGGTGGTCAGCACCACGCTGCTGCCCTCGGCGAGCAGCGGAAGCAGCCGCTGCAAGGTGAAGTAGGGCCCCCTGGTGTTGGCCGCGAAGACGGTGTCGTACATCTCCTCGGCCGTCGCCTCGAACGACACCGAGTCGGTGATGCCCGAATTCAGGAACACCGCGTCCAGTTGGCCGAACGCCTCCTCGACCTTCCCCGCCAACGCGTCGAGGTCGGA
Organism: Streptomyces sp. NPDC050610; assembly: GCF_040654875.1. Lineage (NCBI taxonomy): Bacteria > Bacillati > Actinomycetota > Actinomycetes > Kitasatosporales > Streptomycetaceae > Streptomyces > Streptomyces sp. NPDC050610. The sequence continues at coordinate 17,655 of NZ_JBFAIV010000042.1, read as the reverse complement.
TCTTGAGGTGGCATCGCTGCGCACTGCGCACCGCCACGAGCCCTTCTCGGCTCGCCGATTCCAGCGTGGCCTCCCTGCGCCCCGTGACCATGACCCGAGCGCCCTCGGCCGTCAGCAGACGTGCGACAGAAAGGCCGATTCCGCTGCCGCCCTGCGGTACGGGACGGAACTCGCCAAGACAGCCATCACGCAACGCGGCGAAACACAACGTGAGCGGCTTCGCCAGGACGGCGAGACCCGGCGCGAGGAATTGCGGCAGGAAGGCGTCACCGAACACGCTCGAATCACCCCGCGGCAACCACCGGAACCCGACGCCCCGGGCGTGCCTTAGGAGTTGGCGATGCAGGACGAAGCGGGCTTCCCCGGCCCGCTCGGTCAGGCCGGGGCCCCCTTCAAGGTGACTGTCCTGCCCTTGGCCAAGAGCCACACCATCAGCAGGAACTCACCGACAAAGGCGAACATGGCGATCTCGGCCGAATAGCCGGCCGAGAGCAGGGCGCCGAAGCTGTCCACCAAGTAGCCCAGCCCCGCGATCACGAGCAGGGGGCCCAGGACCTTGGGTACGTACCCCGACCTGTAGGCAAGGCACCCGAGCGTCAGCAAGTGGAAGGCGAAGAGAATGAGCCCGGCATCCCAGGTGTCGTGAAAGGCGTCGACCTTCGTCAGCGCCTCTTCATGCATCCTGCCCGCACTCGACGCACTCGACGCACTCGACGCACTCGACGCACCCGACCGTGCGTCGTCCCCAGTGAGCGCGGGCACTCCGGCCAGTTGGCCTACGGCGACCATGAGCACCGCCGCGTACGCGAGCCGGAACCACGCCGCAAGCGTGGAGAGGCCCTTGTGCACCGGAGCGAAGAAAGTCAGCAGTGTCCAGGCCACTATGACATCGAGAACGACCACCAACGCGAACGCGGCGACACCGCAGCGGAACATCACCTCGGAATTGTGTATGTCGTGCGCTGTCCTCTCGGCATCTCCTTCGGTGACAAGATTCTCCACGGCGGCGAAATTGGCGAAGGCGGCGAGTACGGCCATCGCCAGAATCCCGATCCCTGCGGCCAGTGCCGCTCCGCGCATCTCTCGCTTCGCTGAATCCGAAGCCTCCATGCTTCCCTCCCGGATGACAATGTCTGGACGGGGAGCCCCTGGCTGCTCCTGGGCGACTGAAGTCACCCGCGAGGTCTGCGGGACGACACTCCCGCGTTACCGGCCGTCGCGGAGGCGGCCGGTTCGACAGCGCGAAAACCCCTGAAAATGAGCAGCAGGGGAAACGCTATTTCGAACAGGCCGCCGGGAACGAGGAACGCGATCCCGGCGCCGGCGTCGAGATCAGCCGCTCCCAGTGCATCGGCCAGCACTCCTGCCAGGAGTGCCGCGTAGCCCGCTAGCCCGAGCAGCGACAGCCACATGGCGACCAGCCCGGAGCGCAGCAGCAGGTAGGAAAGGATGAGTCCCCCGACGCCGGACAGGGCATAGATGATCAGGTCGTAATCCGCGAATTGATGTTTGCTCGCCAGGAAATAGACCCCCACCACGAGGATCGCTGTTCCTTCCGCGGCCCGAAGAGTGAGATAACCAGCCGACAGGCGCCTCCCGTGCGGCTTGAGTACGGGGAGCAACGCGATGCCGATTGCGGCTATCGCCAAAGCCGTGTACCACTCAAGAAAAACCCCGAAGAACAGCATGCTGCTCGGCTTCGCATCGGAGAAATAGGATTGCACGAGGGAGCTGCCCGCCGCGAAGGTGATCGTGGACGAGATGAAGAGCAGCCCCACGAGAATGGCGGTTTTCCTGTGCGGCATGCGCATTCTCCTCCGTGCTGTCATCACGGAAACCGTACCGACGTGCGCCGATGACCGGTGCTGATGTGCGTTCCCCATGCGGGCCGGCAAGGGCGCGGACAACGCCGGGCTCCTCTCGGGAGCCGTCACGGCCGGGTCCGGAGGGCCGAGTCCTTGTGAGCCTCCTCTTGCCGGCGTCAGCCCGCCAGGGCCCGAACGGACATTTTCCAGACGGACATTTTCCGAACAGCGGAGAAGAACGCGGGCGCCGCAACGCCTACAGCGAGCCCGGAGCCGCGCCCGACTCACTCAGCAGTGCGCGCTGTAGCGGACGCACCCCGGCGGCGGGGCGTGGCTATGGTCCCGCTGGTGCTGCGCGGTCACCAGCACCCCGCAGGCCAGGAGGGCAACCAGCAGGTGCGCGATCACCGTCCAGCGGGCACGGAAGACTCCCGCGAGAACCGCCACGACGAGTACGCCGATCAGCACCACCCACACCCGCCCGATGTGCGCGAGGGCGGCCGCGTCGATCCGGTCCTGGTCCCCTTGCGCTGCCCATGCCTCCAAGCCGAGGCCGAACATCCAGTCCAGCACGAGCCACGCCGTCTCCAGCAGGAGCAGCGGGATGGCGAGGGCGAGGTCCACGCCCTGGCGTGTTCGGTGCGACCAGGGGCGCCGGCGCTCCGACGCCGGAAGGGTGTTCGTCATGGCGGCAGAGTGCCGAGCCTGGCGGCGGTGCGCATGAGTACGCGTACTCATGCGCGACGTCGTTCCGGCCGAAACGACGGAGTCTCCGCAGGTCAGTCAGCACTCAATGACGTTGACCGCGAGCCCGCCCCGCGCCGTCTCCTTGTATTTCACCTTCATGGATGCGGCAGACGGTCGACCTGCGAAGATCTTCATCCAATGGGCAGCTGACCTGCGAAAACACCGGGAACACCGCACCCACAGCGTCCCGGCTCGTCCCGCGCTGACGCCCCCTGGATACCCCCTGAGTAGCGGTCGAACTCCCTGGAAACCCCCTGACGGGAGGGTGTGTGCAGGGGGTTTCCAGAGCTTTGACCTGCCTTGATGGTGATGACTTTCGGTAACGGGCTTGGGCCTTGGGCGCATTGATCGGGGGTGACCGTCGAGCGAAGAGAAGTCGGTGATGTGGGGACAATGTGAGGGCGTCGGCTCCCGATTGTGTTCCCGCGGGGAAGGCGCGTTGGCGAGGAGAACGCAAAGTCGGTCAAGAAGTTCCACGCGGGCGGCGAAACAGCCCCGCGTGCGCGGGGACCACCTCGGCCGTCCTGTCGGGCGAGCGTCGCCACGAGGAACAGCCCCGCGTGCGCGGGGACCACATCGTATTTGAGACCGAAGTAGTGCTCCGTCAGGGAACAGCCCCGCGTGCGCGGGGACCACGTCTTGTGGGTGTGTTCCTTAAGGAGGGCCGGGGGAACAGCCCCGCGTGCGCGGGGACCACTCAACGTACAGCGCGTCACCGGCCTGGCGTCCGGGAACAGCCCCGCTGCGCGGGGACCACGCCCGCCTCGGCCTGGAACCCGGCAGCGAACAGGGAACAGCCCCGCGTGCGCGGGGACCACCCGTGCGTCGGCGACGGCCTGGCCGCGCAGCAGGGAACAGCCCCGCGTGCGCGGGGACCACGCGGCGAAGGGCCGTACGGCGTCCGCGTTGCGGGGAACAGCCCCGCGTGCGCGGGGACCACTGACCACCCCACCCGCAGCGCTGCACTCCCTGAGGAACAGCCCCGCGTGCGCGGGGACCACCAGCACTCGCCACAGCAGCGCGCGGGCGCGCAGGGAACAGCCCCGCGTGCGCGGGGACCACACCGGCTGCGGCTCGGGGGTGGTGGTCTTGTCGGGAACAGCCCCGCGTGCGCGGGGACCACCGGGGCGGGGGCCGCCCGCCCCGGACCGGTGGGGGAACAGCCCCGCGTGCGCGGGGACCACTGACCCTCTGCCCGTCGTGCGCGCGCGATCGGTGGAACAGCCCCGCGTGCGCGGGGACCACGAAATCCCACCGTGAACATTCCGAGGGTGACAGGGAACAGCCCCGCGTGCGCGGGGACCACCTTCGCACGATCCCGGCGATCTCCAGAGCCTCGGGAACAGCCCCGCGTGCGCGGGGACCACGAACACGGCGCTGACCGGTTCGGCCCTGGTGAGGGAACAGCCCCGCGTGCGCGGGGACCACAGGAGACCACACGGAATGCGCTTGCGCGGCCGGGGAACAGCCCCGCGTGCGCGGGGACCACAATTCGGTGCGCATCCACGGCTTCACCGGGGAGGGAACAGCCCCGCGTGCGCGGGGACCACCACCTTCCGGAGAGCTGGCGTCAGGCGGTGGAGGGAACAGCCCCGCGTGCGCGGGGACCACAAGATGTTGCACTGCCGCTCCGCGCCGAGGCTGGGAACAGCCCCGCGTGCGCGGGGACCACGCACCTCCGGGTTCACCAGCGTGTCCAGGAGCGGGAACAGCCCCGCGTGCGCGGGGACCACGCGACGGTGATCACCATCGCGAGTGCCGTACGGGGAACAGCCCCGCGTGCGCGGGGACCACACGGTGCATGGCGTTCCTAGCGTCGGGGGACAGGGAACAGCCCCGCGTGCGCGGGGACCACTACACCGTGGCTTTCTTGGAATCCCGAGTGATGGGAACAGCCCCGCGTGCGCGGGGACCACCGCGATCCACGATGGTCATGGAGTTTCCGTTCGGGAACAGCCCCGCGTGCGCGGGGACCACTCCCGTTCCCGGCAAGCCGAAGTCGCCGAAGAAGGAACAGCCCCGCGTGCGCGGGGACCACAGGGCGCGACCTGGGGTTTTATGGCGCTGGACAGCGGATTTTACCCACTACTGCAGATTCCGGCATGGCGGCCATATAGGAATCAAATATCCCAATCGCTTTCAACCTCTTCCGAATCGGCGTCGCTTAGCGGCCTTGCTCCAGCCCTGTTTCGGGGGGTCGGTCGGGCGGGTGGTCTTGTGCGGTTGGGTGGGGTTGGGGCGGCGGAGGAGGGTGAGTCCTTCGTGGTCGGTGGGGTGCCAGGCGTGGTCGTGGGTTTCGAAGGTGAAGCCTTGTTCGTTGTTGGTCTGGTAGGCGAGCAGGGCGCGGCCCTTGCCGGAGTATTCGCGTACCTCGGCCCACAGGACGTCCCGTACGCGAGCGGAGGGGGAGCCGAGGAAGACGCCGGGCGAGAGTTCGAGGAGCCAGCGGGTGAGGAAGCCTCGGAGTCCTGCGGGGCAGTTGGCGAGGATGATGACGGTCACCAGATGGGCTCTTCCCCGTAGTTGCGGCCGCTGTCGAGGTGGAGGCCGCCGTCGGTCTGGAGGGTGACGCGGTCCTGGGCTTCCGTCGCTTCGCCGGTCTGGGGCTCGTCGTGGCGCAGGAGTTGCTTGATGTCGCGTACGCAGCGGTCCAGCAGGGCGGTTTCGTTGATGCGGTCGCGCAGGGCTCGTCGGGTGCGGGTGGCGACGTCGTCGGGGCCGTGTGCGGCCGCGTCGAACGCGGCGGGGATGGCGATGTCGGTCTTGTAGAGGTCGGCGATGTCCAGGACGAAGGAGCGTTCGTGGCCGGAGTGGACGAAGCCGAGCGCCGGTGAGCAGCCGAGTGCTGTGACTACCGCCTGCGCGATGCCGTACATGCACTGTGCGGCCGCGGTCACGCCCTGGTTGGGCGCGTCGCCCGCAGAGAAGTCGCCGTGGTGGTATTCGCGGCGTCGCCAGGGGACCCCGGTGCGGGCGGATTCCCGCCGGTAGCAATCCTTGAGGCGGCGGCCTTCCATTCGCAGCAGTTCGTCGCGGGTATGCCCGCCCGGGTCCTCGTCGGGGAACCGCAGGCGGTACATGTCCCGGGCGACCTCCAGCCGCGTGCGGCGATTCGCCCAGGCGGTGGCGTGTGCTTCGGCGAGGGCGGAGGAGCGGGTGAGTGCCCGGCCGCCGGCGTAGTAGCGCACGCCGTGCTCGCCCACCCACACCACCCCGGCCCCGCACTCACCGAGTACGGACATGGCCTGGTGGGTGACCCGGGTGCCGGGGCCCAGCAGGAGCGTTCCGATGGTGGCGGCGGGGATGTGGGTGATGCCATCGGTGTCCGTGGCGGTGATGGCGTTGTCGTCGCGGTGGACGGTGCACCGCTCCAGGTAGACGAAGGAGAGCCGGTCGCCGACCCGGTGGAGTTCGCGGGGTGTGGAGGCGGCCCGGCGGCTGACGGTGCTCATCGGGCCGGGGCCAGGGTCATCAGGCCGCAGCCGTATGCCTTGGCTTTGCCCAGGCCCTGGGTGAGCGTGCGGCGGAGGGCGTCGGGGTCGGTGATGCGCAGCCTGCCGTCGAAGGTGACGCGCACGAACCGGACGTCGCCGCGGGAGCCGGGCTCGCGTTTGCGGAACTGGTGGGGGACGCGGTTGTGCACGATCACCTCGTGTTCGTCGCCGGGATTGCCGTCGGTGCCGGGCAGCAGGCGTCGCGCGTCGGGCGTACGTGTGATCTCGAAGCCGGCGGTCTCCTGACGTTCGAGGAGCCATCGCACCTGGTGTTTGGGGGTCAGGTGCGCGGTCCGCTTAGTGGGGGTGCCCTCGGTGCTGCCCGGTTTACGGATGTGGTGGACGGGGTTGGCGGTGAGGCGGAAGCCCCAGGTGTCTCCTTGTTTGAGGGTGTCCAGGAATTCCGCGTAGGCGAACGTCGTCCACCCCGGCTCTTCGGCGGTGGGCCAGCCCACCTGCTCGACGAGGTGCGTGAGGTCCGGCTTGCCGGGGCTGACGATGAACAGGTCGGGGCGGCCGGAGGGGTTGTGGTCGAGCCGCCAGAGCACACGGGGGCCCTGCCCCTGGCGGGGCGGGGGCATGGGGAAGGCCATGTTGACCGCGCCGTGCATGAAGTGCGGTGAACCCAGCAGCCGCCTGGCCTCGGTGCGGGCGGTGTTGATGCGGAAGCGCGTCAGGTACATCAGTCGGTCCTCGGGAGGCTCTCCGTGGTGCTCTCGTCACCAGGGCCCACCGGCCGCAGACCGGTGGTCGGGTCGTGGGACGCGGGCGCGGCCCGGTCGGTGATCAGGCCGCGCAGTTCGTAGCGCCGGTGGCGGGGGTCGAAGCTGACCGGGGTATCGCGCTGCGAGAGGTGCGGCATCTCGTCCGGCGGGCAGTCGAGCAGCAGCTCCAGTGGCTCCGTTCCGGAAGGTCCGCCATCGTACTCAGCAGCGTGCTCCAGTTGCCGTACGTACCAGCGGGACGCCTGCCATGGAACGCCGCGCAGCGCGTCCTCCAGGGAGGTGTCCGCGGGCGGGCCCATCTCCACTGGCCGGGACGGCGGGCAGGAGCGGCGCCCGAGGTACGGAAGGTAGTACGGAGCCCGGAGCGCCTCATGCAGCTGTTGGAGCAGCGTGGCGTCGCCCTCCACACCCGCGACGAACACCGCGTCGGCGAGGTAGTAGCGCTCCGAGAGCGGCATGGCCTTGCCGGAGTCGGCGTGGTGCGCGGTGTGGAAGTCCCGCATGCGGGATCCGGGTTGGTCGATCCGTACGCCGAAGCGCAACGCGGCCAGGTCGGACAGGTCAGCGTCCCGGGGCCGGCCCTGTGCGGCGGCGAGCAGGCCGAGCACTCCGCTCTTGGTGGGGGCGTTCTCCGTGCTGCGGCGGGCGAAGCGCGCGGCAGCACCCCAGGACTGCATCGGGCCCGCCAGCCGGAGCAGCAGCGCGGTCATGCGCCACGCCCCAGCCGTCGGCCCACCGCCTCCGAGACCTCATCCACGAGCGTGGCCAGGGAGACTTCCGTGCCGAGCTCGCCGAGGGCACTGGTCTCCTCGCCCACCCGGAACACCCAGCTCTGTTCCTGGTCGGTGATCCCGTACTGGCGCTCCAGCTCGGGTACGAACTCGGCCAATTTGCGGCAGCTCTGGCGCAGGTAACCACCGGCCGAGGTCTTGGGCACCGGCTCCTCGAAGGCGCCTACGAAGCTGACGGGCCAGCGGTCGCGCACCTTGACGAGCACGGCCGAGGGGAGGGTGTGGTTGCCGAAGGTGTTGATCTTCCCGGTCGGCAGGGAGGTGATGAATGCTTCCAGAAAGGCCCCGACAGCCTTCTCCACCGGCGTGGTGGGCGACTCGTTGTCGCGCAGCCCGTCCCCGAGGTTGTGTCGCAGCCGGTCGACGTCCACGGCGGCGTAGCGGTAGAGCGTGGCGGAGTTGAAGTCGATGGTGCCGATCATTCCCGCGCCGCTCTCGTCCTCCCGGCTGCGGTCGTCGACCGCCGTGTAGTAGTCGGACTCGATGTCCGACTTGTGCACGCTGAGGGCGTGGGCCACCTGCGTGGCCGCGTCCACGTTCAGATCGGCGGAGTCGGCGACCATCCTGCCGAACAACGCGATGTCGACCGAGTGCTGGGAGTCGACGGCCTGCCTGGCGCGGGCCTTGTTCTCCTTGTCCTTGAGGTACTTGGCGAGTGCCTTCGGGTCCCCGTCCTCGCCGCCTCCCGTCATGGCCAGCTCGGCGAGAGCGTCCAACTGCCGACTGCTCAGGAACATCAGGTACGACGACTCGGGAGCCTCGGAGCTCTCCTCCCCGTCGGCGGCCTTGGACTTGCGCTTAGGTTCCACGATGGCCGAGCCGGTCGCGGCCTTGAGTACCTCGGTGGCGAGTTGCACGGCCACCGGCTCCAATGCCGTGTTCCGCGCGACGATCCGTTCGGCCAGCGCGGCGGCTACCTTCTTGGTCCGCACGCCCAGATCCGCCGGAGGCAGGAGGTCCTGGAACGCCCGCCGGGTGGCGCGCTTCCACGCCTGGCTGGACACACGAGCACGCCGCACCCCGCCGAAAATGGCAGATTTGGGGGTACCGGTGTCGTCCCTATTGAGATTGCTCGGGGGGACGGTCTGGAGGATATGGATGTCGAGGATGGTTCGAGTCACCGTGGATCCATTCTGCTCACGGCCCTGCTCGTCGGGCCCGTCGGATGACGTATGGAGGGGGGTGTCCCGGAGGCGTGTCCGGTGGTGCGCGCGCTGGAGAGCGTCACACAGCGTCGGCGTCGTCGGCCGGGAACTGCGCGGCGTACGTGAGGTGGAACTCGCGGCCCCAGGCGCGCCGTACGCCGTCCTGGAGCGGTTCGTTCTGCCAGAGCCAGAGCTGGCCCGCGAGGTAGCTATAGTCCAGGGGGATGCGTGCGGTCCGCAGCAGGAGCACGATCTGGCGAAGGCGTCCGCTCAGGACGTCGAAGTCCGTCGACGTGCCGAGCCGGACGAAACGTTTGCGGATTGCCTCGTTGACGTCTTCGACGGGCTGCCGATCGGACCGGGACCCACTGCCCTCGGAACCGCTCTCTCCGGGGCCACTGGCTCCGGGGCTGCGGTCTTCGGAACCGCCCTTCCCTGGGCTGCCGTCTTCGGAGCCGCCTTCCCCAGCGTCGGGCGCCTCGCCCTGGCGCGGGTGCTGGGTGCCGGTCCTGCCGTGGGCGAGCCGCCGCACCGACCGCCCGAGGTACCAGCCGCTCTGGTGCATCGGGGCGTCGCGGACGGACTGCTGGTGCAGGGCCCACAGGGTCACCGCCAGGTGTACGGCCTGTTCCTCCTGCTCCTGCCGCGCCTCGGTCCGCTGCCGCGCGCGGGCCGAGAGGCGCTCCGGCGCGGCCCGGCCCTCTTCGCGTTCCTGCGCCTCCTGCTCCGCCTTGTCCCGCAGATAGGAGAGGTCTTCCAGGTCGTCGAGCCCCCACGCGGTAGGGGAGGCATGCGGATCGCGGCCCGCTTCGCGCCGCAGCCGCGCTACGGCGGCAACCGCGAAGGCGACGTCCTGGCGGTAGCCGCTCTGCAGACGGCCGATCGTATGGCGGGCGGCGCGCTGCACCAAGGCGACGCTGCGCTCGGACGCACCAGCCTCCGGCGCGTACGAAGTGTAACTCGTGCTGCTGATCATGAGTCGCCTTTCTGGAGGCCGCCGGGGAAGCGGCCGGTGCGGGGCTTGCCGGCGGCCGGGCCCAGCACCTTGTTCAGGCGCCCGGCGAACCACACGTTGGCCCGGCCGGCGTCCACCCATCGCAAGCCGAGGCCGGGGAATTCGGCCATCCGTCCCTCGTCCGCCGCCGGTCCGGCGGAGGCGAGCAACTCGCGCCCCAGACGCGCGATGTGGCGGCGCACGATGGTCTTCCACGCCTGGCGCGCCGCCTCCAGGTCGGGATAGGACAGCAGGTCCCTCAGCCACGCCCGGTAAGGGCTGTCGAGCGCGCCGAACCCTGCGTCCCGCGCGGCGCCGGAGGGCGGGACGGGGTCGCTCCCGGCGGCCCGGGCGAGGTTTGCGGCGAGTTGCCCCAGGGCGAGGACGGCGCCCTCGGCCCACTGGACGCCGTCCAGGGCCGCGGCGCCGTACACCGGGTTCTTCTCGTGCAGGGTGACTACCGGGAGGACGACGGAGTCGTCCACGATCTCGTCCACCACCGATTGCTGTGTGCCGTAGACGGCCCCGACGAGGCGCAGCCGCACCAGCTTGCCGGGGGCCACGTCCCCCTCTGTGATCACTTGGGTGAACCACCGGCTGATGCCCGAGCGCAGTTCAAGGGGTGCTTCCCCCTTCTTTCCCCTCTCATCGGCGCCTTGGCGCGCGGGGAGGAGGGAGGCCAGGCCGCGCCAGGCAGTCTTGTCGGGGTCGTGCCTCTTGGGCATGTACACCAGCCCGCGCTGCTGCTTCTTCTCCTGGACGGGGCTGCGGCGCCAGGCCGTCATGGGTTCCAGCTTCCAGGGGGACGCGAGAGCGAGCTGGTCCCCGTAGCCGAGAACGACGCCGGTAACCTCGCCGTTCTCCGGGTGCAGCCGCAGTCGCCTGGACTGCCACGTATACAGGTCGCGCAGCCCCAGCGGACGTCCGGAGTCACGCGGCGCGGCTCCGGACGGCGGGCCGCGCCACACGGGACGGTCGTCCTCGGCGTTGTCCTGTACGAGATCGAGTTCATCGGGAGCGAGGAGGTTCAGCAGCAGCGTCTCGCGCAGCGAGTCGCCCTCGGCGAAGATGCCGCCCAGATTTCCCAGGGAGCCCACTCCCAGTGGATAGACCTTCCCCGCCTTCGCCCGCTCCTCGTCGCCGACCAGGGCCGACTTGATGCCGGAGGTGTCGAAGGCGTGCGCGTGCACCAGCCAGCGGGCCGCCTCCGCGTACGGGATGCTGTAGACGCCGGGACGCCGCATGCTGAAGAACACCGAGCCGACGGGGACGTCCGTGACGATGCGGCTGAGCGGAGCCAGCTCGTCCTTGCCGGTCCGCAGCCCGGCCACCTGGTAGAAGGGCTGCTCCGGATGGAACAGGTCGAAGCGGTCACGGTGACGTTCGAGATAGGCGGGCACCTCGGCGAACGGATCGCCGGACAGCCACAGCTCCTCCCAGTCCTCCAGCGTGCCGGGGAACGCGGCGCCGTGGACGTCCGCCAACGCGTCGTAGGCGATGGCCAGCAGCAGCCGCAGCAGAGCGATCTCCTGGGTCGGCAGATCTCCCACCATGCGGCGAATCTCTCCGGCCTCGGCGAACAGCCCGGTAAGAGAGACCTCTTCCACCGACCCGTCCTGTCGCTGTACGGGCAGCCATGGCTCGGAGACCAGATTGAAGGAGGCGGGACCAACCTCCGCCGGCCGCTCCCTGGTCACCGCACCGCCCTGCCAACTCCGCCGCTCCGTAACGCACTCGGCACCACGACCCTCGTCCTTCGTCTGCTCACTCCGACCGTCCCCTCCATCGCCCTCGCCGCCCGCCGCCGAGACCCGCTCGCCGTCCGCCGGCGGGTCGGTATCAGATGGTGCGGCGGGCTCGTACCGCAGTCCTTCGACGGGGCTGTACTGGAGAGTGAAGCCTGACAGGTGGGTCTGACATTTCTCGTCCAGGACGAGAAGCAACTCCCCGTCCAGCCACGGACATTCCTTCACCTGCCAGGCCGGGACCAGCAAGGTCTCCAGCTCAGCGATGGTGGGGTCGATCATCCAGGGCTTGCTGAAGGTTGCGGGCAGGGTGAGGGAACTCGCCGCCACCGCTTCTGCCGCGCGCCGCCCGGGCGGGAAGTCAGTGGGCAGGACGAGACCGGCCCGCGGACCTTCCGTATCGTCGGGCAGCCACGGCACGGTGGTCAGGTTCCCGTCCGCGCGGCGCTGGACGACGAGGACCTCCAGGGATTCCTCGGTGTCGCGTACCTGCGCCCGGCCCTTACCGGTGTCGTCGGTGTCCCCGGCCTGTGCTTCCAGCCACCCGTACACCGGCCGTCCAGCCCGCCGTACCGGCCCCAGGAGAAAGCCCTCCGCCTTCTCCCGCTTGCTGCCCAGCATCTTCGTGTGGACTGCCCGCGCCTCCTCCAGCGCCTGTGCCCACGGCTGCGGTACCGCGAGATCAGTGCCGTAGGCCCGCTGCACCAGCGGGCTGATGTCGGTCGGCAGGCACAGGGGCGCGCCGTCCAGGTACGGGCCGAGCACGGCGAGCGAGGCCAGCAGCGTGAAAGCGCCCTCGTAGACCGCCTGTGAGCCCTTGACGGGGAGGGGAGGCGCGGCCTGCCAGTCGTCTACTCCGGTGATCAGGCACCGTGCCTGGCGCAGCCGGGCTGGGCGAGACCTCGGGTGCCGGTGCAGCCGTCCCATGCGTTGCAGGACCAGGTCGACCGGTGCCAAGTCGGTGACCAGCACGTCGAAGTCGACGTCCAGCGACTGCTCGACCACCTGGCTGGCCACCACCACATGCCGACTGGGGCGTTCGTCGCTGCCCGGCCCGAACCGCCGCACCAGGTCCGCGTCCTTCGCCGCCCGGTCAGCAGCCAGGAAACGGGAGTGCGCGACCGTCACCGCCTCGTCCCCGAACCTCTCGCGCAGCACCTCCGCCGCGTCCAGCACCCGGGCCACCGTGTTGCGGACGACTAGCGCACAGCCCCCGTCGGCCAGTTCCTCCTCCAACCGGTCGGCCAACTTGCTCACGTCGTCGTCGAACCGCTCCACCACCACCTCGGTGCGGCGCTCCGAGGCCGCCTGCGGACGTACGCTCACGGTCTGGCAGCCCGGCGACGCCGCAGTCACCAAGGGATAGGCGTCGGCGTCGGTCTCGACCCCCGTGGCCCCGGACTTCCCCGCGTACGCGGCGGCCAGTGCGCGTCGGCGCTCGGCCGGGAGCGTCGCGGACAGCAGGACCACGGGTACGCGGTAGGCCGCCAGCCACTCCAGCACCCGCTCCAGATACCGGCTCATGTACGCGTCGTAGGCGTGCACCTCGTCAATGATCACGACCTTGCCGGCCACTGCCAGGTGCCGGAGTGCCAGGTGCCGGCTCTTCAGCCCGGCGAACAGCACCTGATCGATCGTCCCCACCGCGAACGACGCCAGGAGCTGCTTCTTCCGCCCCCGCAACCACGCGTGCGCATGCAGCCCCGCCGGCCGGCCACCGGTGGCCGCACCCTCGGCCTCCCCGTCCGGATCGACTGCGGTGATGGCCCGCCGCCCTTCTCGCAGCATGCCGCTCCACGTGCCGTTCAAGGCGGCCTTGGCATGCGCGAGTACGACCGAGAGCGGATCCTCCTCCTCGCGCGGGAGCGCATCCAGCCACCCCGTCAAGCGGCCGAACATCGCATCGCTGGTCGCCCGCGTCGGCAGCGCCACCAGCACCCCGCCCGCCCCCGACCGCGCGGCGAGTACCTCCGAAGCGGCCAGTGCGGCCTCCGTCTTGCCCTCTCCCATGGGTGCTTCGATCACCAGCAGGCCCGGCTCGGGCATCGCGCGCGCCGCCCTTACGGCCTCGACCTGCACCGGACGCACTTCGAAGCCTCGCAACTGCGGGAAACGCGCCGCGAACAGCTCCGACACTGGCTCCTGCGGCATCTCCGGCTTCCATGGTCCCGGCAGGTCCAGCCCTACCCAGGCGGCCCGCAGCCGACGCTGTTCCCCGACCGCACCGGCCGGCTGCCACGGCTGCGGGTCGTACGGGAAGAGCTCCGGCGCACTGGCGATCCAGTCGGAGACGATCACCACCGAGGACAGCAGCACCTGCGCCGTCTGCGGCAGCCGCACCCCCGCCCACTGCGCGAACCGGTCCGTCACCCCGGCGGCTTGCGCGCACGCGTCCATCAGCGCGAACTGCACTTCGCGCCACCGTTGTTCAGTCGCGCCGGGATGCCGCAGGAGATGAGGGCGAAGCTGGAGATCGTGAATGTGCTGATGCTCCGGCGGTACCCCATGATGCCCACCCACAACAACCGCGAACTGCCCTGCCACCCGGCCCGCGAGCCCGAACCGTTCCTCCAGCCACTCCTGCAACAACAACTGCCCGGCAAGCCCATGCGGCGCCAGACGACGGTCCGTCCCGTACTCCTTCATGGTCAACATGTCGAGCCCGGCGTCCCGCATGCCTACAGCAAGAGATTCGACCTGGCAGGCGAAGGCGGGCGTGGCCTTCCCGACGTCGTGCACCCCTGCGAGGAACCGCACCAGCCGAAGAGCATCTCCCTCCGCGCCCGGCAAAGCGTCAGCCACCAGCCCCCTGACCGACCGGGGCGCCCAGCGCTCCCACAACTCCCCAGCCACAGCCGCACTGTCAGCCATGTGCCGCCACAACGGAAGCCAGCCCTCCGTCTTACGGTCGTGCTTCGCCCACGCCACTCGCGCCGCCGAGGGCAACCCCTGAAACGCCGAGGAACGGGCCTCAGCCGCCACACTCATAGAAGCATCAGACATCCCGAACCCTCCATCGGAGCCGATACGCCAAAAGCCTTCTCGCGGTGCCCGGAACCGGTGTAGGGGGGCACGGTTCCAAGCTGGCCGGGCGACATCGGACAACTCCGACGTCGCCCGGCCCTGCCGCTCGGGTCAAGCTCGGCGCGTCGAGAACCTGGAGTCGACCAGTACGAGCACTACGACCATGACCACGACCGCTCCCCACAGCCATGGCGCTTGCGGCGATGGCGTAGCCGGGGCGACGGTGAGGGAAGTGACGACCAGCCCGATCGCGCTGGCGGCCGGGGGTCGTTCGAGGGTGCGGTCAAGTGGGGTGGGAGGGCGCATTGGTAAGCTCCTCGCGTTCCTGTGTTGGGTTAGGGACATGCTGGGGCCCGCCTCTCCTCGCCACTACGAGGAGGGAGCGGGCCTCACGCGCGTTGGCGTGAAGACCCGCTCTGGAGCGGCGGATGGGGATCGTAGCGCACCTGAAGTCCCCTGCGTGAAACGGTAGTTGCAGGGTGGCGGGTGAATCTTTACCTCCCCAGTTCGCTCTCGTCCTGTAACTCGATGCACACCCTCACTGGCATCGCCGTCGTCCCAACCTGGTTGCTTCCCAGGCGCTTTCGCGGTCCTCCCGGACAGTGCCCTTGCCTGCCGATGCGTCCCATGCGAACCAATCCCGAACGCGTTGACATCATCAGCCACATCGCCGAAGGGCTGTCAGGCGACGCGGGCAGGAGCCCCCGGGGGCACACAAGGGGCTTGCCTGGGCCCCGTCAGCAGGTTCGCTTCCGATGGAAGCGCTGTACGTGCGGGGCGTTTCCGGTGCGCAGGAAGCCCGGCTGCACGAGGTGAAAACCATCCCGCACGGACGGAGCGAGATGTAAGGCTTGCGGGCGTCGACCGGGGTGCGGAGAAAGCCCCGCGTACGCGGGGATCACCCAGGGTCGTCACCTCCCCACGGGACAGCCCCGCGTGTGCGGGGACCAATCCATACTCCACGGTTTGAGGCTGGCCGCAGAAGATGACAGTAGCTACTCCTGGTAGGCCCCTCACGCGGAGCCGCACTCGTTCGTGTGGATGGGGGCTGTTCGGGGCGTGAACCCCTCCGGAGGGTTGCGGAGCGGTCGGCGTCAATTCCCCGGGTGGCGCATGGCGCTACCCTTCCACCCGTCACTGTATCGGTCTGACCGCCAAGACCTGTGAACCGCCGGCGCGAGGTCACTCTAGGAGTGCAATGCGGCAAATGTCGGAGTCTGCCGTAGTGGGTAAAATCCGGCCTCCCGTGAAATGAAACTGCAGGTCGGCGCCTGTGGTCCCCGCGCACGCGGGGCTGGACCCCAGACGCCCTCTTTGCGGCCGATGATAATTGCGTGGTCCCCGCGCACGCGGGGCTGGACCCCGAAAGCCGCAGCGCCGTCCGCGCGGCGGACGGTGGTCCCCGCGCACGCGGGGCTGGACCCCCACCGACACGGGGACGGCCAGCGAGGAAACCGTGGTCCCCGCGCACGCGGGGCTGGACCCCCGGACCGCCAGCAACATGCCCCGTTGCCGGTGTGGTCCCCGCGCACGCGGGGCTGGACCGGAGTCGCTCACCGTGTCCCGGTCAGGCTGCTCGTGGTCCCCGCGCACGCGGGGCTGGACCCACGCAGGAGCGCGACCGTCTCGACCGCCAGGCGTGGTCCCCGCGCACGCGGGGCTGGACCCGAGGGCGCCGCGTTCACGTCGGCTGCGTCACGGTGGTCCCCGCGCACGCGGGGCTGGACCCTCGGTCCGCGGCTTCGGGGTGGTCGACGCGATGTGGTCCCCGCGCACGCGGGGCTGGACCCATCAGGGTGTGTGCGGGGGTGTCGTAGACGTCGTGGTCCCCGCGCACGCGGGGCTGGACCCGGCCGTCAGGCGACCACGGTGGGGGTGCGGATGTGGTCCCCGCGCACGCGGGGCTGGACCCTCGACCACTGGCACCGGCCCGCCGACCCCGACGTGGTCCCCGCGCACGCGGGGCCGGACCCAGGGCCTCCGACATCCTGTGCCTGCCGACCAAGTGGTCCCCGCGCACGCGGGGCTGGACCCGACATGGGGCATCATGACTCCGTGCTCGTGGACGCGGGGCTTTTCCCGGCTCGCGCAGACGCTCCCCTAAAGGGACGAGTGGTCCCCGCGCATGCGAGGACCCTGTACGAGGTTGACCAGACACTTCGGAGCCGCGCCAAGCGTCTTGCTAAAGATGCGCTGCTGTTCACGGACCCTGAAGGGAACAAGCGGAACCCGGGGGCCTTCCGCCGATTGGGATGCCGTCCAGCTCGATCAGCACGGTGCGGTCCTCCGGCTGAGCCGCGGCCTTCTCGCAGGGGCACGGCTCGTCGTACGCACTGCCGTCGCTGTAAACCGGCCGCTCGGCGCGGTGCCACTGGAAACCCTCACAGACGCGGAGGGTGTGGCACGGGCAGTGCGGGCAGTCGGCCGGCGACGGGCGCACGTAGTCCGGCCCGAAGGGCTCGTAGAAGGGGTAGTCGTCGCTCATCCCTATTGATCCTTTCCGGTTCGAGGGCGGATGGCTGGTTCGCGGTTTGTGATCACCAGAGGCTCAGAGGGCGCCCCGCGGAGATCACCGTCTGAACCCGACGGGTGATCTCCGCTTCGGACTTGCCGCCCGCGCGTCCGGCTCGTATCGCGGCGCCGATCGCCCGCGAGCGGCCGGCTGGACCGCGCAGGTCGGCCAGCGGGCTGCCCGGGTCCCGGCGCCGGGCCAGCCATTCCGCCCGGTTCTGCTTCGGCGTTCCGAGGCGAAGGTGTGTCGGCTGCTGGCACGAGTGGTTGTCACAGGTGTGGCAGACGGTCGGGCTCTCGTGGTCCCAGCCGAGGCGCGGGATCACTCCGTGCGCGAGCTGGTAGCCGTACAAATGGCCTGGCACCGTGCCGCGCCGGGTCCGGCCGGGCAGTGACGCCGCCCGGAAACTCGCGTGGCCCGTACTGGAGATGCCGCCGAAGAAGAACCAGCAGCCCGACGTCGAAGACGTGCGGTGGACCTTGGCCCAGTAGCGGGCCCGCACCGCCTCGTCGGCCAGCCAGGCCGCCCACTCCACCGCCGGGATACGCACGGGCGGCGGCTCCCCGACTAGACGAGTTATTCCGAATGCTGACGGTGTGTCCGGGAACGCAGACAGGGCGTCCAAGATCGTTGTGTGACGAACAACCTGGACGCCCTGCTGACCGCACTGTAC